>SLPX01000419.1 GCA_007131745.1 Myxococcales bacterium
CGGAGATCTGTTCACCCGGGTCATCGTGAGTCACGGTCAAAACTATCGGCTGGGGAATTTTCTCTGGAGCCTCGCTCTCTCAATAAGTTACCTGATGGTCGTTGTCTGCTCACCCGTAGCCGGGGCGATCATGGACTACACCGTTACAAAGAAACGTTTCCTCTTTGCAAGTTACCTACTCACAGTTTTCGCAACTGCCGCGCTCTATTTCGTTTCGCCCGGGTTCGCCCTTCTCGGGGTCGTATTGTTGATCATATCGAATTTCGGATATTCGATCGGCGAAGCATTCATAGCCAGTTTTCTGCCCCAGCTCGGACCACCTGAAGACCTCGGCAAAATCTCCGGCTTCGGCTGGTCTATGGGATACGTGGGAGGCATGGTGTCGGCGGTGTTCGTTCTCCTCGTACTCGGAGATGTCAGCGCTGAAAACTTCGATCGTATCAGGTGGGTCGGACCTTGGGCCGCCGGATTTTTCCTGGTAGCCGCGATCCCCACTTTTGTCTGGCTGAAGGAACGGGGGACGAAACGGCCGCTGGAACCGGGTCGCGGATACCTGGATGTGGGGCTTTCACGTGTTCGCCAAACCATATCGCACCTTTCCTCCCACAAGGATCTTGCAGTCCTGCTCGTTTCCGTTTTTTTTGCGATGAATGGAATCTACATAATCATCACATATTCGTTTATATACGGCGCACAAGTGATCGGGTGGGAAGAACACGTGCGCACCTTGATGTTCGTGATCGTCCAGATAACAGCAGCCGCAGGAGCCTTCGGTTTCGGCTTCATCCAGGATCGCGTGGGCGCTCTGCGCACCTATCGCATCACCCTGATTCTCTGGATCAGCGCGGTGGCTTTCATTTACCTTACTCCCCATATCAGCACATACCTCAGCCGATGGTTCGGGATCCAGGTTGACGCCCAATACATCTTCCTGGTTGTCGGATGTATTGCGGGAGTGAGTTTGGGATCCTGCCAGAGCGCTACCCGCACACTCGTGGGCCTCTTATCGCCCTTGTCCAGGTCCGCTGAGTTCTTCGGGTTCTGGGGTCTGAGCATGAAACTTGCCGGAATGTGCGGACTTCTCATCATCGGGCTTTTACAGGCATTGTTGGGGTTGCATACCGCAATTCTTTTCTGCATTCTGCTGTTTGCAGCGGCTTATGGAGTAAGCGCCGCGGTGGATGAACACCGGGGACGCGAAGCCGCGGAATCATGATTGCACAGCTTCCGGTGGACGGTTGCACTTCCCGGACCGATCCGACGGATACAAAAGAATCGGCGTAAAGATGCAGATAAAAAGAAAAGAGCAAGAGGAGAACAAGACATCCGGCAATAAAACGATGAAAAAAACAGTGCTTCTGCTGCTTCTAATGATCAGCGCGATGGGTACTGTGCTTGGGTCGGGATGCCCGAGGCCCGAAGAGCCTCCTTTCATGAAAGCCTCGCTTCCTCAGGATGTCACTCAAGACAAAGGCGATATCGGAATCGCGACTCCGGGCGGACTTTTACAAGGACCCCGCGCAAGAGGTGAAAAGGGCGACTGGGTTTTGCGCAACGACCTGCTCTGGGCGGTCTTCCGAAAAGAAAACGGACAACTGGTCGACCTCGGGTTCAGGCGGGATGCCAAAGATATTTTGCACTACATGGACACGGTGGTTTCGGACACGAGAGACCGTTACCGCGTTTATTACCACGCAGCGGTGATCAATGAAGAAACCGATCCTCCCGAGCTTGAACTGATCGGCAAGGTCAGAGATCGGGATCTGAATCTGGAAGTACGTACCCGAATCAAGGCGCCTGCGGGTAGAAACTACCTGCAGTTCGATACTACAGTACGCAACGTCTCAACCGAACCGGTATACGGCGTCGGGATCGGAGACAGCATTTACATGGGAAACGGCCGCGTTTTCATACCGGGTCACGGGGTCGTGAAAAAAAGTTCCACCGTCCATGGACATTGGGCGGCCCGGGAAGCGCCCGGATTCACGATGGCCCTCGTTTCCGGGGAAAAGGATCCCATGGGGATGGTTTTCAGAGTAGGCCTCCCGGGCTTCAATCCAACAATCCAGGCGGTTGCGAAAAGGTCGGATCTGGAAACCAGGGAAACAATGACCGCCAGGCGTTACCTCGTCTTGGTCGAGGGGCCAATGGCGCAGGCCGGCCGAACAATCCAAAACATCCTGGGAGGACCGGTAACAAAGGTCAAAATAGAGCATCCCGATGAAGAAGATCGAACCAGGACAAAAATCCTGGTGAAAAAGTCGGAACTGCCGGTTTTGTTTTCTTCCCTTGATGAAACATCGAACTCAACAAACATCGTCCTTTCGGGCAAAGGTCCATACAGGGCGGCCCTCTGGATCCCGGGCGCGGGAACCGGCCCCTGGAAAACAATATCAAGACAAGACCCGCCGGAAAGACGTGAGCTGTCCATTGCGCTTCGACCGCCGGACTCGGGTCTCATAGACTACAGAGTAACCGACCCGGAGGGAAATCTCCTCCCTGCCAGGCTCTTTATAGAAGGAAAAGATGAAATCCCTGATCCCGACTTCGGAGAAGACGGTTTTCCCGAAGGGGTACTCAACATGATCTACACGGCCGAAGGCAAGGGACAAAAAAGACTCGCTCCCGGAAACTACAGGATCACCTTCCTGCACGGCACTGAATATTCCATCCAAACATTGGATACGAAAGTCGAAAAGAACAGCACCGCCAAAGTAAACGCAACCCTCGCGAGAAGCGTTTATTCACCAACAGCGCTTATCGGGGATCTTCATCTTCACGCGAACCCAAGCTATGACAGCCCGCTCACAACACGGCAACGTCTTGTCCAACTCCTGGCGGAGAACGTACAAATCGCGGTCGCAACTGATCACAACGCTGTGGCCGATTACGGCGAAGAAGCCGAAAAAGAACCTTTTGCCGGGCGCATCAAGACTTTCCCCGGATGCGAAGTCACAACGCGGCGGTCTTTTTTCGGACATTTCAACCTGTTCCCGCTTACAGCCGACGAACCTGTGCCTCTTTATCGCAACGCGTCTCCTCAAATGATGGTCGAGGCGTGGAAAAAAGTAAAACCCAGGCCCATTATACAAATAAACCATCCACGCCTTTCTTTTATCGGCTCGTTCAACCAGATGAACCTGGACAGGCGCCGGGGAAAAGCTTACGGCCCGGGTTTTTTCACCGACTTCGACGCGGTAGAAGTGTTCAACGGATGCAGAATCTATTCACCCAAGCGCGTTGAAGAAAACCTGCGCGACTGGTACCTGCTTCTCAACAAAGGTTTGCGACCCACGGCCACCGGAGGGTCGGACGCACACCTCGCTGGTTTTCATGAGGTCGGCTACCCGAAAAACTACATTTTCACCGGCCATGAAGACCCGGCCGCGTTGGATGAAAAATCGTTCATCGAGGCTATAAGAAACAACAGAGTAGTGGTCAGCACCGGCCCTTTTCTGAACATCACCAAGGCACAGGACGACAAATCGGAAACCCTTATCGGGACTCAACAAAGAGGCCCCGTAACAGTAGATATCCTCGTAAAATCACCGGCCTGGTTGCCGGTGGACACACTGGAAATCATAGCGAATGGAAAATCACTTTCCAGTATAAAAATATCTCCGAACCGTCCTCCCAAAACCCCCGAAGACAGAAACGCCTTTGAATGGCGCAAACAGGTGGAACTCTCGCCCTCAAGCGATACATGGTATGTATTCATTGTGAGGAGTAAATCGAAAAACAAATACCTGTATAGACCGGAAGGCGTGATCATGGCTTTTTCAAACCCGATTTGGATCGATGCAGACGGCGACGGCGATTTCACACCCGGCAATCCCCCGGTCAACACTCCGACTCGCTGAACACATATTACAAGATTCTAATTCTGAAATGTGGTATTCTCGGGATTTAAACGCATTCATCTGAAAGAGGTCATCCGCAAAGGAAATGAAGAAGAAAAAAATCGGCAGATTTCCAGGTGAAAAAAACCAACCCGCGAACGCTGAAGATGTAGAGAAGAACGGGATTTTTGACGGCCCGAATCCATCGGAGGAAAGTCTCGGCGCGGGCCGCCTGCCGAGTATGTCTAACCTGCCGGAAGTGAAGAAAGACGAACTCAAAAAACCGAGCAGATCCAAAAGGCGTCATTCAAACACCGCTAATCTTCCGGGGATAAGACACGCGACAGCGCTTAACCTCGGCCAGTCGCAATCCAGCCTGGACAACCTCCGAGGGTTCAAAGATCCGATAACCGACATAGACACTCTGACCTCACTTCACCTTGCCGTGGCGGAGGTTTTGCTTGAATCGGAAAAGTTCACCATCTTCTATGTTTCTTTTCCCAATGGAGCAATGGTTGAAGATCGTTTCGGGTGGGAAGCCCTGGAAGCACTTACCGGTTCCACAACTCATGTGCTCCGCCGAACCGTGACCCAACTCAGATCCGACAGGGGAGCCGCTGCACTGAACCGTGCATTCGCAGATGACTTGGTAATTATCTGCCCATCAGATTCAACGGACTTCCACGTGAGACATCAACTAGCCGAAGGCCTTGCACGGCATATTTCGGTCCTGGACGATGACCTGGCTTCGGTCAGCAAGGTATACGTGGGCATGGCGCAAAGCCGGCAAGTTCCCAGGATTCACCCGGAACGTCTCGTATACAGAACGCTTCAAAGAGCCATGCACAACGCCATGGACGTGGGACAACACATGAGGGAAGCCCAGGCGAGGCTTCTTGAAACTTCGATGAAGCAAAACGACTTCATGCTTCACTATCAACCGATAGTAAAATGTTCGGACCTGTCGATATTCGGCCATGAAGCCCTGGTTAGATGCACAACCAGGGAGCTGGCAAGCCCGCTGGTGCTCTTCGACATCGCCGAAAAAACAAACAAGGCTCGAAAACTCTCTCGGCTGCTCAGGCGCATGACCGCGGAAGCGGTTCATAAGATGCCGACCGGTCACCTCATGTTCATGAATCTCCACCCCGATGACCTGGCTGATCCGGATCTGCTTGATCCACCGGTCTGGCTGACCTCGCTCGCAAAACGGATGGTCCTGGAGATCACCGAGCGCGCTGCAATCGATGATTTCCAGCTTTTCAGGACGAGGCTTGCAGCTCTCAGAGAAGTTGGATTCGTGGTGGCAATCGATGACCTGGGTTCCGGCTACTCGGCTCTCAATACCGTGGCGGAACTTGAACCGGAAATCATCAAACTGGACATGCTTTTGATGCGAGGCATAGAGGATAGCCATATACGACGCGACCTCGTGGGCAAGATGATCTCGTTCGCTCACAACATCGGGTGCCAGGTGGTCGCTGAAGGCATAGAAACCAGGACACAAATGAATGTTGTGCGCGACCTTGGCTGCCATCTGATGCAGGGTTTCTACCTGGCTCGACCAGCGCCTGAATTCCTGGAAAACGTAGAAATTTCCATCAACTGAAGCGTCCGGGTTCCAACCGCTCCCTCCGTTCCCACGCCAATATTTCGTCGATCCCCGGCAAAACAGGGACCCGGGCCGACCCGGCGGATTCTGAAATAGTCTTCATGACCCGGTCATTGATTTCAGCCTCGGTTTCCGACGACAACCGCTTTGCCAGCAACCCCTTTCTCATCTTGCGTTTGAGCGCTTTGCGGAGCTTCTTAGCTTCGGCAAGCACGCTCATTCCAGTGGGGTCCACGCTCACCGGAGCGGCCCTCTTGCCGTCTATGAGAAGGGCGAACACCGAATCCAAAGCCATCTTGTTGTACGCCATGAGATCCTCTTCCCGAAGACGCCACGAAGATCGATCAGCTATGTTGGAAACTTTTTCACGCCAAATCTCCGCTTGATTCAACAACATTATGCTGTTGAAAATCACTCGGGACACATCGTATGGAAGGAACCTGCTTGCGCGGCTCAATTCTTCTCTCAAAAAGATATCCGCTTCCGGGAACCGTCTGCCGCCCAGCTTCTTCATTGTGTCCCAAACGCCATCCCTGTCGTGCATTGCTCGGTCGTATCTCAGCTCCCAGTAAAGATGCCTGGTAGTCCTGTCTCCATAGCTGGTCACCATCTTGATCGGCACATACACATTATGGGCGACCATGTCCGCTGCCAGATGCGACAAAAACCCCCAGCAAAGCGTTTTCAATTCGTCCGTGGGAGCAACCTCCAGGATCCTGAACCCCACGTTCCAATTGTGGCAGTGATGAATTTCCTGAGCCATGTTCTTGGCCACGACCTGATCGGCTGCAAAATTGCCGTACAAAAAAACATCGGGATGACTCTGCAAAAGCGTTCGCATCAAAGGAGGCAAAAGCGCTGCATATCGCA
>SLPX01000303.1 GCA_007131745.1 Myxococcales bacterium
ATGATGAAGAACGCCTTCTTGTCAATAAGCTCCCGTATCTGTCCCAACCTGCGATCAGGGGGGATCATGTAATGCTCTTCCGGCAAACACGGCCCGGCGATATTAAAAAATTTTTTCATTTCGTTCTCCGAACTATCTATTACGCACTACCATCAAAAAACCACGCTGTCTCTCATTGTGAGCGCTTGCTATGTGAGGTTTCACGTTTAGCGCTTTTGCATTGCGTGTTCGTGCATACTACCGCCCGGGCCTTTTGGAAACAAGACGGAACGTTCAGTCCGATTTCGGCCCCGGTTCAAGTCCGGGACAAGTTTCCGCGAGAATGAAGTCAATCCTAAGCGCGAAGCACAAGTGTTTTATGCCGTCATGTTTGTTCTGAATAAGCGGAGGTGCGCTGCCTGTTTTCATGAGAAGTGTCAACCGGTAGGTTGAGTTGCCGGTGGCAAGAAGTCTAGCCGTTTTTTGGAAGTTGGTTTTCTTGGATTGCGGTTTTCAAAGGGGAGATGAGAGGTAAAATCCCGTAATAAAGCTACTTAAAAGTATGGCATGCAAAGTTGTATTTGTGGCATTTGTTTTGCATTCAGTACGAATGGAACCGAATCCACTGGATTCGGTTCCATTTTTGATTGTTTGGAGATCTTGAGGTATTGCTTAAAAAATGCAATGTTCTTTCGGGTGGTCGATGCTGGTTGGTGTTTTGTCGCCGGTCATCGGCTTCGCCGCAAAAAAAAAGAAGGGTGATTAACATGAAAAGACGCAAGATTCATTTTTCGGGGTTGTGGGTTCCATACATTATGGTTTTGATGCTGGCCTTGGGTACATCGGCATGTAGTGAGCAAAAAGAAGGGGGAGACAAGGATCATCTTCCACACGCTTATCCGGAAGACTCCGATGCTCCTCTTTCGAGCCTTGATGACTTGATGACGGGCGCTCCCAGCAACGAAGAAATTCCCGAAGGCGGAAAGGCCGACGCTATTTATCCTTCGGCTTTTGACCTGGCGGATTATCAATCGCCTGTTAGAAGCCAGGGCAGCAGGGGAGTTTGTTCGATTTTTTCTGCTGTAGCATTGATGGAGCACCTGTATATCAGGGAAGGCACTATGCCCAATCCGAATTTTTCAGAGCAGTTCCTTCAGTGGTCGGTCAAGGCGGAACTTGGAGATTTCGTAAACACCGAAGGCTCCAATGCGCGCTCAAACATCAGGGCGATCAATCTCTACGGGATTGTCATGGAGCAGGACCACCCCTATGAAACTTTTCCGTGGGGGGTGTCTCATGATGAACGCTGCACAGGGGACGATCGTCCGAGGGTTTGTTACACGAACGGCGACCCCCCCGAGTCCGCGTTGCAGGCCAGAAGGTGGAAGCTCCCTCCGGGACGTTGGGTTAACAGCAGAACTAACAGCATCAAGGCTTTCATGACTGAAAACCAGCAGGGCGTGGTTGCTGGAATGACTTTTTTCTATCAATCATGGAACCATCGTCTTTCGGATCTGCCGACAAACAGCAATTATTGGAGCGAGGGTTATGTTCTCTATCCCAACGCGGTCGACAAGGAAAAAAGCCTTGAAAAGCGAGCAGGGCATTCCATTTTGTTGATTGGATGGGATGATGATCTGGAAGTTGATAAGGTGGATGAAAACGGCGCGGTGAAGCTGGACGATGACGGCAATCCGATAACCGAAAAGGGTTTCTGGGTTTTCAAGAATTCTTGGGGCACTACCGGCTTCGGGATAAGGAATCCGTTCGGCGCGGGCTATGGTTATTTGTCCATGAGATACGTGGAAGAGTACGCGACGATTTACGGGTCCAATGATCCCAGTGTTGAACTGATAGAAATCTGCGACGACGGAATGGATAACAATTTCAACGGCTTGACCGATTGCGAAGATCCGGAATGCGCGGATCATCCTGCTTGTATTGAAGGAGGGTTGACTTTCAAGAACAATGAAACCATCGCCATACCGGACAATGATCCTCAAGGAATCACTTCCGTAATAGAGGTGGGACAACCCGGGATCATAGGCAACATGTTCTTGGACGTGGATATCACCCATACATACGTCGGGGATCTGACCGTAACCCTGGTGGGCCCGGACAACACCCGCGTTGTGCTCCATAACCGGGAAGGCGGCAGCCAGAGAAATCTGAAGAAGACCTACACTCCGGCCGGGTTCGTGGGCAAGTCCATCGAAGGAACTTGGACGCTTGAAATCACCGACACTGCTGCGGCCGACACCGGGCAGCTCAACTCCTGGTCGATTACCTTCCAGCTTACGGGAGACGTTCCGGAAGAGATCTGTGACAATGGAATCGACGACAGCGGAAACGGCTTGATCGATTGTGCGGACCCATCCTGCTCGGATTTTCCGGGTTGCAGTGGAACGCAGACGATTACCGAAACCAATAACACCCAGATGGTCATTCCCGACAATGATCCGGACGGGATTGAATCCACCATCGAGATAAGCGCGGTCGGCGCGGTGTTGAGCTTGGCAGTCGACGTTGATATTACTCACACTTTCAGGTCCGATCTCATCGTCTCACTCATCCATCCTGATGGAGAAGAAGTGATTCTTTTCAACCAGGAGGGAATGGGCGGAGAAAATCTGGTTAGGCGATTCACACCCACCGAGCTCATCGGTTTTCCCGCCACGGGAACCTGGACTTTGAAGGTTGTCGACGGTTACATGTACGATGAGGGCACTCTGAATTCTTGGTCCATCGAGATGGAAGTTCAGTAGAGCCGGCGCCCGGCGCTCTCGGCTAAAGAGAGCGCACCATTGATTTCGGGTGCGGTTATCCTTTCTCTTTCAATTTTCTTTCACCTTTTTTTTCACCGCTTTGTTTCTGAGACATTCGAAATACGAGGTTCTTGTGGGTTGGGGTTCGGGCTGGTAAAATGCCCGAACATCATCTTATTAACATGGGTTGACAACGAACGTGAAGGTCACTGGAAAGGAAAACAGGATGAACAAAGAAGAATGCACTCTTTTGACAAACAGCGC
Source organism: Myxococcales bacterium (assembly GCA_007131745.1). The sequence goes on from SLPX01000303.1 coordinate 3,009, forward strand.
AGAGGACGCCCGTCGTGCCGGTGAACAGAAGTCCGATTCCCCTGCAGCACAATCACCGACGTACACTTTGGCGTATGCGGACAAGGAATTCCTGTTAAGACCGGAACTGCGCTCAGTGCGCCTTCAGTTGGAGTTGTTGAAGCCGGAATTGTTGCAGCAGGAGCAGGGCATCGAATCAACGATAGCGGTTTTCGGAAGCGCCCGCCTGAAAGAAAACACGAAGTATTATGAGGAAGCCCGGCGGTTTTCGTCCATGATTACCAGTGAATACCAAAAAGAGGGTCGGTGTCGACTGGTGGTGGTCACCGGAGGCGGTCCGGGAATAATGGAAGCGGCCAATCGCGGCGCACAGGAGGCAGGAGGAAAGAGTATAGGTCTTAGCATTGTGCTTCCTTTTGAGCAGAACGCCAATCCTTACATTACGCCCGAACTGTCTTTTCAGTTTCACTATTTTGCAATCCGTAAAATGCATTTTTTGATCAGGGTCCGGGCCATGGTCGCTTTTCCGGGTGGTTTCGGTACCCTTGATGAACTGTTTGAGACACTGACCTTGATTCAAACCCACAAGATCGAGAAATTTCCAATAGTCTTGGTGGGGCGGAGTTTTTGGGAACGCGTGGTGAATTTCCAGGCTTTGGTCGAAGAAGGTGTGATCTCTCCGGAGGATCTGGATTTGTTCGAATTGGTGGACACCGCGGAGGAAGGGTTTTCAGTGCTGAAGGAACGGATGGTTTTGGATTAATACGCGGCTATTATGAGTTCGGAATTGATCCATTCCCGGTACACGTAATTTGAAATGTGGCCTTGCCTTCGCATTTGCGCGAGAAGGTTTCTGAGGTGCAGCAGCCAATCCATGGTTATACGACCTCCCTTGAACGTTTTGTAGTAGCGCACCGGGCTCGGCGTGATGGCAGCGAGGTGCAGACTTTGCAAGGGAACCAGGCGGCCGGCCGGGCGGTTGAAGTATACTCGTGATGCATGATCCACCCCGTATATGCCGGGTCCCATTTCAATCAGGTTCAGGTAAAGCTCAAGGATCCTGTTTTTTGGAACCACCTGTTCAAGACGCCAGGTGAGAAGGGCTTCCTGTAATTTCCTCGAGACGTTTCGGTCGTGGTTCAGAAAAACGTTTTTTACAAGTTGCTGGCTTATCGTACTGGCGCCCTTGTAAAAACCCCTGTGCTCGACATTGAAAGCAAGCGCTCTTCTGATCTGCTCGATATCAAAGCCTTTGTGAGAGAAAAATTCCCGATCTTCCGTGGTCAGGAAAGCGTTTACCAAGTGATTGGGCAACCTTTCAAGAGACCGGTAGTAGGGGTTTTCTTCTCCCAGGATCCACTCTTGCGTTGTGCCTTCAGCGGTTTTCACCTGCATCGTGTAGGGACGCAGAAGGAGGTTTGCATCTGCGCCCGGCGGATCTTTTTCAACCGAACATCCGCCGTTTGATGAAATTGCGAGAGACAAATCTTCGAGATTTTTTGAATGTGCAGAAATCGAGATCTTGGCTCCAAGATTCCCGGACAAGATCATTCCATCCAGCGCGGGGATTATTTCCGCTGGTATTACATCCAGCAAGCGTTGGCATGGGGTTTCCTCCAGGACGGCTTCCAGCGCGCAGCCGACACCTTTTTCGTCAAACCTGATTCGACCCCTAATGCCGGCCGAGACATCGTCTTTTCTGACCCGCATTTCCCGGAAATCTACGGTTTTCACGGAATCCTTCCAGTGGGCGTTTCCTTTCAGCATGACGTCGAAATTCCGGATTTGAACAGGAGTCCGGGCTATGCGACGCTGAAAGAGTTCGGTGTCTGCATCCATGTTGAGATCAAACCTGGCGGAACCTTCGTTTCCAGGACCCAGAGAAGCGGTTATTCTTCCGTTGACGATTGTTTTATCGTTGGCTCCGGGAATACCCTTTTCCAGGGTAAGGATACGCGCTGTCATGTTTGTGAAGTCGGCCTGGATTCCTGTTTGCCCCGTTCGTAGATCCTTGATTCCCTTGACCCGGACGCGGCCTCCCGCTCCGTCCGCTATGTAAGCGGTTGCAGTCATATCCAGTAAATCTTCCCCCGGTTCTTCCAGGATGAATGATGCGATCAGGTTGTTTTCGGCCAGGGCGGGACCCAAGGAGAACCGTCCAAGGTTGCCCGGGAGGCGGACATTGAGCACGCGCGCGTTCAACCGATCGAGTTGAAAGCCCCGGAACCCGATCATGGTTTCTGTTTTCGAATCCGAAATGGGTTGGAGTTCGGCTGTTTTTTTCGGGGACGAGAAGGATTTCCATGAAAGGTTTTTTCCCGATACTTCACCCCCGTTTTTGAAAACGGCCTTGAGTGATCCCACTGTCGCCCTGTGGCATGTCCTGTTTCTGCTTTTGCATTTTTCGAGGACAAGGTGGGCTTCGTCGGCAACAATCCTCGTAACAGGACCGTTGTGGACTACTAAGTCAGCGTTAAGGTTTCTGACCAGTATGTTTGCGTTTCGACCGGAAGACCGGGTTTTGGCCGATGGGCTGCGAGGGTGACGATTCAGTAAGCCGGAAAGTTCTTCAATGTCGCCGGAAGCTCGTATGCGGGGGTTTTCCACGGTTATAGTTATTGTGTTCAGGGACCCGAAGTGCAAACGCCCGCGGATCGAGGGTATGAATATGGAACTCTTTTTGATCCTGTCCGGTGAATCGTTGTGCAACCGGATATCAATGTTTTCTGCCTTGATTCCGGGGCTCTTGAGCCCCACAGGCCATGCGGCTTGGATGGTTACATCACCACCTGTGTATGTCTCGATTGCACGTGAAAGTCTTTTTGTGATCGCCTTGCTTACAAGCAGGTGGAGACCCAACGGGCAGGCGATTGAAATGCATCCGAGAGCAGCGATCAGTGTAGGGTGCAACCATAGAGGTCGCATGGGTGCTCCAAGATGCTTGGTTGGAGATTTTGAGCCTTCCGGTTTCATGAGTTTATCAATGTCGTCTCATCACGTAAGCGGTCATGCGCCAGGTTTTTTCAAATTCTTCTTTTGCTCCCACGGCGTCGTCCCAGGAGGCAAAAGCACCGAGGCGGACCCTGTACCACATGCCCCTTTGAGGGATGTGAGACGAGATCATGTACGGTTTGAGACCTTTTGACTCCAGCCGCCTGACCATTGCTTCGGCCTGGGATCTTTCCTTGAAAGAGCTTACCTGGAGAGTAAATCTCTTTTGTTCAGTTCTTTTTTCTGTTGTCGAACTCTCTGAAGCGTTGTCAGTGGATTTGGTTCCGGTTCCGGCACCCTGAGTTGCCGTCGCGGTTGTTGTGGATTGGCGGTTATCGGAAT
>SLPX01000404.1 GCA_007131745.1 Myxococcales bacterium
ACCGCCGGTTACTCTCTTCAACCGATCTACGACTGAATAGACCATTTACTTTGTATTTTTGAACTCTTCAATCTAATCCGGCCAATCCGGCACCCGGCCGGACTCGCGGCATAGCTTTGGCCCTCCCGGAAATTCCCGGGCAACCTCTTTATCCTCCCACCAATCCCTTTCGTCAATCCCGGATTCTTCGGATTCCTGAACCATTCCCCATACAAAGTTTCATCTTGCTTAGGCTATTCGATCTTCAAATCATCTTTTTTTCCGGGCACCCACTGTATTTCAATTTCAAACTTGTGTTTGTCGCCCTTTGTCTTGTACTGAACCTCCAGTTCAACCCTCCCGGTGGGAGCAATCCGGTGACTCTCCCCCCCGTGCACCACATCAAACTCTCCATTTTCAAAGAGCTTCCGCCCGACATCCATCAAAAATTCACCTATTTCCAAGGGGCTTTTTCGTTCTTCTACATCGATCAGCTTCTGTTTCAACATGTAATCGTCCTTTCTTTCACGACCACCTCTTTTCTCCCAATCCGCAAATATTTTCAACCCCCGGAAATAAACCGCGGATTCTGATGAACAAACTTGACAGGAAACCCCGGGTGAAATCAGCGCTCTTCCTATGGCCACTGGAACATCACGACTTGGCTTCGCTCCTCCACGTTTCTCACGTGATCTCGGGCCAGACCGCTCAACATGAAACCGTACCAGACCCCGGATTGCGGGGTGAAGTCCCAGAACGGATCGCGCTTGATATGGTCGCCGGCTACGGCAGCGCGACCCTTGCAAGTTTGACCGTGTCGCATCCACTCCCAGGTAGCGGCCCACCACTTATCTTCGTGCCAGATAAAAATCCACGGATTCCCGTTGACAAAGGCGCCGACGTGGTCCACTCCAGGCCATTCGTTCGCCTTGTCGTAGTCGAGACAGATGAGAGAGCCGCTGATGGAGACGCTCTGCAGGTTTGCAGTCTGCGACCAACTCGACACGTTGGTGTGCAGCCATGTAACTCCAGCGAAGTCGCTCGGCACCTCCCGGTAGGTCGTATCGGCTTCTTGGCGGGTGATCATGATCTGGTCTGTCCCCTCGTTTCCCACCGCATCGAGAGCGCGGACCTCAACCATCTGGACCCCGACCTCCAGGTTTACCCCGGAACAAGCCCAGGATGATGTACCGCTGCAGTCGACCCACGCGGACGCGTCGACTCTGTACTGCACGAGGGTGACCCCCACATTGTCCGTCGCAGTGCCTCCGAGATCTACACTATCCTCAAAGGTGGACCATTCCGAGTCCGAGGTAGGAGAATTGATCTGGATGACCGGTGGTTCGACGTCCGGCGCAATGGGTTCAGAGCATTCGCCATCATCGTCGCAGACCCGATCGCCGAGGCAGTCATCGTCGGTGGAGCATACGGAAGGCTCGATACAGCGGCCGGTGGTCTCGTCGCAGGTTTGTCCACCCGTGCAAGCGGGAACGCAGGGAACGAGGCCGCCTTCCAGCTCGGCTATGTGGACCCTGCCCGCCGATATATCGCCATCCACGTTGGGAGGCTCTCCCGAGAAGCGGATCTTCACCGTCCCGCCGTTTACCGTCGAGCCATCGCCGCCGAGTGTCTCGATCGTTCCGTCGAGGCTCAGGCCTCCCGGCTTTCTGCAAAAGAGGAGCACGCCGCCGCCGGCGCCCGGGCCTCCCTCGACTCCGTTTCCGCCCTGTGTGCCGCCGCCTTCGAAGCCGCCGCCGGCACCACCCGATCCCTGCTGGTTCGAGACATGAGAGTGTCCGCCCGATCCGCCGTCGCCGCCAAAGCCTGTCTGGCTCCCCGTTCTGACGGCCGCGGCTCCAGCGAGGCCGTCTCCGCCGAGGACGCCACCGGCAAGGATCAGGCCGCCAACGCGAAGATAGCTCTCGGCTACAAGCTCGATGGCGCCACCGCCTGCGCCACCACCACCACCACCACCACCACCACCGCCGCCTTCGCCGTTTCCGTTACCTCCGCCGGACCCTCCTCCTCCTCCTCCTCCTCCGGAGCCCATGCTCACATTGTCGTCCACGCTCTCGTCCGCGTTCACTCCCACCCCACCGTAGCCGCCCCTGCCGCCGATTCCTCCCGAATTGCCGGGGTAGTTGTAGTTTGGAGAGTTGCAGGTTCCTCCCGCCCCGCCCGGGCCGCCGAAGTCCCCACCACCTTGGCCGCCGGGCCCGCCGGGGCCGCCGTACTTGTCGGATCCGCAAGCCGAAGCGTCGCCTCCGGCCTGCCCCGCTGTTGCTCCTTGGCCGCCGGGGCCGGAAACACCTGGGGATTCGTGTCTATGACCGCCGCCACCGCCACCTCCTCCTCCTCCTCCGATGAAGCCCGACCCCGACCCATCGAGGGTGCCCTCGATAGAGATCGCGTCGGCCACTATGCGCACGCGTCCGGCCTCTCCGGCCGGTTCTTCGGCATGCGGTCGCACGCGAACGAGACCTCGAATCACCACCGCCATACCCGGTTCTATTATGTCACCCGCGACCTCGGTATCGACAAGCTCAAGAACGCAAAACCCGGCGAGGCAGCCCGACTCGCAGCTTTCGCCCTGCACCCAGTCTTCACCATCATCATCACAGACCTCGAAAGCATCGCCCACGCATCGTCTGGCGCCCGGAACGCACTGACCATCATCAGGGCCGCCATCAGCGCCGTCATCACCGCCGGCGCCACCGCCGAAAACACCGCAAGCTCCGCCGGCAAGCGCCATCATCAGACAAACAGACATAACTCGAAAATTTTTCACCTTGGCATTCCTCATCTTTCCATTCTCTTTTTTCTCCCAATCCGCAAATATATGCAACCCCGGGTAAAATACACGCCGGTCCGCTTTCAAAGAGATCATCGAATGAACAAACTTGACAGGAAACCCCGGGTTGAATGAAACCCTTATTAAACGCACATGCAAAACAGGCAAATGATTTGCCGAGGAGATGATACCATGCCTTCCGAACCATCAAAGACACTTGACGTTTTCCCTAATCCGAATCCTGCAAGAGAATACGAGATTGTTATGGAATGTCCGGAATTTACATGTTTGTGCCCCATGACCGGTCAGCCGGACTTCGCCCATATCACGGTTTCTTATGTTCCGGATGAACAATGCGTGGAACTGAAATCCTTGAAACTGTACTTGTGGTCGTATCGGAATGAAGGAGCGTTTCACGAAGCGGTTACAAACAAGATACTCGACGATCTCGTACAAGCAATGAACCCCCGAAAAATGACGATTCAAGCCGTTTTCAACGTGCGGGGCGGAATAGAGACAACCGTCACAGCTGAGCACGTCAAACCTTGAACCCTGCTTCATTGTTTTCAAGACCTAAAAATGTTGCACAGTGGGAAATCGTGACAAAATAAGGGTTGGCAAAATGCGGCCCAGCGGATTTTCAGCGATCCGTGCTTGATGATTGAACACGAATGATCTATGGGTAGTGAGAAAAAATAACCAGGCACCCAGCACTTTCTTTCTGGAGGTTGTGCATGAATGTTGAGCAGATGCGTAGCGCACACAGGTTACTGTCCGAACTGGATTTTGATTCCGTAGAACTGGACAGGGGGTATGCGAACAGAATCATGAGGATCGATCTTGACACCGGAAAGATGGAGATCAAGCCGGTGACCCAACAGATGAAAGATCTTTGGACCGGCGGCAAGGGTTTCGACTTGTGGATGATGTTCAAGGAAATAAACAAGAACACCAAGTGGGACAGCCCGGAAAACCCTCTTTGTTTCAGCTCGGGGCCCATGGGCGGAGTCGTGTCTTTTCCCGGTTCAGGAAAGACAATCGTCACTTGCATCTCGCCGTCGACCCATTCCGTGATGGACTCCAATGTAGGTGGATTCTTCGGGCCTTACATGAAGTTCACCGGATTCGACGGCCTGACGATTGTGGGTAAATGCAAGAAAGAATCCATCATCTACATAGATGGGGTGAACAACAAGGTGACCATAGAAGAGGCGCCTGAAGAGTCCATCGATTCCCATCTCGTCGCTGAAGAACTTACCGAGATGTACGCTGAAAACGAAAAGGACAAGAGAAACATTTCAGTGGTCTCGGCCGGAAGAGCAGCGGATCATGTAAAAATGGGGGTTTTGAACTTCTCTTTCTATGACTGGAGGAGAAAAGTTCCGCGGCTCAAGCAGGCAGGAAGAGGCGGCGTGGGAACCGTTTTCAGAAACAAGAAATTGAAAGCCATCGTGATTCGAAAACGCGGGGTCACGCCGGGGTGGTCCATCGAGAAGAGCAAGGTGGCGTCCATGGTGCTGCCCGAAGACCTGGATACGAAAACTTGCGGATGCGGCAGGGATGAAAAAAGAGAAATAAGGGACATCATTTCCAAATGGAACAATGATCCGGAATACGTCATCGAGATGATGCAAGACATCCAGGATCGCGAACGTTGCATCACCCTTGATGCTATCGAAGAAATCACATCGGTAACCGGCGTTCCAAAGGCCTGGCTTTTTCACATCGCAACTTTTTACAAGGCGTTCAGTCTTGAAAAAAGGGGTGAGACCACTATTCAAGTGTGCATGGGAACCGCGTGCCACGTTAAGGGCGCCGCCCGGATACTGGATGAATTCGAGAGAAAACTGGATGTAGCCCGGGGCGGCACCACTTCCGACGGAAAATATTCGCTTGAACCGGTCGCGTGTGTGGGCGCATGCAGCATCGCTCCGGTGATAAAGTTCGGCGATGAAATCATCGGAAACGTGCAAGTCAAGGACATCGAAAGAATTCTCAAGAAAAACGCACAAAAGTCCGGCGAAAACAAAACCGAGAAAAACCCGGACAACGGAGAACGGATTGGAGGCGACAATGCCTGAACCGAAAAACATCACCATGGACGATCTGAACCGGATAGAAAAACAATGCCGGGAAACTCTTGATGGTTACAAATCCATGCTCATGGTCTGCACGGGTACAGGCTGTGTCTCGGCAAAGAGTTTCGACGTCTGCGATGAACTGAACAAGGTGATCAAGAACAGAAAACTCGAAAAAGAACATCTCGTAGTGCAAACAGGCTGCAATGGTTTTTGTGCAGTCGGGCCCATCGTGGTCATCCAGCCCGAAGGAACTTTCTATAAAACCGTAAGCGGAAAAGACGTTGAAGCGATCGTGGACCAACATCTCGTAAAGGGTGAAAAGGTCGAAAAGCTTCTCTACAAGGATCCTGTCTCGGGAGATGTAAAGCACACAATGGGCGAGATCGGCTTTTTCAGCAAACAACAGCTCATCGCGCTCAGGAACAAGGGAATCATCGACCCTGAAGATATCGACCACTATATCTCGGTCGGGGGATACAAGGCCTTGGCCCGCGTCCTGGCCGACCGGAATCCCGACGGGGTGATTAACGAGGTCAAGGCTTCGGGGATCAGGGGCCGGGGAGGCGGTGGGTTTCCCGCAGGCGTGAAATGGGAATCCGCGAAAAAAGCTTCACTTGAAAGGGGTTTTCCTCCGTACATCGTGTGCAACGGCGATGAAGGCGACCCCGGAGCTTTCATGGATCGAAGCATAATCGAAACAGACCCCCATTCCGTGATCGAAGGCATGCTCATCGGCGGTTATGCCACGGGCGGCAAAGAAGGTTACATTTACATAAGGAAAGAATATCCCCTTGCAATGGTCAGGCTGCAAAAAGCCATCGGACAAGCGCGCGAATACGGGTTGCTGGGTGAAAACATCCTGGACTCGGGTTTTGAATTTGACATCCACATTCATCGAGGAGCAGGGGCTTTCGTGTGCGGAGAATCGACCGCGCTCATGGCGTCCATGGCCGGCAGGGTTGGAGAACCCCGCGCAAAATACATTCACAACGTGGAATACGGATACAGAGACAAGCCGACTCTTCTGAACAATGTCGAGACGTGGGCCAACATACCGGTGATCATTCAAAAGGGCGCCGGCTGGTTCGCATCCATAGGAACCGGCGACGTAAGCGAAAATCCATGGAACGGATCTTCCGGAACAAAGGTGTTTTCCCTCGTGGGCGACATCCAAAACACCGGCCTGGTGGAAGTCCCGATGGGGATAACCTTGAGGGAGATCATTTACGATATCGGAGGCGGCATTCCAAAGAAACGCGAATTCAAGGCCGTGCAAACCGGCGGACCATCAGGCGGTTGTATTCCTGCTAGTTTACTCGACATGCAGGTGGATTTCGACACCTTGACCAAGGCCGGATCCATGATGGGTTCGGGTGGCTTGATAGTCATGGACGAGAAAACCTGCATGGTGGATGTTGCCAGGTATTTCGTAGACTTTCTGATAGATGAATCATGCGGCAAGTGTACGCCTTGCCGCGAAGGTCTCTACGGGCTGAGCAAAACCTTGAAACGAATCTGCTCGGGCCAAGGAGACGAGTCGGATCTCGAATTCCTGGCCGAAGTCGCGGACACCCTTGAAGAAGGGAGTTTGTGCCAACTCGGCGGCACCGCGGCCAACCCGGTGATGAGTACGCTCAAATATTTCCGGGATGAATACATCGAACACATAAGGGACAAAAAGTGCCGTGCAGGTGTCTGCAAGGATCTCATCACGTACGACATAACGGAAGAGTGCAACGGGTGCAGGGTTTGCGCGAAAAAGTGCCCGGTAGACGCGATTACCGGGGAAACCAGGGAAATGCACGTAATCGACACCGGAACATGCATCAAGTGCGGAATATGCGTTGAAGTCTGCCCGGTCGACGCCGTGGAGGTGAAGTAGTCATGGGAAGCGCAGGAAAAGCTCTTAAAACAGAAAAATTCAACCTTACGATAAACGGCAAAACCCTCCCTGCAACCAGGGATTCATTTCTTCTTGACGCTATCAGGGAAGGAGGTTTTTCCGTTCCGACCCTTTGCCACCACAAGGATCTGGCTCCGAACGGAACATGCAGGCTTTGCATGGTGGAAGTCGAAACGCGGGGCAGAAAAAAACTGGTGACCGCGTGCAACTATCCCGTGCGAGAAGATGCAGTAGTCTCGACCGACTGCGACAGGGTCAAAAAACACAGGAAACGGCTTGCCGAAATGTACCTCGGCAGATGGCCGAACGTTCCGATCATAAAAGACATCGCTCAAATCTGCGGCGCCGCCGGCAATGGCGAAAAATACCGGACCGACCTCACGGATGAAAACGAAAAAGCATGCATTCTCTGCGGCAAGTGCACGCGCGCATGCGAGGAATTCGTCCAGGAAAGGATCATCGGATTCGCAGGGCGCGGCATCAAAAGACACGTTACCATGCCGTTCGGGGAAGTGGACCCGTATTGCATAAACTGCACATCCTGCGCTTACGTCTGCCCGACCGGCGCGATTCAGATCACGGATGATAAAAACCATCCCTTGGATCCGAAAAAGATTCGCAACCACGGCATGAAGGTTAATGCTGAAATGGCGAGGCTTGACCCGGTTCAATGCAGGATGCGCGAAGTGGGCACGGCCAACATCCTGGACGTGATGGATGCATATGACCTCCTGCCCTGTCACAACTACAAGTACGGCTCCCTTCCGGATGCAAAAAACATATACAGCAACGTGTTCCGGGACGGATACCTGACCCAAAACATCGCGGACGGATGCTGGCTGGGATGTTCCATGGGCTGCGCGAAAGCCGCGGACGGTTTCCAACTAAAGACCGGCCCCTACAAGGGCGACCGGGTGACGGTCGACGGACCCGAGTACGAAACCGCGGCCGGCGCTGCGAACATGGGTTGTTTTGATCCTCATTTCACGCTCGAATACAACTTCTACTGCGACACTTACGGCGTGGATACGATATCGTTTGCAACCGCGGTCGCGTTCGTAATGGAAGCTTTCGAGGCCGGGGTCATCAACGAAGAGCACACCGGTGGGCTCAAGCTCAATTTCGGCGCTACAAACGAAACACTTGAACTGCTGCACCAGATGGCCCGGGGCGAAGGATTCGGAGTCGACGTGGGACAGGGAGTCCGGTGGATGAAACAAAAGTGGATCAAGGAATACGGCGCGGACGCACAGTTTCTTCAAGACATCGGCATGGAAGCCAAGGGGCTCGAATATTCCGAGTATGTTTCCAAGGAATCACTCGCTCAACAGGGCGGTTACGGCCTTGCCATCAAGGGCCCGCAACACGACGAAGCATGGCTCATTTTCATGGACATGGTAAACAACCAGCTTCCTACCTTTGAAGACAAGGCGGAGGGGTTGTACTATTTTCCCCTGTGGCGAACATGGTTCGGTCTCTGGGGCTGGTGCAAACTCTTATGGAACGACGTCGTTCCCGCGGACAATTTCCAGGAAGACGAACCCGCGAAAATTCCGGATCACGTCAGAAACTACATGCGCGCGGTGGAAGGCATGACCGGCATCCAAAACATGACCGAAGAGAAGATGCTCGAGCAATCTGCCAGAGTCTACAATCTGCAAAGAGTCATGTCCGTGATGCTTGGCTACGGAACCCGTGAACACGACGCTGTTCCATATCGAGCCGTCGGGCCTGTGACCGTTGAAGAATACGAGTCCAGACAGGACAGGTACGACAAACAGTTGAAAGAAATTTTGAAGATAGATCCGGAAGGGAAGTCAACCGAGGAAAAAGTCAGGCTCCTCAGAAAACACAGGGAAGAGCAGTATGAAATCCTCATTGACAACGTCTACAAGAGACGTGGCTGGAACAATAACGGCGTTCCAACCATTGAACGCTTGAAAGAACTCAAGATCGATCTTCCCGAGCTTGTCGAAATCGTGAAACCTCATCAAGAAGGGTAAGATGACCGATTCCCTTTTCGCCCGGAACGTCCCGGGCATGACCGAAAAGCTGAAACCGGCCTGCGTGGCCGTGGCCGGCTGTGGAGGTCTCGGATCAAACGCGGCCGCGGCCCTGGCCAGGGCGGGAGTCGGCGAACTCATCTTGGCGGATTTCGACACGGTAGAAGAATCCAACCTGAACCGACAGTATTTTTTTCAAGACGACATTGGAAAATACAAGGTGGATGCATTGGAAACCCGCCTGAAATCGATCAATCCGGAAATCGTGATCCAAAAGCATTGCAAAAAAATCGTGGAAGAAGACATAAAAAAACTTTTTCCCCGCGCCTGTCTCATGATCGAAGCCTTTGACCTTGCGGAAAGCAAAAAAATGCTGATCGATGGATGGTCCAGGGTGTTTCCGGAAAAACCGATTGTATCCGGAAACGGCCTTTCCAATCTTGGCGGAACAAGAAAACTCAAAATAGTAAAGGCCGGAAACATATGGTTTTGCGGTGACATGACATCGGATATGGCGGAGGGGCTTTGCTCTGCTAAAGTCGCCGTGGTGGCGAACATGCAGTCCAATGTTGCAATAGAATTAATAGTCAGGGGTGACGTATCATGATAACCGTAAACGACATGCACAAGCTCGAATGGCAACAAGGTATGACCGTGGGCGACGTCATGAAGGAACTCGGCTACAATTATTCGCTCATAACCGTAACAGTAAACGGCGAATACGTGGATCCGGATTCTTATGACTCCCATGAAGTGCCCGACAAAGCCGACATGAAAGCAATTCACATAGCGCACGGGGGATAGAGAAAAAATGAGCGGATTCAACTCTAAAAATATGCGCACATGGGTTTTGCTCGGTTTACTTCTCTTTCCCGCAAGTTGCACGAAAGATGCACGAATGCAAACTCCCGCCGACGTTTCGAAAACCGAAATCCCGGGAGACACCGTCGCTGCAGACACTCTCATGGTTGACGAGCCTTCACCTGATGTTCCTTCCGTGGCCGACATTTTTATGGCCCGCATCGCTGAACTGTGCTCCAAAGCTTTTGAAGGTTTCATCACAACCAATGAACACCCTCAAAACGAAGAAGATCCCTTTGATGGTGAAAAGTTGATAATGCACGTCCGCGAATGCACGCAAAATCAAATCAAGATACCTTTTCACGTGGGTGACGATCACAGCCGCACCTGGGTTCTCACCCGCACTGCAAACGGCCTGAGCCTACAGCACGATCACCGGCACAAGGACGGTTCCGAAGATGTTTCCAACATGTACGGAGGAGAAACTACATCTCCCGGCACAACGACCCGCCAGGAATTTCCCGTGGACTCACGTTCCATCGAAATGTTCAAACGTGAAGGCCTCAACGGGTCTTTCAACAACACGTGGGCGATTGAAATGATCCCCGGACAATGGTTTCTCTACGAACTCTCCACTCCGGAGGGCAGATTGATCCGCGCCAAGTTCGACCTTTCAACCCCGGTGGAAACGCCTCCCGACCCCTGGGGCCACCCCCCGATAGACAAACAACAAACCTTTCCCTCCAAGTAGTATAGAACCGACCACTTGAACCAAGATGTAGGAATGACCACAAGCTTCACACCGATCAGGTGATGAAGCTGAGATAGTTCTCCGAGTTGATGGTCCGGACGGACGATCCCGGATACGTTTCTTCCCAAAGGCGGCAAACCTTGGACTTTTTCCGGCTCCACTTGATCTCGAACGCGGACAAGCGACCACCGGACTCCTCAATCAAGTCCACCTCTTTTTGATCGTAAGTCCTCCAAAAATACATGTTTCTGGGTTCGAGACGGTTTTCATGCAGCTTTCGACGTTCCGTGATTATGTAGTTTTCCCAAAGCATCCCGATGTCGTCCCTGATGTGCAACCCGTTGAAATTGTTGATGAGAGCATTACGGATCCCGTTATCGTAGAAAAAACAGCGGTTGTTCTTGGTAATTTCCTTGCGCAGGTTTCGGCTGAACCCGGTGAGTCTGTGAATTACAAAGACTCTTTCGAGTAGATCCAGATAACGATCTACGGTGTTTTTGCTCATCCCGAGCTTTTGGCCCAGCTCTGCGCAGGAGACTTCCTTTCCAACCTGGAGCGCAAGCAGTTGAAGGAGACGGACGAGTTTGTCGGAGTGCCTTACCCCATCATAGGCAAGGATGTCTTTAAGGAGATATGAGCCGACCATCTCCCGAAGAAAGAGCTCTCGCTCTTTGTCGTCGCTCGCAGTAACCACCTCCGGATATGTTCCATAGACCAATCGACACTCCAGATTGGCACGGGTTCGGGCGCGGTTTTCCCGAGCAGCTATCTCGTCTTGGGCGAGTGGGAAGAGAGTCAACGTGATCTTTCTCCCCGTCAGCGGCTCACCAACGTCTCGGGCCAACTCGAACGAAGACGATCCGGTGGCAACAATCTTCAAACCGTCCACATGATCCACCAGCAGCTTCAAGTTCAAGCCGATTTTCGGAACATGCTGCGCCTCGTCAATCACCACAAGCTTGTTTTCGCCGACAAGATTTCGTAGGTTCTCCACAGATTGGCTGCTCAAGGCTTGCCTGGTGAATATGTCTTCACCCGTGAGATAAAGCGCTCCTTCGTCAAGCTCCTCCATCACCCTTTTCACCAATGTCGTCTTGCCGGCTCTTCTCGGCCCATAGAGGACCATAACCCTGCCGGCCTTGAGAAACCTGATGAGATTTCGTTCGTGCTTGCGAGGGATGTACTCTTTCAACCTGTCGTCGGTTGGACCTGGATTTTTGGCCATTTCAGTCTCCACGATGACACTTTGATGACACTTTTTTCTTAAATACAGTCAGTCTATTGACTGTATTTAGCACAAAACAGTCAGTTTGACCAGAATCTTCGCGACTTGCCGGCTGTGCAGATGAAGAATCCACCACTGAAACTTCATTCGAAATATCTCCCCAAAGACCGGCGACGATCGGGTTTTGATCATGGGTGACGAAACGGTTGTGTGCCCATTAGTTATTGATGGTTTTTGCGACACGTGGATAAAATAAACAACTTGACTGTTATAACAGCCAAGATGTTCTAAACATAACCGATGTAATGGCTAATTTTCAATCCATCCGTTTGGAGGTTTCCACCGTAGCCTCAAGAGATTGAGGCGCGCTGCATTTGAAATATCCGTCTTCATCAGCCTCGGCTGATTCCACCAGAAACCCGTACTTCCACTACTAAGGTTTGTATTCCTGCGTTTCACGACGACCCTTACCGCACTGTGCTAACAACAACAACCGTTTCCTCACAGCAATGCGGACAGGATTGTTGATTCCAACAATCTTTCCATCCATCGCCACTTAGGGCCGGCTCAAAGACAAGCAAATGGAATGCCTAAGATGTTGTCTTCGTAGAGTCTTGATTGGGTGTCATTGTTGATTACGACTCCCATACGACAGGAATGATCCTTTACAAACATCTTTAGGCTTCGCAACGAACGGGAATGGATGGTTTGGGTGTATTTGATTTCCACCGGCAGGAGGCCGAAATCGCCTTCCAATATTAAATCTACCTCAGCGCCGGCGGAGGTTCGATAGTAAGAGTACCCGTAGCTGACACCCCTGATGTTGAGTTGTCGCAGGAGCTCCTCCACCACAACAGACTCCCATGAGCGGCCCATCTGCGGATGAGACAACAAGGCGTCGAGGCTGCCGATTCGGAGGAAATGGTGCAGTAGGCCCGTATCCCGCAGATAACCCCTTGGATGTTTCACCAGGCGCTTCATGGTGTTTCGCTCAAAAGGAAAGACCTTACGCCAGAGAAAAGTCCCATGGGCGATATCCAGATACTCCCTCACCGTAGGCTGGGATACACTCAACGTTCGGGCGATGTCAGAGTAATTCAGAATCGTCCCGGACAGACCGGCCAGCAGATTCAGGAACTGCCGGAACCTGGCTTTGTTCAATTGAGGAAAAAGACGGCCAATGTCCCGATACAGATATGTCTTGATATACTGGTCGGTCCAAACATCCGAAAACCGCTCTGAATTCTTCAGCCACGGTTCGGGATATCCACCACGAAACCAATAATCGTGAACGTCCTGAAGCGAGCCGTTGGGCTTAAGAGAATTTACGACATCATTCGGAGAACATGAGGTGTCTAAAAGGCAATCAAGAGCAGCCTTGTTTATTTTCTTTGGAGGATGGATTTCCGACCACGCCAACGGAGACAATTCGATGATACCGATTCGGCCGGCTAAGCTCTCCGAGATAGAATGCAGAAGGTGCGGCGAGCTCGATCCGGTGACCACAAAACGTCCGGGAACGGCCCGGTTCTCGTCAATGGCTACCCGCAATGCGGGGAATATCTCAGGGATAATCTGGGCTTCGTCGATAGCTATCTTTGATTCATTAAGCCGCAGGAATAAGTCGGGGTCGCGAGAAACGACCTCATAATCGCTGCCTCTTTCGAGGTCAAACCTTTTCCAAGTATCGGGAAGAGTATGGAGTAGAGTCGTCTTACCACACTGTCTGGGCCCGACAATGCCGACGCAGGGAAACATCCCCAAGTACTCTTTTACCAATGTCTCGTACGGTCGCTTCATACCTAGCATAATGAAAGACGGACTTTGAAATTGCAAGGTAAAAATCAGCGCAGGTAAACAGGTAAAACAACACAGGGGACAGAGCATCGAGCCACTTGTCGCTGCATATTCCCATTCCGCTTCGCTCGGAAGCCGTCCTCCGCCCCATCTGCAATAGGCGCGTGACAACCTCATATAACAGCCAAGATGTTCTAAACATAACCGATGTAATGGCTGACTTTTAATCCACCCGTTTGGAGGTTTCCACCGTAGCCTCAAGAGATTGAGGCGCGCGGTATTTGAAATATCCGTCTTCATCAGCCTCGGCTGATTCCACCAGCAAACCGTACTTCCACATGCTCATAACCCAGTAGACTATCTCCACTGAAGGATACTGGAGCGCTTCGGCTATCTCCGGGATGGTCCGGCCTTCACCCGCGGCGACTTCTGCCAAGATCCGTTTGTGCATTGCCGGCTCTTCCCGGGCGAGTTCCACGGCTTCTCGAAGCAGGCCGTATGAAGATGAAGATTTATTCATGTCACCGATCCTTTTTGATCTTGAGCGCGAATTTCGGTCTGCTCGTCGGCCTTTTCCACTTCTATGGACGGAGCATGGGCCAGAGCTTCTATCGCTCTCATGACTCGCTCGTGTTCAAAACCGTTAAGCTCTACAGCGGCCCGCGGGCAAACCGGAACACAACCGCCGCAACCCTTGCACACGGATTTATTGACCGCGGCGACGGCCTTCCCTACACCCTCGGCGCTTTCTTCCATGACCTTGCCGATTGCAAGGTACGGACAACTCTCCGCGCATTTTCCACACCACTCACACAGGCTCGAATCGATCTTGGCCACCAATGGCTCCAGTTCAACATAGCCTTTCATCAGTATCGACCCGGTTGCGGCCGCGGCCGCAAAAGAAGACGCCACGCTCTCCGTCGTGTTTCTCGGCGCCTGACAACAACCCGATATCATGATGCCGTCCATGACCGTCTCCACGGGCCTCAACTTTGGATGAATCTCATTGAAAAAACCGTTCGCGTCGAGGGGTATCTTCAAGACATCTTTTATTTCGTCATCTTTACGCGGAACCATGCCGGTGACCAAAACAACGAGGTCCGCGTCGATGGTAAACTCGTCGTCTCCGTGCAACTTGTCTTTCACCTTAACGATGATTCCGCCGGCTGAAGGTTCTCCACCGCGTGTGATGCTCTCTTCTCCGGTTTTTCCGGGTTCGGTGGTTCCTTCAACCAAAGGCGGGTCTCCAGGGTCAAACTTGATTATGTATGAACCCAACCTGTTGGCCTCTTCATACAAGGGCTCCAGCTTTCCATATGTCCTGATATCCCTGTAAAGATGATACTGACGTAAGTTTTCGTCGATCTTAGACGCTGATACGGCTGCATGCATTGCGCTCCCGCAACAATACCTGGAGCAATATGTGTGTGCGTTCTCCTCGTCCGCGTTTTGCCGGCTGCCGACGCAGTAGATGTAACATATTGTGGTGACAGGCTTTCCGTTGACCAGAAGCTCACCCGGTTCGGCTTGATCACAAACGTCCATGAACTGGGAAAGGGTCATGACCCCCGGCAATCCGTAGCCGTACTCTCCTTGGGCGGGTTCATAGCTTTCCGCTCCTGTTGCGACTATGATCGAACCCACCCGGAGCATCTCCGGCTCGTTGTTCGCACCCTGCACTTCAACATTGAAATCACCCACGCTTCCGGTCTTTCCAAGAACACGGCTTTCAAAATGGAAATGAATATTCTCTCTTCCCTCGGCTTCTTCAACCAGGGTTTTCACCAATGTACGGCCGTCACGTGGTCCGGGATAGATGGATCGTCTGGAAGCAAGCATGCCGCCCGGATTCGGACTTTTTTCAACCAGGTGCGTTTCAATTCCAAGGTCGGAAAGCGCGAGTGCCGCGCTCAGACCCGAAACGCCGCATCCGATAATCAAAACTGCGGGAACCGTCTCCACACGGATGGGTTCCAAGGGCAAGGAAAGGGCTGCGCTCGCTATACCCGCTTTTACAAGCGCTACGGCTTTTTCCGTGGCCCCTTCCTCGTCCTTGCGGTGAGCCCACGAACACCCCTCGCGGATGTTGACTTGCACGTATTGGTAGGGGTTTAAACCCGCTCTTCGAGCAACGCCCCTGAATGTAATGGTGTGAAGCCTTGGAGAACATGATGCCACCACCAACCCGTCGAGACCGAGTTCTTTGATATCTCGCTCCATCTCCTTTTGGGCAGCGTCCGAACAAGCGAACATGGTCGTCTTGGCGACTATCACGTCGCGTTCCAGAGAAGCGGCTTTTCTGACCTCTTCGACATTTACATAATCGGAGATGTTGCCTCCGCAATGACAAACATAGACTCCCAGTCTCCGCTCACTCATCCGTGTTTTGCTCATCGGTTTTTCCCCTTGCGTCTCAAATACCCGGCCGCGCCCGCGGCTGCAGCATTGGAGTGTACTATCGTGTCCGGAATATCCATGGCCGCGGAAGCCGTCCCTGCTACAAACACCCCGTCGATACAGGTCTTTCCAGGACTCATGACCTCGTCTATTTCACACACGTAATCGTATGGATCCCTTTGAAGCTCTCCATGTTCAAACAAACCGAACGGTTCGGTATTTGGAACCAAACCAACGGAGAGGACAACGAGGTCGTGTTCCACCTTCCGAACCGCGCCCCCGTTTTCAATGTCCTCGTATGTCAACTCCAGGTTCCCGCCTTGTTTCTCCACGATGTGAGCAATCTTGCCTTTGACAAACTGGGTCCCCATCTCTTCAGCTTCTTTGAAAAACTCCTCGTATCCTTTTCCGAAAGCTCTTATGTCGATGTAGTACATGGTTATGTCCGCGAGGGGCAGCGCTCCCATTATGAGCTGAGCTTGTTTGATCGAGTACATGCAACACACTCTTGAGCAGAGCTTGTTATCGTTGCTTTGATCCCTGGATCCCGCGCAAAAAACAAACGCGATATCATCCGGCACCTTGCCGTCCGAGGGGCGCAACAGGGTGTTATACGGCCGCGTGGGCGCCAAAAGACGATCCATCTCCATGGCGGTGATCACGTTGGGGAATTCCCTGTAACCGTATTGAGTGATCCTCCCCGCATCGACCAGGTTATAACCCGTAGATAAAACCACGGACCCGACCTCGAAATCGTGTCTCTTGTCCTTTTTGTACAACTCGATGCAATGCGCGGGACACGCGCTCAAACATTGTCGACATTCCGAGCAGACTCCGCAATCAAGACACCTGGATCCTTCATAAAGAGCTTCTTTTTCTTCCAGGGGCAGTTCGACTTCCCTGAGACTCTTCACTCTTTTTTCAACCGGCAATTCCTTAGGCAATACCGGCTTCAAAAGTCGATGTTTTTCCTGGCGCCCAAGAACTGTTTTGTATTCGACCCGGTTGTGCTGATCCCGGAATTCAGGATCCCAAACGACTTCGCCTCTCAGGAAACGGTCGATATAGTGAGCCGCCCTACGCCCCTGCCCCATGGCCAGGGTCAAAGTGGCTGCACCGGTGACTCCGTCACCACCTGCAAAGAGATAAGGTATTGACGTCTGCAGGGTTTCGGGATCCACCTTTATGGTACCGTCGGGGTTCAATTCAATGTCTTCCAGGGACGCGGTCGCGGGCGAAAGCCCTATCGCCACAACGACCTGCTCGGCTTCATGGATTTTTTCCGATCCTTCAACAGGCACCGGGCGACGACGTCCGCCGCTATCAGGATCACCCAGTTCCATTTCCAAAGATTCCACCCCGGTTACGCCTTTTTCGCCCACGAACCGAAGAGGAGAAGACAAGAACTGGATTTCGATGGATTCATCTTCGGCTCCTCGGAGTTCGGCAGGAAACGCGGGCATCTCCCTCCTTGTTCTCCTGTATTGAATGGTGACGCGATCCGCGCCGAATCGTTTCGCCATGCGCGCGCAATCAAGTGCCACATCGCCGCCTCCCACCACTACGACTTTCCTGCCTTCCAATTCCGCCCTGATTTCCCTCTCTGAAAACCCGCCGCGGTTTATCCGATCCAAAAAATCAATCGCGTTCATCACCCCGGACAGGTCCTCTCCCTCCAGATTTATTTTTCTTCCTATGCCGCTTCCCACGGCCGCAAAGACTGCATCAAAACCTTTTTCCTTGAGAGCCGCGGGATTGCTCACCCTTGTGTTGGTGACGACTTTGACCCCGAGCGCGGTGATGTTTTTTATATCCCTGTCCACAACGTCTTTGGGCAGACGATAAACCGGCAAAGCAGTCCGTAAAAGTCCGCCGATTTGATCCCCGGATTCAAAGACCGTGACATCATGTCCCCTGCGCGCCAGGTGATAGGCCGCGGAAAGTCCCGCGGATCCGCCGCCTACAACCGCCACGGTTTTTCCCGTTCGATCTTTCGGCGGACCATAATCAGGTTCAGGATGACGCTCATAATACCAATCTGAAACAAAGCGCTTGATCCTTCGGATGGACACCGGCCCCTCGAGTTCTCCACGGGTGCAATAATTCTCGCACGGCGCGTAACAAGCCCGGCCCAAGGATCCGACAAAAGGCTGATCTTCCAAAATGAGTTTCATCGCCTCTTCATAGCGACCGTTTCGCGCCAGCGAAACGTACCCGTGCGCCTTGATGCCCGCGGGGCATTCATCAAGACATGGAGAGCGCCCGCATCTTTCTATAACGGCTTTTTTCGGCACTGCCTGGGGAAAGGCGATGTGCGCGGCTCTTCTGGAAACCATCCCGAAATTAAACTCATCCGGAACAGCTACACTGCACGCTTCCTCGCATTTTCGGCAGCCCGTGCACGCCGCGGAATCCACGTGAGTGGATTTCTCTTTCACTTTGACCCCAAAAGACCCATCCGAATTCTTCCTGATGCTTTCAACTTCGGAATAGACCTTTGTCGTGACATTCGGATGATTTATTGCAGCCGCCATTTTGGGAGTGGAAATACAACTGGCACAATCCAGGGTAGGGAAAACCTTGGAGAGCAGGATCATCTTTCCGCCCACACTGGCTTCTTTTTCCACCAAAAGAACCCGGTATCCCATGTCACCGAGGGTCAAAGCCGACTCCATGCCGGCCGCGCCAGCGCCCACTACCATGACATCATAGTCCATTTCATCGGCCTCCATCGGTTTGCGAACCGCGCATCAAATGTTTTGTAAAAGAAGTAACCATGTGGACAAAGGACTCCGCGCACACCGAACAAATAGCCGCCATCTTCACCCGGGATGGATCCAGCCCTTTTTCCCGGAGCTTGACCTGAGCTTGATCCAGGATTTTCGAGGTTCTCTCTGTGCAGTTCGGTACAAGCGCGCAATCGGTTCCATCCGCGGCAATGAAAACACCGTCAAAACCGCTCTCGAGAGCATGAACTATCCACTCGGGTTTTATTCCGCTCGAACATGGAACCGGCAGGTTCCGAACAGTGGGTGGATACGCCATATGAGACGACCCGGCCATGTCGATCCCCAAATCGGAAATGCTGTTCGTCGAAAACACTAGTATTTTCGCAGTTTTTTGTTTAGTCATCTCTCCCTACGTCCCTCTTTTCTCTCTTCGCTCCGGTCCCTTTTGAAACAGGTTCAAGATCCCCTCTTGACGTACAGCCTCCAGTAGCCGGAGTCTTCCAGGATCCCCAGCATTTCATGTCTCTTCTTGTTCGCCCACATTGGAATATCCTTGTTTGTACCTTCATCCGTGGAAAGCACCTCCATGATCCCGCCCTTGGCCACCTTGGCCATTCCCTTTTTCGCAGCCAACAAAGGTCCTGGACAAGCCGTTCCCCTGGCGTCGATGGTGGTATCCGGCTTCAATTCCCTCAGTTCAGTTTCCGTCATTTTCTTCCTCCGATGCTTGTTGTGTTTTTCATTCTTTTCTAAACTTCTCAATTTCTAACTTCTTGTAACACTGCAATCCGCCACTGTCAAACAAAAAAAACCTTTCGCTTCAACCCACCTGAAACACCTCCATGGAGGGTGTTGCAAAAAAATATTGATTCCGACATGCAGCCGTGGTAAAGACATTTAGACTTTACTCAATTTCTAACTTTATAGAACTCACAACCTTTAAGGAGAACCCCATGAACATTGCAGAATTGAAAGAATCAACAGACAAAACACCTTCGCCCACCGACTTCGCTCCAAACACAACCTCTTTGGAAGAGCGGATTGCCGCGCTCGAAGAACAACTAAAAGACATAAGGCTGGATTTACCCGATGACATGTTGACCATCGGTGTCATCAGCGGTGATTTGGATCGGGTCATCGCCGCGTTCGTAATAGCGCTTGGAGCAGCGGCCTATGACATGAAGGTAAACATGTTTTTCACCTTTTGGGGTACGGCCGCGCTGCGGGATCCCAAGAAAAAAGCAAAAAAGAAATTCATGGAAAAGATGTTCGGGTGGATGATGCCCAAAGGATCAAAAAAGCTGCCTCTTTCGAACATGAACATGGCGGGTGTCGGACCCAAAATGATCCGCAGCCTGATGAAAAAACACGGAGTCACATCGCTGGAAGACATGATAAAGGAAGCCGGCGAACTTGGAGTCAAGATTCATATCTGCGAGATGTCCATGGAGTTGATGGGTTTTAAACGAAAAGAAATGATTGATTATCCCGATTTGGAGTACTGTGGCGTCGGCACTTACATGGGGCTCGCTTCCCAATCAAAGCAATCCTTCTTTCTCTAGAACGCGACCGGGCGGTAATCAGTTTTGGCAATGAAGCTCCCGGAGGATTTCCACGATCTTGAGAATCCTCTTATCATTCAACTCGTAAAAAACCTGGTTTCCTTGCTTCTTCGTAAGAAGGATCTCTCGATCCCTTAGAATTCGCAGATGCTGCGAGATATTGGATAAAGAAACTCCCAGCTCCGACGCCAAGTCATTCACGTTTCTCTCCCCGTCTCTCAGCAACCAGATGATTCCAAGCCGCGTTTCATGCGCAAGAGCTCTGAGGCAGTTGCTCGCTTTTTTGACCGTTTTAATTTCCATGATCAACCGTCCCACGTTCCGTATGATTAAAACTTTGTCATGTCCGGCGGCCCGAAAAAGACCGTCGGCTCATTCGCTCATCCACAAAAGAGATTGCAGTATGCCCGATTTACTTTCCACGGCCAAGGGTTTCTGGAGTGGTTTCACCATAAAAACAAGCTTTTCCTGCTTTTCCGGGTTTTTGGGAAAGTATTCTCGTATCCAACAAAAAAAACAGGTCATGGCGTAACCGGGTTCGGGTGAAGTACCAGGGTGGTGTCTTGACCGTGTTAAAAACAAAACCTATTCTTGAGACATGGATTTCCCGGAACACCTCATAGCGCGCAATCGCCTCAAATCTCAAGAGCGAGAGGCTTTACGGCAAAAAATCCGAGGGCCTTCATCCCGACCGATACCCGGAAGCGCTGGGGCGACTTTTCCAGATTGCGCCATTGCCCGTGGATCTGGTCCCGATAGAAACAGGACGTCCTGAAATCGTTCGTGTCGGGCTCGAACAAGGAGAGGTGCTTTATGCTGCCTGAACATGTTACCGCGATCGAACTGAAATCGCTTACAGGTTCAATGCTTTGATTGCAAAACACAAAAAGCTTCC
>SLPX01000209.1 GCA_007131745.1 Myxococcales bacterium
GCGAACTGAACAGGCCGAAAAAAGCAGAATAATCACCGCCGACTATATGAATGTGCGGGAAGCACTGAAACCATGCAAGGGATCACTTTCCGATGATATTATTCAGGAAAGAGCAGATAGGGTATGAATCTATTCTTTGATACCTCGGCGCTGGTAAAATTTTTTCATGAAGAAAAGGGTACGGAAGCCGTTTAAGTAAAACGTATTTTCTTTGCATTCCCGGGACGTTGCTTCGGCGGGGCGTTTTTTTTCCGACCGTTGTTTCCGTTTTCCCTGCGGCTTTGAAACCTGTGGATTCCGCTGCGGTCATCACTTCCGACGGGGAGAAGCTCAAAGTACTTCCCCCCAGGATTTGTTCAGGATTTCCGCCGGGATCATCAGATTCCAGTCTCTGACCCACTTGCAGCCTTTGCGTTTGCCGCGAACGAAATAGTGGGGTTGTCGGGGCCGAAGACTTCGGAGTGCATTCAGGTGAGCTTCGTCGACCATCAAAGATTCCCTGTGCTGTTGAAGAAAAAAACCTACCTTTGCAGCGGTGGTGGAGTTTTCAAGCAGTAAAACGTAATGGACTACTACGTCCAGGTCGAAAAATTCTATCGATTCCAGGGAGCGCCATATTTCTTCCCAGCTTCCGGTCAAGTCCGGCCGGTCGAGTGCATCTACGAATGTTCTTTCGAAATTGGTTACCCGGAGCGTTACACCGGATCGCTGATGAGTGTCGACACCGAACATCTCTTTGGATTTTTTCAACAGGAGATGCGGTACGGGCGCGCGGTGGTATTCGTGTGATTGGAAAACCAGCGGAAGCGATTTGCGCGCTGATATGTAATGCAGTTTTGTGTAGAGCGAGTATGCTTTTCCGTGGAATTCCAGAGCGGTGTGGTAACCAAGAACCGCATCCGGGCTCATTTTGGCGGCCACGAGATAGGGATCAACCTTGTTTAACGAAGGATCCGCGGACGGGGGAACTGTTGCGTAAAGTCCTCGACGGACGGGTATTATGCGCCCTTTTTTTCTATAGTAGGTGAGTAAAGATTTGCGGGTGTTCGGGTTGCCGGCGGCTCCGGTTGACAAGAAGCGGTTCAGTTCATCCACCGTGAAAACCGCGTGTTGTGAAAGAAATTCACTCAGCTTCATCCGGCTCCTCGTTTGACATATGTTTGACAAGGTAGCAATAAATTTAGCGCCAAGTCGACCGTTTGTCAATGCTGGGGAATAAGGAGCAAATCGACCATGTGTCAATATTGGGCCGGGGAGTTGTGTTGATTCGTCGGCCGGCCGCCTACACGGGCAATTCATTCAAATCTCCAAATTCGGCCGCGGTGTCCAGCCAAAGCCGCATGGCATCTTGTACATTCGCCAATGCCTCATCAGGTGATGCGCCGTGAGCCATGCAACCGGGTAGTTCGGGGACATCAGCGATGAATAAGTTGTCTTCATCGCTCCAGTAGTTGATTGTTTCGTATTTGAACATGCCGGTTTGTGCTGTGCGGGTCATTGAGTGTGTGTTTGTTGAGCTTGTTAGGCGATCTTATTTTTGAGTCGGCCTCTTGCAGACCCGGTGGGTATCCCGATAGCCCACGACTCTCCGTTCGGCGACCAAGCGTTTGCCGGTCTGCCGGCCGGCACCGTGGAATCAAATGGCGCCATCGGCTGGATCGCCAATTGGACGCAGCCGAATCCACCTTTTTCGGAAAAAAGGATCTACTTTGTTCGCGTTGCCTGCGAATAATCTGCAGGAACCCCGGGAATGCAGCGGTGAATATCGGCTGATACCTGCGAATTGATCCATACCTTTGTGAGAAAGAAAAATCGTTTCCCCATCTTGACACCGCCTCGTCCCCTTGATCCCACGATTTCATCGGAGCCGCAATCAACAAACCTTGCCGAACAATTGCCTTAACCTTGCAAAAAGTTCACTTTACATCTATTTCCCTGACTGGTCAGATCAGACTCTCGGACCAAATAATTGACAGCATGTTCTGCACAAATGTCACGATTTATCTTTCGGGCAGCAGGTCGGGCCAGGATCGAGCGCCGTGCAGAATACGCAGAATAAGGACAGCATCTTTACGGATACAATAGGCTATGATGAAAGGAGTATTATTAACAACCAATTCCCTGGTTCCCTCAACTCTGCCCGGACGACCAAAATCAGGAAAGCGTTCCAGTTTTTGTGTTTGCTCCATGATTCGTTCGTCAACAGTAACGGCGGCCGTTGGATCATATTGTTCGATATAGTCGAATATCCCGGTTCGGTCTTCCATGGCGAAACAAGACCATTCGATTGTCATAAGGGTCATTCCTCTTGCTTGCGAAGCGCCGTTTTCCGCCTGGCTCTGAAACGAGCTTCCACCTCGCCATGCGGTATGGGGTGTCGGGAGTCATCGAGAGCCTCCTGGATTTTGGCCCTGAACCAAGCGTCGTGAGCAAGCGAATCGGTAGTCAAGCCGGCGGGCAAGCTTCCTTCATTGGCAACCCGGGTCAACAAAATTCGAACGGCATCTGATAGGGATAAACCCATGTTTTCCAATACAGCGGCCGCACGCTCCTTTATCTTTGCGTCTATCCTGGCTTGTACGAGAGCATTTGTCGGCATAATCGACCTCCTTGATACCAATTGCATTTATTGTAATGCATATGCATGACAAGGTCAATACTGCTGACCGGTTCCATGCTTCAAGATATTTGTCGCCTGTTTTTTCTTCTGATTGGCGGTTTCGCGGTCGACCATTTGACTACTGAGGCAACGTCTATTTGTTGTTTGTCAACTGTTTTATGAGATACCTTTAACAATCACGCAAAGCCCCACGGCGTGTTGCCGACACTGCCGGAGAAGATCGTCCATGGCGCGGTGAATGATAATGACTCTCGAATCCATAGAAAAAATATTTGAGTGCCAAGGCTTAGACTCAATGCCGATCATTTAAGCCGATAACCGTTCGATATTAATATGCTTTTTTATGGGCAGGTTGTGTCGAATCGACGACGGACCAAGGACGTCAGCAGCGATAAGCAAGGAAAGAAATGAACAGTTACAAGCTTCAGCTTGGCCAGCCAGCCTCCAACATGTTGGAATAATTGACTAATCTTCTTATCTGAGCGGCATTGGCCCTAAGCCGCATTCACCTGGACGATTTCCATGTGAGAGCGGGGTTGAGGAATTTCCTCGCCATCCTCTTTCATGCCCTCTATGTGAAATTCGATGGCTTCCTTGATGAAAGCGGAGACTTGTTTTCTCGTTTTGCCGACTGCAACGCAGCCGGGCAAATCCGGGACATAAGCCCCCCAGGATGTTGGGCCTTCTTCCAGAATTACTACGTATTTTCTTTGCATTCCCGGGACGTTGCTTCGGCGGGGCGTTTTTTTTGACCGTTGTTTCCGTTTTCCCTGCGTTTTCCCTGCGCTGCGATAGTGTTTGCGGTGGTTGCCGTGGTTGCTCTGTTTGCGGCTACTCCCGAGGCTACTCCCGAGGGGGGGTGAACTCCCAGGGGACGTCTATTTCGCCGAGGCTTTCGTTTTCCAGGATAACGTCCAGGTAAACCTTTTCGATCTTGTCGAAGCTGTGTCGGATAAGGGGCTGTATCGAGCGATGGGGGAGCTTGATTTTGCCGTGTTCGTCTGTTTTTCCGACGGGTTGCGTGCCGATTCGAGTGCCGAGATGCACTTCCTTGAAAGCTGCGGGCGCGGTGCCGCAGTGGATCGTTTTTTCGTTGATGGTCCTGGAGGTTACGCCGAGGGATTTGGTGGTGGAGCCGGATTCGAGGTGCTGGTAGAGGCCGAAGCCGATGGCGGCGAGGCCGGGGAGGAGGAAGAGAAACGAGCCGATGAGCGCGTTGTTGCGGGTTCTAGCGGAGGATTCCGCCTTGCCGGCCATGTAGTAAAAGGGGATGGAGAGGGATGCGAAGACCGCGCCGCCGCCGACGTAGTACCAGGCGAGCGGGGCTGTTGTCTTGATGGTGGCGGTTTCTTCCAGGATGTGGAGTTGCAGTTCCCTGCACTGTTGCCGTTCTTGTATCTTGAGGTAGTAGTCTTCGTCGTTTTTTATGATTTCCGTTGTGTAAACGGGGGTTTTTATTTTTTGGGTTTCCGTTTTTTCTCCGACCTTGTTGTAATTGAAGTTTGTGTAGGTGCGGAAGTGGCCGCAGCCGGAGAGGGAGAGCGGAAGCGCGATGAGGGAAGCGGTGAGTAAGAGCGCTGTGACCCGGAAGGGCGCGGAGCGAGGAGATTGCCCAACAGGGGAAGCACCGCTTCCCCTCGGCTGCTTACCGCTCGGCGCTCGGTCACCGCCCGGACCGGAACATGGGGACGAACATGGGGACGACGAACATGGGGACGGAGCACCAATTCCCAGAGCACCAATTCCCAAACCCGACCCGGTTCCAGACCAAGAACATGGGGACGGAGCATTCGCCCGCCGCGATTCAGACCCCAGTCCAAACCCGGTTCCCTCCGAACCCAAACCTGACCCACAGGATGGGGACGGAGCACAGGATGGGGACGGAGTGCTGATTCCGACTCTGCTCATTTCACCTCACGAATTTCAGTTTCCCAGCTTTCAATCGTTCGTGATTCCGGGTCGAAGATGATGCCGACCTGGACGACGGGCAGTTTGCGGGAGAGGTATTTTTCCGCGTAGCCTCGTTCTTTAATCTGCTGAAGAGGGCTTTTGTCCCCTGATTTGTCGAGTTTTTTTACCTTGAATTCGAGAATCCAGGTGAATCGATCGGATTTGATGGTCATGTCTGCCCGGCCGCGGTTTGTTGTGTCCTCGGGGATGATTTCATAGCCGAGGGAGGCGAAGTAGGCGTAAACGATGCTTGCGTAGTAGCCCTCGTAACTGCCTATCGGGCTTTTTGTATGCCATGTGTACGGGATGGAAGCGAAGAACGGTTCCATTTCCTTGTGCAAAGCAGTGGAGTCACCTTGTTCGATGATTTGCCGCAGGGAGTGGTGGGGGACGACTGCGTCGGGACCGTTGAGCACTGTGAGCATGAGGCGGCTGAAAGCTTCGCGGACTTCTCGGTTGGGAAAGCCGAGGGTGTACCGGGTGCCGGTTTGTCCATTGCTCGAGACGGCCTTGACCGTAAGGTAACCGGTCTGAAAGAGAAGCGGTTCAGGTCGTTGGTTGTGTATTTCGCATGACCCCAGGATGTCGTCTCCCGCGTCCATTCCTTCCAGGTCGGGGAGGGTGCGGGGGGTTTTCCGCAGGATCTCGGTAAGAAACCAGGGGGTGCCGGTTTCAAACCACCATGCGCGGTATTCGGATTCTTCAAAGAGCAGAAGAATGTCGAACGGGTTGTAGACGGCTTCGCCCGTCCAGGAGTAGCCGTTGTACCATTCGCGGACCGTATCTTTGTCGAAGTTTTGGAGATGGTCGGCAAAGCAGGTTTCCAAATCCGATTGGGTATAGCCGCACAAGGTGGAGTAACGCCTGGAGAGGGTTATGTCGTGAAGATTGTTCAGGCCGGAGAATATGCCGGCCTTTGCGAACTTCGAGACGCCGGTGAGCAGGACGAAACGAATGTGTTCGTCGAGAGGTTTTATGGCGCTGTAGAAGTCGCGGAGCCCATCCCTGATCTCCTCGGCGGAGTCGGGGTTCTTCAGGTTATCTGTTATGGGCTTATCGTATTCGTCGACAAGTATGACGACTTTTTCGTTGGTTTTCCGGGTGATTGCGGGAACAAGGTCCAAAAGGCGATGTCCCGGGGAATTTGCATGAGCGCCGGATGGGGACGGAGCACCGGATGGATCGGATGGGGACGGAGCACCAGATGGATCGGATGGGGACGGAGCACCAGATGGGGACGGAGCACCGGATGGAGCGGATGGGGACGGAGCACCGGATTGGGACGGAGCGCCGGATGGATCGGATGGGGACGGAGCCGGGTCGTACTTGTTCTGCCAGGAGTCAATGATGCTATGAAGCCGGCTTTCCAATGCCGACCTGTCGGCTACCGTTCCGCCGGAGAAGTCTATGCGAAGAACCGGGCTTTTGCGCTCCCAGTTCCAGTTTGCTTCCTCGGATTCGAGAAACAAACCGGTGAAAAGATCTTTCCGGCCTGAAAATGCGCAGTCGAGTGTGTCTACAAGCAGACTCTTTCCAAACCTTCGGGGCCGGGAGAGAAAGTAGTACTTACCCCTTTCGACGAGTTCATGGATGAGAGGGGTCTTGTCGACGTAGATGTATCCGTTTCTTCTCATTTCAGAGAAGCTTTGTATGCCGATGGGCAGTTTTTGCGGAGTTGCGTTCATCTAAATGGCAAATTGTGGGGACCAAATTGTGGGGAC
>SLPX01000178.1 GCA_007131745.1 Myxococcales bacterium
AGTTGTGCCGCCCGGTTGCGGCGCCTGGATGAGCATGCGTCGATCAAGCTGGTGGAGAGGGGGCCGTACATAAGCTATGCCAATTGCGGGTTGCCGTATCATCTGGGCGGGGTGATTCCGAACAGGGAGGATTTGCTGGTACAAAAAGCTGATGACTTTGAGCAGCGTTTCAATGTCGAGGTTTTGACTCTGACGGAAGCGGTTTCAATAGACAGAGAAAAGAGAACAGTGCGGTTGGTGAAGCGAACAGAGGGTGCGGCAGCAGGAGGGAATGGAGAACGCGAAGGGGAGGGCGAAACTTGGGACGAGCATTACGATTATCTTGTGCTCTCTCCCGGAGCCGAGCCCATGAGGCCGCCTTTTCCGGGGGTGGACAGTCCGGGGGTGATGACCCTACGTTCGATTCCCGATCTTGATCGGATAATCAGCCGCATCCAGGATGGGAATGTGAAGAACGCGGTGGTGGCCGGAGCCGGGTTTATCGGGTTGGAAGCAGCCGAGAATCTTCGACACAGGGGGATTTCGGTGACTCTCGTGGAATTGATGGACGGGGTCATGCCAGGGTTGGATCGTGAGATGACGGCTCAGTTGGAATCCGAGTTGATTCTCCACAAGGTGGACGTGAAAACAGGGTGTGGGATTCGGAAGATTGAAGCCATGGATAATGGGCGGTTGAAAGTATTTTTGACAAAACAGGATGGAGAGCCTGTGGAGGCGGGTATCGTAATTCTTGCGACCGGGGTGAGACCTGAGACCAAGCTGGCCTCGGATTCGGGACTCGAGGTTGGTTCTACCGGGGGGATAGCAGTAGATGAAAAACTCAGGACTTCAGACAAGAGGATCCTGGCGGTGGGGGATGCAATCGAGGTGAAGCACAGGGTGACCGGGCGTGCGTGCAGGATTCCTCTTGCGGGGCCGGCCAACCGGCAGGGAAGGATGGCGGCTGATGTGATTTCAGGAAGAGATGTTTCATACAAGGGCGCGCTTGGAACAAGTATTGTAAAGGTCTTTCGTTTGACCGCGGGCGCCGCGGGGCTCACGGAAACCCAGGCCGCCAAGGCGGGGGTGAAGTTCAAGGCTATGTGGGTGCATGGTGCATCGCACGCGGGTTATTATCCTGGGGCTTCTCCTTTGTCGCTAAAGGCGTTGTTCGACCCGGAATCCGGGCGTTTGCTGGGAGCGCAGGCGATCGGACAGGAGGGCGTGGACAAGAGGTTGGACATCTTGGCGTGTGCGATTAGCGCGGGGTTGACGGTTTTTGATCTCGAGGAAATGGATTTCGCGTATGCTCCGCCGTTTTCCTCTGCCAAGGATCCGGTGAATCATCTCGGCAGTGCTGCGGCCAACATGTTGAGAGGGGATCACCCGGGGGTAAGGGCGGATGAGCTGGAGAACTTGATTGCGGCCGGGGGAATGCTGTTGGACGTGAGGTCCGAAGATGAGTTTGCATGCGGGACCATACCGGGAGCAGTGAACATACCGCTTTCGGATATGCGCTCGCGCATGGGGGAGCTTCCTGAAAAAAAGAGAATAATAGTTTTCTGCCAGGTGGGGATACGTGGATACATTGCAACAAGGATACTTTCTGCAGCGGGGTTCGACTCGGCCAATGTGCTTGGCGGGTACGGCACATGGGCGATGTTTAACCGGAAGCAGGGCGGACTGACGGAACCTGAGCAGACCTTGGATCCGGCTTCGGGTCCAAGCATAGGAACGGATGATATGATGCATTTTTCATGCAAAAGAGATGGTGGAGCCGTAAGCGCGGATGAAACCTCCCGTGACGGTAAAGATAAAGATTCTATTTCCTTGATGGTGACACCGATCAAGGTGGATGCATGTGGACTTGCCTGTCCGGGACCTATCCTGAAGGTCAAGCAGGCAATGGACGAACTGGAGGAAGGCGGTGTGATCGAGGTAACAGCGACCGATCCCGGTTTCATGGCGGATCTGCCTGCTTGGGCAAGGAGAAGCGGGGGAGAAGTTCTTTCACTGGATGTGGATGGAAGCAAGACCAAGGCCATGGTCAGGAAAAGAAAAAAAGAAGTTGTACCGGTTGAGCCCGTGCGCCTGGAATACGAAACAAGAGCGACGAACGGGATCCAACGAAACGGTCAAACCATAGTGGTCTTTTCCGGCGATTTGGACAAGGGGCTTGCGGCCATGATCATTGCCACGGGCGCGGCTGCTATGGGCAAGGATGTGACCTTGTTTTTCACGTTTTGGGGATTGAATTTCCTGCGCAAGTCTTCGCCGCCCAAGGTGCGTAAAACTTTCATGGAAAAGATGTTCGGTTGGATGATGCCGAGAGGCGCGGCAAAAGCCCGCCTCAGCAAGATGAACATGGCCGGTGCGGGCACCGGTATGATGCGAAAAGTGATGAAGGCCAAAAACGTGGCGTCATTATCGGAGATGCTTGATACAGCGAGGTCAATGAAAATCAGACTCGTGGCATGCGGGATGTCGATGGACGTGATGGGAATTCACCGAGAGGAATTGATCGATGGTGTCGAGACGGGAGGAGTGGCGGCTTACCTTGATTACGTGGAAGACGCCCATCACAACCTGTTTATCTGATTCGGACGCTCTGGTTGTTTTTCGGTGTTGGGTGGTTGCGGCTGGGGGTTATTTCTTCAAATAAGTCTCTTCGAGACTCTTCATAGCTTCAAGAGCGGCCTGCTGCACTTCTTTCACCTTGTGTCGTCTGTATTTTCTCAGGAGCTTGTGGGTCTTGGCGTCGCGTCTCTGGTAGTATATCATGCCAAGCGCTCTTCCTCTCATGGTAGGATCAACATTGTTCTGGTTGGCGACCCATTCCAGGAAGTTGTATACTTTTTCGCATGTTTCCTCGGGTGGAATCTTGTCTTTACCGAAAAAACCTCTGAAGCAAACATCGCGGTACGGAAAGACGTAATCACCTTCCCATTGTCCCTCTTTGACGCGCCTTCTGCCTTCCTCAAGAAGCTTGTCCACGTATCCTTCTTCGTGTTTGCATCGGACCACAATACCCGCTGCATGGGTTGCCGCTTGAATGTTCTCGTCCGAAAGGTATTCGGCGCCGAAAGGGCATAGTACTTCACGTTCTTCATCAGTCCATCTCGGCATATTCAGAGTCGCCCTCAACCCTGCGGCTTTCATATTTGCATCATCGCCTTCCACCGCTTGCTTAACAACAGGAAATCCGGCCATTCTGCCGTAGCGCATGATATTTTCGAGGATCCTTCGTTTTACATGAACATCTTTGACCTCTTTGTATATTTCTACCACTTCGTCCATCAAACCGGCCAATGTAGCAGCGTGGGTCACCTGTTCTACTATTTGACGCGCCCTGATCTTGTCTTCTTCCTTTTCACTCTCAGCAAGTTTCTTCATGCCGGCGAGTAAACGTTCGCCTGTTGCTTTGTCGATAAAATCCGGCTGTTTAGAGGCTTGACTCGCCATGAAGGAACTTGTGTATGAAGACAGAAAACGGGATGCGATGTTCGAAATATTCGGGTCTTCGTCCGTAAACATCACGCTGATGGTTTCTATCGCTTTGGCCGGCTCGGATTGTCCGGTTTTCTGGTAGACCTTTCCGGCGTTTTTGTATTCTTCACATTTGAAGGTAAAAGTGCTTTGAGTCAGGTCGCAATCCGAAGCTGCCTTGTGTATCGCGTCCGAAATTTCTTTGTGAAGCTCCACTTTCGGAAGTGGCGCGGGTTCGTCCTTTTCGACTTTTTCGGTTTCAGTGCGTTCTTCCTCGTCCGCCTTTTCTTCGGTTTTCTTTTCTTCAGCTTTCGTGGTTTTATCTTTGTCTTTGTCGCAACCTCCGTAGAAAGGAACTGCGATGAACGCGGAAAGCAGACAGGAAATTAGTGTTCTCTTCATTGTGCCTCCTAAGCTTGTTTACAGATTCTTCAAAAAAGCGGTTTTCTTCTAGTTGTAAACGGAAACCAAGTCAAACAAAAAAGGTTAGCCCGATAACGGAGATGGGATTCAATGTATCGTGCGTTTGGGGGACCAGGCGCGGGCCCAGCCCACTCCGGGAGGAACAATCTCCCAGGCACCGTCTTTTCTTACAAGCCTGACCTCGAACCATATACGACGATTTGCGGAACTCCACCCTGGAGGATGAAATATCAACAAGGCATGATCCCCTTGCAGGCTGAGGTGCCAGACTC
Source organism: Myxococcales bacterium (assembly GCA_007131745.1). The sequence goes on from SLPX01000178.1 coordinate 4,161, forward strand.
CGATATGAATATTGCCGCCCGGACCAACCGAAACTTCCCCGACATCCATGGGAAGATTTTTTGCCAAGTCCGGCGGGAGGTTGCTTTTCGCCTCTTGGGGAGCTTCACGGAAAAAGCGGCTTATAACTTTCCGGATATGTTCCGCTGTCTTTGCCGGAGTTTCCGGCAGGCGAACCATGGACGCGTCTCGCTCCACCGGTTGCGCCGATTCTTCTGCCTTCCACTCGACCGGTGGGGATTCGAGTTCTCCATCAGTTTCGGCCTGATTGTTGGCAGGGGTAGAGGGAGCAGTAGATACTTTCCGGCGGCAGCCTCCGGAAACAAATAATCCGGAAAGCAACACAATAGAGAAGATGATTCGCATTCTTAATTTTTCTTGCATTTTCTCGTTTTGCCCTGAGTTTATGGACGATTTTCCTTGAGAACTCGTTTTTTTCAAGGGGAGATTTCTCGTCCAAGCGCGAAGTACTTTGCAACCATGAAAAAACGTAATGCAGCATATAAAAGAATAAGCGCATTTTTCTTTAACAAATCCGTTTGTACGGTATGATCCTACTCTTTAACGAAAGAAATGGTCGCGGAAGGGATGACGGAAGAGTAGATGGTTTTTGAGAAATGCTTGTCGGCAACGGATGACCACAAGGTCGAAAAAGGAGATTTGCAATGAGTAGAGTATGCACACAAACGTTGGGATTTCGGCGGAGTTCCGTGCTTGTCTTGAGCCTGGTTACATTCTTGGCATCGTGCGGATCCAGTTCATCGCCCGGGCGTGATTGTGATGAAGGTCTTGTGTCATGCGAAGGGGCATGCATAGACACTGCAAGCAATGTGTACAACTGCGGCGAGTGCGGGGTTCGTTGTGGGGACGGAGAGGTATGCAGGGAAGGAAGTTGTGAAGTGTACTGTTCGGCCGGGCTGGCACCGTGTTCCGGGGTTTGCGTAAACCTTCAAAACGACCGGTATAACTGCGGCACGTGTGGCAACTCCTGCGGACTTGGAGAGGTGTGTTCGAACGGAAACTGCAGTGTTTCATGTCAGGCCGGGCTTACGAACTGCGGGGGTCAGTGTGTGAATCTTCAAACCGATTGGAATAACTGCGGTTCGTGCGGGAATTCGTGCGATCCCGGCAAGGTATGTTCGGCCGGAAGCTGCGACCTGTCGTGCCAGGCGGGGCTCACGGACTGCGAAGGAAGTTGCGTGAATCTTCAAACCGATTGGTATAACTGCGGTTCGTGCGGGAATTCGTGCGATCCCGGCGAGGTATGTTCGGGCGGAAACTGCGGTCTGTCCTGCCAGGCGGGGCTGATCGAGTGTGACGGGGTTTGCATAGATCCTGAAACAAGCAACCATTATTGCGGGGCATCGGGCGACTGCCAAGGGGCGGACGCAGGAGAAATATGCGAACCGGGCGAGGTATGTTCAGGTGGGATCTGCGATCTGTCTTGCCAAGCGGGGCTCATAGAGTGTGATGGGGTTTGCATAGATCCTGATACAAACAACCATTATTGCGGAGCTTCGGGTGATTGCGAGGGGGCGAACGCTGGAGAAATATGCGATCCGGGGGAGGTATGTTCAGGTGGAAGTTGCGAGTTGTCTTGCCAAGCGGGGCTCATAGAGTGTGACGGGACATGCATAGACCCTGATACAAACAACCATTATTGCGGAGCTTCGGGTGATTGCCAGGGGACGAACGCTGGAGAAATATGCGCTCCGGGAGAGGTCTGCTCAGGAGGAATCTGCGACCTGTCGTGCCAGGCGGGGCTGATAGAGTGTGACGGGACATGCATAGACCCTGATACAAACAACCATTATTGCGGGGCTTCGGGCGACTGCCAGGGGGCGGACGCAGGAGAAATATGCGGATCGGGCGAGATATGTTCAGGTGGAATCTGCGATCTGTCGTGCCAGGCGGGGCTCATAGAGTGTGACGGGACATGCATAGATCCTGAAACAAACAACCATTATTGCGGGGCATCGGGCGACTGCCAGGGGGCGGACGCAGGAGAAATATGCGAATCGGGCGAGATATGTTCAGGTGGAATCTGCGATCTGTCTTGCCAGGCGGGGCTCATAGAGTGTGACGGGACATGCATAGATCCTGAAACAAACAACCAT
>SLPX01000098.1 GCA_007131745.1 Myxococcales bacterium
CAATCGATTGGTTCAAAGATCCTGCTTTCCTGATGTACTGTTCCGAGCTTGCCACCGTGGCCACAAGCGCGGGATTGCTGGTTCCATTGAACGACGAAACCATGGTTCCCCTCGTGGGCCGTGAAACGTGGGATTTGTTCGTGGCCGAAGTCGGAAAACACAACAGGGGTGAAGATTCAGCGTTCACGACGATGAACTCCAACCCGAGGGTTCGGAAGGTCGAGGCAGCTTTGGCGCCGGAAGACCTGAAACCCTGTCCCGAGTATGCTCCCGAGCATGTGCGTGATGAACTTCTTACGCGGATCGCGTTCCAGCCGATGACCATGGCCGACATCGTGGAGCAATTCATCAGAACTCATATTCCGAGGGAAATCCTGGGTGAAGCGACCGCTCCGGCGCAGGGCGCCATCTTGCAGGCCGTAAAGCCCGGAATCTTCGAAGCCATGGCGATGGACCAACTTCCCGACGACGACCCCCGCAAGGCGGCCGTGGACGCTCTTTTCAATCAATTGGTGCAGTTGGTATCCACACCTTATGAGAGTTATGCTGCATTCCGTGAAGCGCTTGAACCGCTTCTCGAACAGGCACGGCAGGTAACCGGACCCAGGGACGACACCGGCACCGGGCTTTTCGTGCCCCCGAGCCTTTTCCATGTTATCGCACAGGGCAAAATGGTCGGCGGCCTCCTGGACCTGGAATACGTGGGTCACGGAGTTCACTACTATGCTGTCCGGCTTGTAGAAGACGCGGATGTTGATGTAGATCCGGAACAGGATCCGGTTGGTGACGTACCTCCGGGTGCCAGTTGTCAAGACAGCTGTGGTGACTGGTCTCCTGATCAAAGCTGTTACTGCGACAGCGATTGCGTCCAAAACAACGACTGTTGCGTAGATTATGAACAGTACTGCACCGAACCCCAAGATCCTTCACTAAGCACTTGCAGGGAAAGCTGTGATGGTGGAAGTCCCGATGGAAGTTGCTGGTGTGATGACGAGTGTTCCAGAATTGGTGACTGCTGCGACGATTATGCACAATACTGCGCAGCCGACGGTTCGCTAAGCAGCTGCCAGGATAGATGTGGCGATGATAGCCTCGACTTGAGTTGCTGGTGTGATGATCAATGTACCGAAAACGGCGACTGCTGCGACGATTACGTTCTCTACTGCACCGTCGGATAGACTTCCACATCAAATCCACCATTGTAAGACCGAAAAGCTTTTCCAATCCCTTCCACTTTATAAACAAGCCCGATGCAAGTCACAGTCAAAGAATTGATGTTGACCTGTCTTTCCGAAACCGGGATAAATCCGAAACAGGAAAAATTGAATAATGAAGATTGGAGCGAAGAGGTATGAGCAAGACCGGAGGGTTTGATACGCCCGAACTCGAATCGTTCGTATTGAACAAGATAGCATCGGAACTGGCGCTGGACCTGCAAGGTGTCCGGGCCGTGGTAAGCCTGTTAAACGAGGGCGCAACGGTTCCCTTTATTGCGCGTTACCGGAAGGAGGCTACCGGCGGGCTGGACGAGGTGCAGATCCGAAGCATCGAGGAGCGCAAGACGTACCTGTTGGAACTCGAAGACAGGCGGAAAGCGATCCTCAAGAGCATTGAAGATCAAGGGAAGCTTACCGAAGAACTGGAAAAAAAGATCCGCGCGGCGACAACGAAGACCGAGCTGGAGGATCTTTATCTGCCTTACAAGCCCAAGCGCCGGACCAAAGCCGCGATCGCCAGGGAAATGGGACTCGAACCCCTGGCGCAAAGGATACTGGAACAACCCCTGGAAGGGGATCCGCTGGAAGAGGGCCGGGTTTTTGTGGATCCGGAAAAGAAGATTGAAACCGCGGCGGATGCGCTCAAGTGGGCGGGAGAGATAGTTGTGGAAACGATCGTGGAAGATGCGGACGTGAGATCCTTATTGCGAAAGGTCATGTGGGAAGAGGGAATGCTTAGGACCAGGCTCGTGGAGAAGAAGGCGGATAAGAAAGCGGAGGCAAAGAGCTGGGATGAAGAGAGCAAGATTGGTGGTGGGGATGCAAGAACCAAGTATGAAGACTACTATGATTACGAAGAACAGGTGTTGCGCATCCCATCGCATCGATACCTTGCAGTTCGCCGTGGGGAGAACGAGGAGGTATTGAAGTGCAGTGTGGAAATAGACGCGGAATCTTTCAAGACCCGGGTTGAGATGAAGTTTGAGTTGAATCCTGCTTCTCCATTTGCCGGGGAATTGCAATCCGCTGTGGATGCGGCCGTGAAGCGCCGGCTCGTTCCCTCGGTCGAGACCGATGTGAGGGTGGATTTGAAAGAGCGTTCCGATTTGGCAGCGGTCGATGTATTCGCCGAAAACCTGGAAAACCTTCTCTTGGCTGCGCCGTTCGGGGGGCGGCCGGTGGTGGGCATTGATCCCGGGCTTCGCACGGGGTGCAAATGCGCGGCAGTCGACGACACCGGCAAGTACCTGGACAATATCACTATCTACCCGGCAAGAGGCGATGACGCGGCGGCCAAGTCGAAAATCATGTTGGCGGGGTTTTTCACAAAACACCGTCCTGCCGCGGTCGCGGTGGGCAATGGAACGGGCGGGCGGGAGGCAGAACGGCTTGTTCGAGAGGTGCTGAGGGAAAACGAAGAGCTTAGGAATATCCTGGTGGTTTCGGTTAGCGAAGCCGGGGCGAGCGTCTATAGTGCTTCGGACATAGCTCGGAAAGAATTTCCCGACCTGGATTTGACGGTCCGGGGCGCTGTCTCGATAGCGAGGAGGCTCCAGGATCCACTGGCCGAGTTGGTAAAGATCGATCCGAAATCCATCGGGGTGGGGCAATACCAGCATGACGTGCATCAACCTCTATTGCAGACCAAGCTGCACCAGGTCGTGGAGAGTTGCGTAAACCGGGTCGGGGTGGAACTCAACACAGCAAGCTCTTCGCTTCTCTCTTACGTGGCCGGGGTTGGGCCTTCAATGGCCGACAGAATAGTTGAGCACAGGGAGGCTGCGGGCGCGTTCAAATCCAGGAAAGCGCTCATGAAGGTAAAGGGGCTGGGACCGAAGACCTACGAACAGGCAGCTGGTTTTCTTCGGGTATACGAAAGCGACCATCCGCTGGATCGTTCCGCGGTTCACCCCGAGCGGTATGTGCTGGTGGAAACCATGGCCCGGGATCTCGGCGTGCCTCTTACGGATCTCGTTGGAAATGCTGAATCAGCGTCCAAGATACCCATTGAAAATTACGTTGGAAACGGGGTGGGCGAACCCACCCTGAAAGACATCATAGCCGAGCTGAGCAAACCGGGAAGGGACCCCAGGAAGAGCTTTGAAGCTCCGAGTTTTCGTGAAGATGTAAATGAATTGGAAGATCTTTCGCCTGGCATGGTCATCGACGGAGTGGTGACCAATGTCACGGCTTTCGGGGCTTTCGTGGATGTGGGGGTTCACCAGGACGGATTGGTACACGTGAGTCAACTGGCAGATCGGTTCGTGAAAAACCCGGGTGATGTTGTCAAGGTGGGCGACATTTTGAAGGTAAAGGTTTTGGATGTGGATCCCGAGCGACGGAGAATATCACTTACCGCGCGCATGGACGTTTCACCGGCAGAGAATTCGGCCGGTGGAGTTCACGTGAAAACCGATGCAGGAAGCGATAGGAACAAGCGAGTCGACAGGAACAGGCACGGCGATCGGAAGGGAAGAGGAGGCGAAGACAAACGCGGAAAGAAAAACGAGTTCCGGGAAAACAAGTTTACAAACAATCCCTTTGCCGAACTGCTGGGAAAAAACAAAGGACGCGGTCTGAACCGGAACTGACGCGACCTCGCAGATTGTCTAAAAGAGGAACTTCTCTTCAGGACGCCTTTCGGGAACGTATGCGCGGGGAATCTTTTCTTCATTCCATTCCCTGGAAACGTAAAGGTTGCAGTAGCAACTCCCGAATTCTTCTACATCGGGAGCGCGGTAGACGCAGGGGCATATGATGTCCCTGTCGGATTCGCGGTCGCCCATGGCCAGCCTGCACGGACATGACATGTAACCGTAACGCTTCCGGTTGATGATGAGTGCTTCCAGTAGCCCATCGACTCGTTTTCTGTCCTTGTTGAAATAGTAACCTTTGGGTTCCTGGATTTTTTTCAATGCTTCGTATAGTTTCTCGACTTCATTCATGTCTTCAACGCCTCTTCGATTTCATCCTGTTTGAATCCGTAAATGGTTTTATCCCGGATGAAGATGGTGGGGAATGTGACGACCGGGTTCATTTTTTTCAATTCTTGCATGATCGCGTTTTTTTCTTCTGCATCCAGTAGATCCACATCGGTGAATTCGTATGGAATGGAAGAATCATCGAAATACTCTTTCGCAGTTTTGCAGAAACTGCATGTGCTGAGCGTATACATTTTTACCCGTGCATCCATGGCGGCCTCCGTTTGGAAGTTCATAACTCCGAGCAACACTTTTAACACATCGGATAGTCCGTGCAAATAGATGGAACGGTTTGGCGCTGGTCTTTGAATTACTGCAAGTCTCTGTTGAACTCTCTGTCTTTCACGAATAGAATTGCGGCCGAAAACGGAGGTATTTTTGGTTGTCCGACGAGCAGGCCGTAAGAAAGGCGTGGGAATTGAATAAGAAGAGAGAAAAAATCCTTATCGTGGAAGATGACCGTTCATTGTCTCGTGGACTGGAGATGAATCTGGAATTCGAAGGATACGAGGTTTGCCTGGCCGAGGACGGAGAGGCCGGGCTGGCGGCCGCGCTGGATGAAAACCCTGATTTGATTGTACTGGACCTGAGGCTTCCGAAATTGAGCGGGCTTGAAGTTTTGGAATGTTTGCGGGAACAAGGGCGGGAGACGCCGGTAATCATCCTTTCAGCCATGGGACGGGAAGACGACAAGGTCAGGGGGTTGAAGCTGGGCGCGGATGATTATGTTTCCAAGCCTTTCGGGTTGAAAGAGCTGCTCGCCAGGATAGAATCCGCCCTCCGAAGAATTCGGAGAATCAGGGCGAGGGACGAAGATGTTACCTACCGGTTTGGTGATGTGGAAGTGGAGTGCAATTCGAGGTCGGTAAGAAGAGGAGGTCAAACCGTTCATCTTACGGCCAAGGAGTTTGATTTGCTGGCGGAATTCCTGGCGCATCCCGAACGGCCTTACACAAGGGAGACCTTGCTTAGAAAAGTCTGGGGGTATGATTACGAAGGCACCGACCGGACGGTGGATAATTTCGTGCGGAGCTTGCGGAAGAAGCTGGAAGCAAGACCTCGTAAACCCGCTCATCTGCTCACCCTTCACGGTGTTGGGTATGTTTTTAAATCATAGGGATTATGTGTATGCCGGCTGCAAAAGCCGAGGTTTGCTTTCATGGTTTTGTATGAATTCAGCATTGAATTACAGTGTTGTTGTGCTTACAAAAAAATGTTGACTGTAATGTGTTTTTCGGTACTATTTTCCTAACATGTTGTTTCCGGATCTCCATTTTTTCCCTTTATTGAAGAGAACATTCGTATGGCGGCATGAAAACTCCGATGAGTATTGCCGCGTTAATCTTAGGGCTGACTCAAAAACAAGTTCCCAGGACCGAGTCCGTCGAGGCGCCCGCCCGGCAAGGCGCGAGGAGGGAGAATACTTTGACGTATTCAAACGACGAGCAACGCCGCAGGGCGGGATGGATCGGCGTACGAATCCAGGAGTTGTTTTTGAGTCAGCCCTTAGCAGGCCTGACAGGCCGGGGAGTATTCTTATGAAAAGGTGCATTGAGTTTTCGTTGGTGGTTTGCTTGTTCTTTTTTATAGCTGCTTGTGAAGACAGTTCCGATAAGCCGGATCCTGATTTTGAGGACTGCGAAGAATGTTTGGAAGCGAATTGCTCTGCACAGGTTCATGCGTGTGAAAACGATCCACACTGTGACGACATATTGGAATGCGTGGGTGATTGTGTTGACGGCGGTGGCGATCAGGAAACCTGCATAAACCAATGTGTAGCGGCCAATCCTGCAGGCGAGGCGCTTTTCAATGCGCTGGCTGATTGTGTTTATGAGAATTGTGAAGATCTCTGCATTGAGGA
>SLPX01000275.1 GCA_007131745.1 Myxococcales bacterium
TACAAAATAAATGGTCTATTCAGTCGTAGATTGGTTGAAGAGAGTAACCGGCGGTTGAAAGCCGCAAAAGGATGGAGCGGAAAGATGAGAAGTGCAAAAGTGAGATTATTTAGATTCATGTCCATGTGTTTGATGATGACGCTCGCTTTCGGAGCTTGCGGTGATGACAAAGGTGATGAAGATTTCATATGTGGAAACGGTGTCCGGGAGGGAACCGAGGAGTGTGATGGAGCGGATTTGGGCGGCCACGATTGCACGACTCTCGGGCTTGGTTTTACGGGAGGAACATTGGCGTGTCATTCTTACTGTCTTTTTGACACATCGGGATGCACCGGTGGCGTGGAAACTTGTGGAAACGGGGTTTTGGATCCGGGCGAGGAGTGCGACGGAGAGAATCTTGGGGGCAATACCTGCGGGGATGTAGGGAATTACGTAGGTGGAACACTTTCCTGCAATGCCGACTGCACTTTCAACACGGACGAATGTCAAGCTCATGAGGATTGCGGCAATGGCGTTATCGACGAGGGCGAGGATTGCGACGGGGATGAACTCGGCGGCAATACTTGCGAGGATGTCGGCGACTACCTGGGAGGCGTTCTTGCATGCAGGAATGATTGCACCTTTGATGTTTCAGGTTGCTGGGGAGGTGAAGGTGCGTCAGCTCAGATTATGGAAGCGAGAACGACCGCGGACGGGACCGTCTTGATTCCCATTCAGGGCGCTTACGTGACATACATGAAGCCCGAGGTGGCCAACGATCCTCCCGGTTTTACCGTGCAGGCTGAACTCGAAGGTCCGGCCCTGTATATCAACGTGGATCCAGCGACCTTGGATCCACAGCCGCAGGTGGGCGACCTGGTTGCTTTCACTGTTACGCAACTCAACACTTTGTGGGCGATGCGGCACGCGGCCGCGATTACGGACTGGGAGGTACACGGCTCGGGGTTCGACGTGAATGAACTGGTACAAGACATCACGGACAAGACGGACGTGATTTCTCAAATCCAGGATTACGACACCGAACTTGTCGCAGCAACCGTGGACATTGTAGGGTCATTCGGTTCTGCAGGAACCGGATACCTTTCAGCGCGCATAGAAACAGCCGGAATATCAGGAAATGACAACTATCTCATCAGGCTTCCATCCGCGCTCAACGACAACCTGGATTTGCAACCGGGGTGTGCGGTGCACATACTGGGAACTCCGCTTTGGAGATATAACACTGTAGCGCAGGTATCTGCGTGGACCATGGATGACATAGCAATTGCAAGTTGCCCTCAGCCGCTGGTCACGGGGGCGATCGCCGCCGAAGCGAACACGGTCACCGTGACCTTCAACCGGGCACTGGATCCGGCCACAGTTCAGCCTTCGCATTTCACGTTTGATCAAGGACTCACGGCTTCCGCGGCCGTGACCGACGGCAAGCATGTTATCCTGACGACGAGCAACCAGACGGTATCCACGATCTATACCGTCACGGTGTCCGGCGCGGTTCAAGACATCGGCGGCGCCGGAGTGGACCAGACCGCCAACCAGGCCCAGTTCGCAGCATTCGGGTCGGGTGAAATGTTTTGTTCCGATGGAATCGACAACGACGGCGACGGCTACATTGATTGTCTTGACGCGGATTGCGCGGGTTCGCCGGATTGCGTCTGGCCGGAAACCCTTTTACTGTGGGAACTGGACGCTGATACTCCCGGAACGGATGACAGGGAGTTCATCGAGATTTTCAATAATACGGGTAGCGCCGTGGATTTCGAGACCGAGCGTTATTACGTGCTGTTTATCAATGGAAACGGCAATGTTGTCTACAGGGCCTTAAGGCTCACCGGGGTTCTTCCTGTAAACGGACTTTTCCTGATGGGCAATCCCGGGGTTGTGCCGACTCCGGACCTGACATTTCCCAACAACACTCTTCAAAACGGCGAAGACGCTGTTTTGTTGGTCAGGTGCGATGGTTGTCACGACACTGCTTCAACCTCGTTTCCGAACGCGATGGGATTTGCAGAGATAGGAACTTCACCGACATTTACATCGGCCGACGGTCATTCCGCGACCAAAATAGACGGTATTGCGTACCATAACGACCATGCCGACAATCCGACGCTTTGGTCCATGGTCGGTGTTGACAAGCAGTGGAATGAAAATATGAACAACAACGGGCCTTATGAATCTCTCCAGCGGATCGGGCCTGACAGGTGGCTTGCCGTTCCTCCCACTCCCGGAGTGGTGGGCATGCAAGGCATCGATTGAAAACAACGCTGCTGTCTGAATTTCCGCTGGATCTCGAAACAGGATGAAAGACGGACTCAGCCCTAAGGAGGGCGTTTGAAAAACAGAATAATGCTGATAAACGGCCATAGGGCCGAAGAATTAAGGGTGGCTATAATTAGCGAGGGGGTTCTTGACGAGTACCAAGTTGAGATGGCCCGCGCCGGCTTGTCCCGTGGAAATATTTATAGGGGTGTCGTGACCGGAGTACACTCCGGTCTGAACGCTGCTTTCGTAAAGTTCGGCGGAGACAGGGACGGCTTTTTGGCCGGTCATGACATCGTAGCGGATGCATATCACAAAAAACCTCCCGAAGGAGAAAAGTACCCCAGGGTGGAAGAAGTGCTTCAAAAGGGGCAGCCGGTGATCGTCCAGGTGACCAAGGATCCAATCGGGTCTAAAGGCGCTGCTTTGACAACGGATGTGAGCTTGGCCGGCCGCTATCTGGTTTTGACCCCGTTTGACGGTTCGGTGGGGATTTCAAGGAAGGTGGAAGACGAGGCCAGAAAAGAGATCAAGGAAAAAATAAGCAAGCTGAAGCTCCCTGAAGGAGTGGGATGTATTGGAAGGACCAACGCGGAAGGGCAGAATCAAAGGGATATAGAAAAAGATCTCACCGCGCTCTTGAGGTTGTGGAAGAAAATAAGAAAAGAAGCCCGAAATGGAAAAGGCCCAAAGCTCTTGTATTCAGATCAGGATCTGGCTGTTTCAGCGTTGCGCGACTATTTGGACGCCACCATAAAAGAGGTGGTCATTGACGATCGTACGCTCATGGACAAGGCGCAGGTGTTCATGAAAGCGTTCATGCCCCGCAGCAGGGTGAAGCTGACATTCTACAATGACCGTTTGCCGCTTTTCAGCCGATACGGATTGGAAGAGCAAATCGAGGCGATTTACAAGAGGGAGGTGGCGCTTCCTTCGGGCGGATCCATTGTCATAGACTCAACCGAAGCGTTGACCGCGGTGGATGTGAATTCGGGAAAGTTCAAGGGCAGGGATTCGGTGGAAGATACTGCATTGCAGACAAACCTCGAAGCTGCAGAAGAGGTGGCGCGGCAGCTTCGCCTGAGAGACATTGGCGGCCTGATAGTTGTTGATTTTATAGACATGCGGTCAAGCAAAAACCAGCGCAGTGTCGTTAAGGCGGTTCGGGAAGCCATGAAGTCGGACCGCGCCAGGAACCGGGCCGAAAGGATAAGCGCGAACGGCCTCATGGAGATCAACCGGCAGCGGATCAAGCAGGCTCTTCAACTCCAAACCCATCGGATGTGTCCGACTTGCCGGGGCATGGGAATGTTGCCCAGCCCTGACCAGGTGGGGTTGAGCCTTCTTCGCAGAATAGAGGCCAGGGCGGTTTCGGGCACTGTCAAAGGAGCGGGCATCAAGTTGCATCCCGAACTGGCGGATGCTTTCCAGAATCGGCGAAGAAAGGAAATCCTGGATATTGAAGAGGAGTTCGGGATTCAAATCCAGATCACGGCTGCACCAGGGTTCCACCGCTCGCAGGAAGAAATTCTCTGGATGGAAGGTCGTCCCGAGAAAAAGGAACAAAAGGGAGCTTCGTCTGCGGGAGGGAACAGCAGGAACGGCGATCTTCTTTCCAACAACAAGGCGAAAGGACGTGGTCGTAAGACAGGGCGGGAATCAACCAAGAGAATTGAACCTAAGCTGGAAAACGGGGACGCAAAGCCCGCGACCGGTCAATCCAAGCCTCCACCATGTTCGGAAGCCAAGCCGGGGACCCAACCGGAAAAAAGCGCTACAGAGAAACAGCCGGCGCGAAGGGATCGTTCGGACAGGAATAGATCGTATCGGAGGAGGGCCCAAAGAAAGAGAGCCAAGACGGCTCGTGAAAACTCATCCGGTGGAGACGCCAAGACCGATGGGCGTGGGGAATGAGAGCATCGTTTTTCCTGAATCACGATTGCAACCTGCGTTGCCGGTACTGCTACAACGGGGAAAAGTTTTCTCAAAGGATGACCTGGGAAGTCGCGCGAAAAGGCTTGGACTTCGCGTTTTCTTCTCATCGCAAAAAAGTGCAGGTTTCTTTTTTCGGGGGTGAGCCGTTGCTGGAGACGGCTCTCCTGGAAAGAATCGTGGATTACGCTGAAAAGCGTGCGGGCCAAGAAGGCAAAATCGTCAGGTTCGTGCTCACCACAAACGGCACTCTGTTGAACCCCGCCCGTTTAAACTACTTGATGAAACACGGCTTTCATATGGGAGTGAGCCTGGACGGGGACAAGAGAGCGCATGACGCCAACCGGCTCTATGTGTCCGGGCGGTCTTGTCACGCAAGGGTGTCTCGTAGCATCGGGAAAGCGGTGAAGCTTTACCCCGCTCTGGAGGTCATCGCGGTGTTGGACCCTTCCAACGCGTCCCTTGCAGGTGAATCTTTCCGCTATTTCATGGACCTGGGTGTCAGGGATGTTACTTTCAACCTTAACTACGAGGCGGATTGGGATGATGACGCGTGCGCGGCCTTGGAAAAGGGTTTTCAAGATCTGGCGGATGAATACGTTAAAAAAGTTCGAGAGGGCGTTTTTTTTACGTGTAATCCGATTGACGCCAAGATAGTGACGCGGCTGAAGGAAGGCTATTGCGCAACGGATCGCTGTGATTTCGGTTGTAACGAGATAGCGATATCCCCCCGTGGTAATTTCTATCCATGTGAGAGGCTCGTGGGTGTCGACGATCGCGGGGATGTCATGATCGGCGATGTGTGGAATGGTCTCGACTTTGCAAAAAGAGACGCTTTACGGGAAGCGAAAAACGGGAGTCATCCTGAATGTGATGGATGCTCGTTGTCGGAGCGGTGCATGTACTGGTGCGGATGTGTCAATCATGCCTTGACCGGACGCGTGGATTCCATAGACGGAACCTTGTGCTGGGCGGAACGGCTTTTCATCAACACTGCCGACAGGGCGGCCGGGATTCTCTACAGGGAGAAAAACGCTCTCTTCATAGAGCGTTATTACATTTCGGCCGGAGGAAAGCTCAACGCTCCATGAAGATTTCCTGCCTCTGTTTTTCGTGGTTCATCGAAGCATTATTGTCAGATTTCTGAGGATCAGCCCGCGGAAATACATGATTATCAGGTTTGTATGTTGGTATGCTTCTTGCTGTTTTTGCTGATGTTAATCATGGAGATCTACAATGAAAAACAGCCGAAAAAAGACCAGGAAGATACAGAGTCAGCAGCTTGAACGCGATGCAGGGTATCCAAGCCTGATGGATCACCTGATGTCCCGAAGGAAATTTCTGAGCTATGCAGGGGTCGCGGCCGCGGCCGGAGGAGTGGCAGCCGCGTGCGGGCGCAACCTGGGAACGGTCGAAGGCGATGGCGGATTTGACGATAAACGCGTTGACGGCGGAACGGAACCGGATTCCGAGATACAGATGATGGGTGTGATCGCTGAGCCTGAGTATTACAACCTTCGGATTCCTGAATCCGGCGAAACCACCGCATACCTGGCTGAAGGCGGAAAATGCAGGTTTTACGTGAACGCGGTGACCTATTCGGCTTCAACCTATGAACTTCTGAGAGAGAATCCCGGCGGTTCTCAGGCGGCCACTCGAAAAGCCATTGTAGGATTCACCTACGATGAATTGAAAACGGACGAGGGTTTTGATGAGGCCGAACGCGCGATCTACGATTCCCTGCTGGACCTTGTCGAGGAATGGTCTGATGGAGAGGATGCGCAAATCGAGGCGGTAAGCCTGTTCATCACCCACCTGGAACCTGAATTGCACATTGACGGCGGAGATCCCGAGCCTGAATACCCCTGATACCCTTTTATCGGTTGCCATCGGAAAAGCGTGGTCCTACGCGTGAATTGCTGCGAAACTTCCGAAATTCTGCTAAGATCGTTTCCACGATGAAGATCCGGGGTTTAATATTGTTTGCTCTTTTTTTTCTTTTCACCGCGGTGAGTGCTCACGGCCGTGCGGGGTGGGATGAAAGCGATCCGGGTGGAGAGAAACTCGCCGATCAGGATGAAAACAAGCGGAGCATGGGAAAGGTCTTGATGATCCTGACTCGTGACCGAAAAAAAGAGATCCCCGGAGAAATGCTTCAGGCGGTGAGAAGCCAGTTGAGTGATGCACCGGTTGTTTTTTCATCCAGGTGGGTGGACTCCATGCCCGAGGCTTTGCCCGAACGTCTTGAACTTGCTCAGGGAATTGCCTCAAAGGAAGGGGGCGTGGTAGCGGTATTCTGGTTTGATCTCAAGGATGCCGATGGGCACGTTTACGTGGCCGAACCGGAAAGCGGGCGGGTGCTCGTCAGGCGTTTGGAGGGAGGGTCGGGTCTTGCCACCGCTGAAGCCGTAGCAATCATTGTCAGGGCTTCGGTCATGGCTTTTTTGAGAGAGAGCCGGTTGCGAGAGAGATCTCCGCAGTGGGAGCGGTCGGATCCGGGACAGGAGAGCGAAGACCTGTTCGGGGAAACAGGTCTGGTTGAGGAAGGGGCGGGTGCAAAAGAGGGAGAAGCGCGGGATCTTGGGGAGTCTTACGGTTACGGCTCGGGGGTGGGTCTTGAAGGAGAGGAAACCGATGAGGGAGTGGATGAAAAAATTGTTGTACCGCGTGATTTCCGCTTCGGCCTTGAAATCGGCTATGCACTGGATGTGTATGCTACCCAGCGCCCCGCGGTGCATGCTGTTTCGCTTGGTTTGTCGTACAGGTTTGCCAAGAGATTCCACGTGTACGGCAACTATAGGTTGAGCTTGCCTATGCAGTTGGACGATGAGAGGATCAGGAGCATAACGCGCCATCCCGCATCATTGGGCGTGAGATGGCAAAGAGCGTTGGATCGATGGACTTTGGGGATAGGTGGTGGATTGGTGATGGATTATACGAGATACAAACCTGCTTCAGTGGACGGTGTAACCTTTTCTCACACACGAGGCAGCGTGGTGTTTTCGGCTGCTACTTTTTTCGTAGCGGGAGTGAAGCTTTATGACCGACTCAAGTTGCTTGCCGGATTGGGGGTTGAGCTGGGCTTGAATAACAAGCGCTATGTGATTCATGTTGCCGGTACAAGAGAGGTTTTGCTTGAACCATGGCCGTTGAGGCCTGTCGGCAATTTGAGTCTTGTTTTTGAAGTTTTTTGATTCAATGGGAGTTTTCGGCACACAGAACATTTCGAATTGATTGAAAAAAAGACGTCCTTTTTGATTTCTGCGAGCCACTGAGTCAAAGAGAAAGGTGGTTCATCTTTAATGGAACCCTCGAAGAAGAATAGCCGTGAGTATGCCTATAGACAGGATTTGTCGTTGGCGGAAGCCGCTGGTAGAGGCGATCGGCGTGCTGCTCACAGCTTGGCTGAACGGCTGTTTTCAAGGGTAAGAGCCACCGTGTTATACATGGCGCCCGGGCACAGGGATGCCGATGACATGATTCAACGTGCATTGATAGAGGTACTGCACGCGGCCGGTGGTTATCGTGGAGAGTGTTCGTTGGAAAGGTGGGCTGACAGGATCGTGTCGCGCACCGTGATGAGAATCATAAAGCAAAGAAGAAGAAGAGATTTTCTCGTTTCGCCGGGAGCCGAACCCGATGACGGATGGGTGACGGGAACGCAGGAGGCCGTTGTTTTTAAGGCCAAGACAAGGAAACGCTTGGCGGTTTTGTTGGAAAAATTGTCGGAAAAACGCAGGGTCGTCGTGGTTCTGCACTGGGTTCATGGATACACGGTGGCTGAAATAGCGGAAATGTTGGAAAAACCCGTAAACACGGTTCGGGATCGTCTCATCAAGGGAAAGAAAATTTTGAAGAAACGGGTTCTCAATGATCCGGTTCTTTGCGAATGGCTGGAGACAGTTGATCATGGATAATGCAAAGAAAAAAATCGATGAATGTAGATTGCATGATGACCTCGCGTTCAAGGCGGCTTCGGGAGTTAGGCTGGATTCCCGGGAGGTGGATTTCCTTCAGCGCCATGAAAATGCGTGTGGGCTTTGTCGGCTGGAACGCTCCCTTAAGGAGGTTTTGCGGCACCGTGACGGAGAAGGGTTGGAAGGCCCGTGCGGGTTGATGGATGATATGAGTCGTCGCAGGATAATAGCCGGCGCGGTGGAGGCCGGTAATGTTGAAAGAGCCGGATGGATGAATCAAGACATGGCGGTGGAGGGCCGCGTACATGTAACCGGGGCGGCGGCCGGGCGGATAAGGTACATTGCTCTGGCCGCGGCTGTATGCTTGGTCATGGTAACGGGTGCAGTGGTTTGGTACATGTGGGGCCGGGAAAAGGGTCGGAGTGCAACGGATGTCACAAGCTCGAGTGAAGTCGGCCGGGTGGTTTTGGGTTCAGGTGAAGCGAAAGCAGGGGAAGCCGACCCTTTCGTGGGTAAGGAAGTGCAAGAGGGATCTCTGCTCAAAGTCGGAGACGGCCGGTTGGGGATCAGCTTTCCTCGCGGGGCCGGCGTTTTGCTGGATTCCGATACGGTTGTTTCGGTCGAGCGGCTTTCGGGTGGCCGGGTTGCATTGAAACTCGAGCAGGGGCGCATACTTGTTTCGGTGGCCCCTCGGAAAGGACAGGGGCATTTTAAGGTGGAAACGAGGGCCGGCACGGTTACGGTGACCGGTACGGTTTTTTCGGTAAGTTCGGACGAAACATCGGTTGAAGTGGCCGTGGCCAATGGACAGGTGATGATCGAAGAACCGGGGTCTGCTGCGAGGCGGGTCAACAGGGGTGAATACTCCAGCCTTGCAAAAGGAGGAGGCGAGACCCGCATGATGACCGAGAGCGAAAATGACCGGCTTGTGCAGGAAGCCCGTTCGATTGAGATGGTTTCCGAGCCGGAATCCGCGACCTTGTTTGTGACGAGCAATCCCCCGGGCGCCATGGTGACGGTGGATGGTTTGGCGCTCGGCCGGACTCCGGTGGAGGCTATTGTAAGGGCGGGGCATCGCAGGGTCAAGATAGCCATGGAGGGTCGTCCGGCTGTAAACGAATTGTTGAGTCTGGAGCCGGGTTCGTCGGTCAGGCGGGAATTTGACATTGAACATGGCGAGGTCGCACTTGCGCCGGAAGGGGATGATGATTCCGAACATGACGATACTGAAGAAACAAGTGGAGAGGTCGCGGTTCATACGGACCCGGTTCGTAGGAGACCCGTCAGAAGTGTTCCGGGGCCCAAAGAGTTGTTGAGCCGGGCGATGGAGCAACGAGCTTTGCGCGATTGGCGGAAAACCGCGGAGATTTACCAGGAGCTGATCAGGCGATTTCCGAAAAGCAGGGAAGCCATGACCGCATCCGTGGCGCTGGGTGTTTTGTTGCTGGACCATCTCGGCAAACCAGCGGATGCGTTAAAACGTTTCGATGATTACCTGGGATCGACTAAACACGGTGTTTTGGCGCAGGAGGCTGCATACGGACGCATTCGGGCCTTTCGCAGATTGGGGAGGACCGGCGAAGAGATAAAAGCCCTGGAAAATTTCCTGAGTGCATATCCACAGGCACCTCAACGTATGCTGGTTCAAAGGCGCTATGATGAATTGCGGAGTTTCGATGCAAATGAATAAACGGGGAGTGAAGTGGAGTGTATTAAGGAGACTACTTTTCTGTGGCGCCTGTATTGCAATTTTGCTTAATGCGCGGGGGTGCATGGAGGATCGGGAAATTGCGAGGATAGACAGGTTTTGCGGAAATGGAATTTGTGAACCCGGAGAAACCCCTTTTAATTGTCCCAAGGATTGTCCGTTCAAAGTATGCGGCAATAACCTGTGCGAACCGGGCGAAGACATGGATAATTGCCCGGAAGATTGTAGCTTGGTGTTTTGCGGGGACGGTGTGTGTGAGGGTAGAGAGAATTACTACAACTGTCCCGAGGATTGCCCTCGAAACGTCTGTGGAAACAACTTGTGCGAGGGCGGCGAAGAGTTGACCTGTCCGTATGATTGCTTTCCGAACAGTTGCGGAAACGGTATTTGTGAAACAGGAGAAACCTGGAGGAATTGTCCCCAGGATTGCATGGAAACGAAAAAGCTGGACCTGCTTTTCGTGGTGGATAATTCGCACAGCATGCAAGTGCACCAGGAAAAGCTTAAAGTCGCGGTTGACGAAATCCTGCAGATGTTCGAGGCTGCAGGAGGCGGCGTTCTTCCTGATCTGCACGTAGGGGTGGTCACATCGGACCTGGGAGCGGGCAATCACACGAATATCAGGTACTGCGAGGAAGTCGGCGGAGACAAGGGGATATTGGGCCAAGTAGGCACGGTCAACATGGGCGACATCTGTATTGGAGAGGGAAGACGTTACATTGTTGACGTTGAGCCGGAAAATTGTGAAGTCCAAATGAATAACGGAGTATGTGTCCATGACTGCACTTCGATGAATTGTCCGGATGCGGGGCCGGGAGCAGGATATCTGGAGCTTCGTGAAAACGAAAACGGTTGTCCACGATGCGTGAACCACGAAAACGGGCTTTTTGATGCAGCGGCTTGCTTGTCGGAAGTGGGAGTGCAGGGATGCGGGTTTGAGCAGCATCTGGAGGCTATGAGGCTGGCTCTGGATGAAGACTTGACGGTTGAAAACAGGGGATTTCTTAGAGACGACGCTTTGCTTGGAATCGTGTTCGTTGCAGATGAAGATGATTGTTCCGCGTCCCAGCCTAATGTTTTGTACAATCCGGATCCTACCAAGGATAACATTAACAGCTCACTCGGATTTTTGCATTCATTCAGGTGTTTCGAGTTCGGGATAGAGTGCCACGTAAACGATCGTCAGCCGGGTGAGCGGTGGAATTGCCGTCCTCGCGAAGATGTGGATGCGCTTCTTTACCCGGTCTCCCGCTACAAAGATTTTCTTCTGAACCTGAAACATCCCGGGGAGATCATTATCTTGGGGATAATGGGTCCGGTGCCGGAAATGATACATGTACGCATGGACTCATCCTTCCGTCCTGAATTGGAACCGAGCTGCATTCCGCCCGACTCGCAATACGGAGCTGATCCCGCCGTTCGCATCAGGTCGCTTGTGCAATATTTCAATACGAGTCAGGACATGGATGGATGGGCCGACACTTCGGTGTGCAGCTCCAGCTTTTTGGGGTCGATGGCGGATTTCGCCTTGAGGCTGGGTGAAAAGCTGGCGGACGTTTATTATTAATCTCACCCTTTTTTTCATCGGATGATCGAACGAGCCTGTTTTATTACGGCAGCGGACAAACCGCCGAGCGCCTTGTTAGAACCTCCCTTGCGGGAGTTTCATCTGCGGCTCGTCCGAGTTGCTTCATCCTTCACCCGTTCCACCACCCCCAGCACCCGGAAGCGCAACTCAGATGTCGGCTTATTGTCCATCTGCCTTTTTTTTCGGCTCGTTCTATTGAACGCGGATGATCGAACGAGCCTGTTTTATTACGGCAGCGGACAAGCCGCCGAACACGGTACTGCCGAGGCCGAAAGTTGAAGCAGGTCTCCGGAACAAGCCGTGCGTCAGAAGCCCGCTGCCCGAAGGGCTGAAGGGATTCGGCCGAGTCGCCGACGATGCTCCCCGAAGGGGAGCTTCAAACGGCGACGTCCGGCGGTTTCGGAGCCTGCAAAAACCATGGCCTCGGCATCCGGCAGCGGACAAGCTGAGGAGCGAAGTAGGCGAGGCACTGTGGTTTGGGAACAGGCTTTAGGTGGAAGCGTCCTCTTCCGGCATTGTTGCATCTTCATCCAATGCTGCATCCTCGTCGATTGTTGCGTCCTCATCCAATGCTGCATCCTCGTCGATTGTTGCGTCATCATCCACTGCTGCGTCTTCATCTTCTATGTAGCCGTCTTCAAATGTCCCGTCAAAAGCAGAAGCGTCAACAGGGCCGGCATCGGTGACAAATGCATCAACCGGGGGGCCGGCGTCGGGTATGCCGCAGGATGGATCGCCTTCTCCCACCGGCCTGCAAGTCCGGGTGGGGCAGTCGCATACCAGGCCTGAACCGCAGTCGGTATGGGTATAACATGAATCGCCTTCTTTTCCCTCGTTGAAGGGATCTCCGCAACCATTCGAAAATGCAGCGAGGAAGAGGGCGGCAAAAAACGTGAACCTGTGAAATCGTTCCATGATTGTTTTCCATCGTGTTCGGCGTGTCGAACTCATTTGCAATATTGAGTTTGGATCAAACAAACCAAACTCAGAATAGAAGAGAGTTATCTCCGGGGTCAAGCTTTTGCGTCTCAGTCCGCTTGACAGCGGGTGTGCAAGGGGCTAAATACGCGAAATAGAAAGATTGTGAAACCATGTCGTTTTTATGGCGGATGACGAATTTCTGGAGGTGTCATGTCCGACCCTAATTCACAAAAAGGAAATGTCTATGATGTGAGGACTGTGGCCTGGTATATCGACAAAGGACAAATAGAACGTTCGGATTACCAGGAATATTTGAAGAAACTGCCTGATTCGGAAAGTAAGGCGACCGAGATCGGCATTACGCAAAAGGAGTTTTTTGACGAAAAGGAAAATAGATGATCCGACCTTGAGAAGAGTCGAAAGAGTTGAGGTCGCCGGCTGCCAGGCGGCGTCGGGTCGGACTGGAGGCATCATGGCTGATCGCGAAAAAGATGATACGGATGAAAGGAAAGAAGTGAATCAAGGCGAATGCGAATGTGAAAAAAGCATGCGGAATCGTTTGCCGGACATTGATTTTTCCACATTTGTTCTTTCCCTTTCTTCGTCCATATTGATTCATCTCGGGGAGATGGAGGATCCTGAAACCGGCGAAAGAAAAGTCTCCTTGCCGATGGCGAAACAGACGGTCGATCTTCTTGGCCTTTTGCAGGAAAAGACAAGGGGCAATCTTACTGATGATGAAGACAGATTGTTGACCGAGTTGCTTTATGATCTTCGACTGAAGTTCGTTAAGGTCTGCAAGGAACAGAAGGGGTGAGACCTTTGCGTGAAACCCCGGAATCCGCTGCTTTGAAGGTATTGGGAGGGTATTCCATAATAGGACTGCTTATGGCGGTTGCCCTGGGCTCCATGTCTTTCATGTTTCACGGCGGCACGGCAGGCCGGGCCGTTTGCTCCACCGGTGCGATGGCGGGGTTGCTGGGGGCCGCTGCCGGATTGAATCTCCGGGATAGGATTCATAGAAGAAAATACGCTCCGTTGATGATATTCGGAGTGATATTGATAGTCATAGCGGTGTGTCTTGTCGGGGTCAGTGCATTGGCCCTGGAAAATGATATGCCTGGTGCATGGTCGCCATTGATCGGGGCTGGTTTCCTGGGAGTGTTGGCTGTGATTTGCATGCGTTTATCGAGCCAGGTGCGAAATTCCAAGTTGTTCAAAACAAAAGAAGCAAAAGAAGCAAAAGAAACAAACGACAAATCCTGAATTATCGACCGGGGTGTTCACGTGGCACATGGTGATGTCTTATCCGGGTTTACGGCTGAAGCGCAAAGGGTTTTGGCCTTGGCGCGACGCGACGCCCGAATCAGAAACCATGACGTCGTCGGACCGGAACATTTGTTATCCGTGCTCGTGCGGCGGATGCAGGGGAATACAATCGGGCTGCTGGAAAGAGCGGGCGCGGATCCTGAGTTAATACTGGAAAAATGCGAATCCAGGCTGAAGCTCGTGGAGCCGAAAGAGGATGGCGCGATAAAACTTGGCAAAACCTTGTTGGATGTTTTGTCGCGCTCCCTATCCGAGGCACGCTCTTTCGGCTTGGCCAAAGCCGGACCTGAACATATGTTGACCGCGCTGGCGGGTTCCAAGTCGCGCGTGAGTGATTTGATGGATCTTGGGGGAGCTTTCCGGGAACGTCTTGTGGCCGCTATGGCGGGCTCCGAGGGAAAAAACGGAACGTTGGAAACAGCACCGGCGGAATGTTCGGAAGTTCCATTGTCGGATCTGCTCAGCAAATTCGGTAGAGATCTGGTGTTGTCGGCAGAAGAAAACTCGCTGGACCCGGTAGTCGGCAGGTCCGCCGAACTAAGGCGGGTCGTGCAGGTCTTGTGCAGGCGGACTAAAAACAATCCGGTGTTGGTGGGCGAACCGGGGGTGGGAAAAAGTTCGGTTGTTGCGGGATTGGCCCACATGATCGCTCGGGGAAAAGTACCGAAATCTTTGCGAAACATTCGCATTGTGAGCATTGAGCTTGGAAGTTTGATTGCCGGCGCCAAATTCCGTGGTGATTTCGAGGAGCGGGTGCGGGGAATTATTGAACAGGTACGAAAGACAAGGGGTCGGGTTATTCTATTCATCGATGAAATACATGCTCTCGTCGGCGCCGGACAGACCGGCGGCGGCATGGACGCAGCCGGGTTGTTGAAACCGGCACTGGCACGGGGTGAATTGCGCTGTATCGGATCCACGACAAGGGAGGATTACCGCCGACACCTGGAAAGAGACAAGGCGCTGGAAAGACGATTTGAACCTGTGTTTATCGAAGAACCAGATGATCTGGACGCCCTGGCGATTCTGAAGGGTGTACGGCCGCTTTATGAATTGTATCACGGAGTGCGTATCCAGGAGGAGGCCTTGATGGCAGCGATCCGCCTGTCAAGGCGTTATGTCACCGGGCGGTGTCTTCCTGACAAGGCTATTAACGTGATGGACGAAGCGGCGAGCCGACTGCGCGTTGAGCTTGACGGAGAACCTGATGAATTGATCGAACTGGATATCGAGCGTTCCAGGCTGAAGCTGCACCTGGAGAGTGGACGCAACCAGGTGGAAGCGGAGGCGGCCAAGGAACAATTGAAGTTGCTGGACGAAAAAAGAATTGGGATGGCTGCACAGTGGCTGGAGGAGCAGAAGTGCATCGAAAAGATGCGCGAATTGCGCGCTGAATTACAAAACCTGGAAGTGCGAATGCAGAAGGCCGTTTCGGATGGAGATCCGGACGATGCAGCCCGGTTGCAAATTCAAGTCATTCCGGGGGTTCGAGCGGAGATCCGGGAACTTGAGGATAAACTCTCCGGGATCCCTTCGGAGGAGCGCCTGCTCTCGGATCTTGTCACCGCATCCGACACGGCACAGGTGGTAGCGTCCTGGACAGGGATCCCGGTCGACGACATGTTGTCGTCCGAGCGGGATCGCCTCCGTCGCATGGAAGACATTCTGCAACTTCGGGTGAAAGGTCAGCCTGAAGGGATTCATAAACTCTCTTCAGCGATCCGGCGTGCGAGGGTTGGACTCAAGGACCCCAAGCGCCCCATCGGATCGTTCCTGTTCCTCGGCCCTACGGGAGTCGGGAAAACCGAGCTTGCCAAGGCGCTGGCCGACTTTCTTTTCCACGACGAGAATTCCATAGTTCGGTTGGACATGAGCGAATTCATGGATAAGCAGACCGCGTCCCGTCTTGTAGGAGCCGCGCCGGGATATGTTGGTTACGAAGCGGGTGGACAGCTCACCGAGGCCGTGAGACGACGGCCCTACAGCCTTGTCTTGTTCGATGAAATGGAAAAGGCTCATGCGGATGTGTTTGATCTGCTGTTACAAGTCCTCGACGACGGCAGGCTGACCGACTCTTCGGGAAGAACCGTGGACATGAGCAACACTGTCATCGTAATGACTTCCAATGCAGGAGCGAGACGGATACTCGAAGCATCTGAAGACATGACTTCCATTGAGGAAACAGTGAAGAGTGAACTCTCTTCCTATTTCAGGCCCGAGTTTTTGAACAGGATAGATGAGACAATTGTTTTCAACACTCTTGGGAGAAAAGAACTCGGAGAAATAGCCGACCTGATGGTTTCGCGTGTAAAAAGGCTCATGAACGACAAGGGCTTTGAATTGATTGTCACCACAGCCCTTGTGGATGCATTGATCGAAGCGGGCTGGGATCCCGCGTTCGGGGCGAGACCCTTGAGACGCTCAGTGCAAAGGATGCTGATCGATCCGCTGGCAATTTACATGCTCGAGGAGGATCCTGAACCCGGCGCTGTCTTTCAGGCAGACTGGGACGAGATTTCTGAAAACACCGTCGTAGAACGAGTGGTTCGGGAAAGTTGATTCACGGTCGAAAATAGTCCTATTGAAACCGCGTTCCGGTTTTTTTACTTTCAACACTCAAAGATTTGTCATGAGTTGCGTTTTTAATACGTATGATGTTGAATGCATAACATGGATTCACCAGTATCATGGAATCGGTGAAATTCATTGAAATTTTGTCAGGAGCATGGTTTTGAGCAATGTTTTTCTTTTGATATTCTGTGGAATCGCCCTGGGTTCGACTCCCGATGGTCCCGGCATGGGGGAAACCTCCGAAGAAAAAGTTACTCCCTGGGTCATAGGGGTCTTGCCCGTTGTTTTTGAACCGGAATCAGCTAGGGGTCTGGATGATAGATTCCGAAAAGCCGCAAGAGACGGTCTGGTGAAAGCGGGCTATCTTACCGTGGTGGATTCCAAGGTCGCATCGGCCAGAGTGCGATTTCCCCTCATGGACGACTGTGAAAGCGGGGGTTGTGTATCGGGTATAGCCGGAACACTTGGAGCGGATCTTCTTGTCAGGCTCAGGGTCGAGGTGGCCGGAAATAACTATTCTTTTCGCCTCAACGCAATGGATCCCAAGGATAGGTTTTCCGCAAAAACAGAAGGCAGATGCGACATATGCACCCTATCTGAAGCGGGTCGAGCGATAACGGCGTCGGCTTTGGAGCTTGGAGAGCAGTTGCGAAAAGAGCGCGCAGCCTTGCCGCTTCCGCCCGTAGAGTTTGGAGGGGAATGCGGTGAAAAAAAGAAATGCATGGAGGGATTGGTTTGTCGAGAGGGGCGATGCGCTCGGCCCCATGAGGAAACCGAACCGGTAAAAGAAGAACCGGTCGAGGAAATTACGGTAGAGGAAACAGAGGCGGAGAAAGCGAAAATCGAACCGGAACCCCTGATAGAAAAGAAAGATACAGCGCCTGAAAGGGTTCATCCATGGGGACAGTTCGCCGTTGTGACAGGCGGTGTCGGAGTCGTCGCCTTGATAGTTGGAGCGAGCCTTCTTGCGGTTGACGGCAAACCCGCGTGCAGCCGCCCAAACGGCGAAATTGCCTGCAGTCAGCGCTATTCAACTAAACCGGCGGGAGCAATCCTGCTTTCCACTTCCATCTTGGCCGGCGGGGCGTCTGCTGTGTTCGGATACCTTTGGCGGCGGGCGAGGAAGAAAAGGAACCAAAAGGTGGAAATTTCGGTAGGGCCTTCGCAGCATGGCGTTTCAGCAACCGCGCTGTTAAAATTTTAGTTTGGTGGTTTTGTTCGCTGGAGAGCGGAGAACAGGAATATGACCCGTATTGAGAAAAAGAAGATTAGAGGTCCGGCATTGGTCGTTGTAGCAGTGGGTCTCCTGGTTGTCTTTTCGTGCACCGAGAGGAATCCCCATTATGACCCTGATGCATATTGTGAACCCGGAATCAGAAAATGCGACCCGGACACTGGAGTTGTGCTTGTGTGCACAAGCGAGGGCAAGTGGCCGTTGCCGGACGGGGATGAAAGATGGATCATCGAGTGTTGGGAAGACGCTATGTGTTTTGAGGGAAGATGCGTACCGGATGAGGAAGCGAGGGTACTTGTATGCGAACATGAATCGGATTGCAGCGACGACAAGATCTGCTCACCCCTTGTTTCACCTGAAGACATTTCCACCCTCGCCGGGTATTGCATTCGACCTCCTTATCCCGAGGGACGTGAAGCCGGAAGACCTTGTAACACTTCGACCCAGTGCATGAGCGGAAGATGCACACGGAACGTCTGCCTTGAAATGTGTACGGATTCATCCGATTGTTCGGTGGATGGCCACGATTGCGTGGAACTGGATTTGACGGTGGACGGAATCAGATACCCTAATATAATAACGGGGTGTGTGCCCCAGGGCTGATTCAAAATTTTTACCGGTTCGAGGTGCATGCGGGAAAAAGGTTTTCCATGAAACGATGTGTTCGATGTCGCCGCCCATTGTCCGATGAAGCGCTTTTTTGTCCGGCTTGCGGAGAAAGTCAGACAGACTCGAAAGGCGATCCGCTCATTGGTACAATTGTGGGAGAGCGATATCTTGTAAAGGAAATGCTGGGCCGGGGGGCCAGTGGAACCGTGTACCGCGCCAGGCACGTTGGCTTAGAACGTGAAATAGCGCTAAAACTGCTTCATCACCATTTGAGCAATGACAAGGCGGCGATAGAAAAATTCCGCAGGGAAGCTACTACGGTAGCGGCTATCGAAAACGATCACATCATCGATGTGAGTGATTTCGGAAAATCCGCGGACGGTCGGTTTTTCATCGTGATGGAGTTGTTGAGGGGCATCACTCTGGCAGATCTTCTGAAAAAAGGACGACTTGACCCCGCCCTGGGAATCGACATCGTTTTGCAAGTGGGCGATGGCCTGACCGAAGCCCATGCATTGGGTTATGTACATCGGGATATCAGGCCGGGAAACATCTTTCTTACAACAAAAAAGGAAAAGGAGTATTTCGTAAAACTCCTGGATTTCGGGCTTTCGAAACTTGTACTTCCCGGAGGCGACGGCCTGAAATCAACCATAGGGTTCAGTTTCAGGGATCCTTTGTATCTCTCCCCCGAACAGGCACGGGGCGAACCCGTGGATCGACGGTCGGATATCTATTCTCTGGCCGTGGTTTTGTACCATGTGCTGACCGGGTCGCCTCCTTTTGAAGGCGGAGATGTAACAGGAGTTTTGGACAAGCACATCGAATCAATGCCTGAACTGCCGAGCAGCAAAAACCCGGAAATACCGGGTGCGCTGGATGGTGTAGTGATGAAGGCTCTGGCAAAGAATCCCGAGTCCCGTTATGTGACCGCCTTTGTGTTCTGTGAAGCCTTGCGCAAGGCGGCTGTTCCTATGCTGAAGAAAGAACCCCGCTCTAAAGAAACCTCGGTTTCTCGGATTGCAAAGGAAGATCGGTTGAAGCAAGACAAGCCTACCGAAAAACGGGAGGTTTCCCGAGATGGGCATGGTTTTGATCCTTCGCCCGAAAAAACCCTCCTCGGGCATGGTATTGTTCCCCCTGCTCCTCTCCCGAAAGACATGGGTGAAATATCTGCAAAGCAGAAAGATGAGGACCAAACTCAAGAAAGCGCCGACAAAGTTCAAAAAGCCGAACAGGTCGATGTAAAGACCGCTTCGACGCCTGAACGTCCCGCCAAACAAAAAGCAGGTGTCGATGAAGACAAGGATGAGCAACACAAAGAAGAATCAAAAGAAGGAGAACAAAAGGAAGAGACTCAAGAAGAACAACAGAAGAAAGATATAAAAGAAGAAGAACAGGAACGGGGACAGGGAGAAGAAATAAGAGAGTCGGAGGAAAAGGAAGAAAGCGGAAAAGAATCGCAACAGGAAACCGGGGCGACACCCCCTGATCCGAGCATGAGTCAACTGTGGTACGCGGAAGGCGAAAATGCGCAGGCCGCTTTGAAGGAGATAGAATCGGACGGAGAAGGCGAGGAGGGACAAAAGACTTTACCCGCGCTCTACGAGGGATGGAAACCCGTAAGTCGGCTGGGCGACAAAAGAGTGTTTTTCGGTCTTATCGCCGCGGGGGTCTTGATTATATCAATTCTCTTGGCTGTTCTCTATACCATGAAGAAAGACGACCCGATCGATCGTAAGGAACCTGGAATAACTCATAGTGCCGAGCAGATTGAAAAGGCTCCGGATGGACACCCGGATAGAGAAGAGCGGAAAGCCGACCCGATCGAAGAGCAGGATTCCGAGAAAACGAAGAGTGAGCAAATAGTCGAACAAACTGATGGAGATGTTGAGGAAGATGATTCGGATGTTTTGGTTATTCCCGGCCACAAGGTGACTGTGAGTCCCGATGAGCCGCGTGCAAAACCACCCGAGGAACCATTGAAAACCGACAAGAAGAAGATACGGACGAAAACCGATAAGAAACCGGAACCTGGAGTATCACCGGTGGAGAAGGATGTCTCTTCTTCCGAGCAAGCAAAAAGTCAGGTTGAGCAGGGGCGCGCCGCACTGAGACGAGGTGATCTCGTGTCAGCGGGGGCGCACTTCACCAAAGCCCGGACAA
>SLPX01000312.1 GCA_007131745.1 Myxococcales bacterium
CATGATGGAAATCAAGGACGTTTCACAAAACCTGCTGTGACGCCCGAGCCGGACCGGCCTATTCTCCAAAAAAGAACCGCAGTACATAGAGCAATTTTTGCATACCGAGTTCAGCGTGTTTCTCACATTCTACTCATTTTCCGTTAGTATGACAAAAACCTCTGATTTTCCCATCACGAAACGTAATAGGTGCTATACATGACTCGAGAAACTCAGGTTCTTCTCGGCGAGGATGCAACTCGCATTCGTGCAAGGTCTTTTGTTGGACGAAAAACCGCGCTTGAATCTCTTGAGGCCCTTTTAAAAAGCGATCATGAACTCCGTCTTCTTTTTTTGCAAGGCATCCCCGGCATCGGAAAAACATTTTTCCTTCGGGAAGCTTTAAGAAGAGCAAAAGAACGTGGATACAAAGCAATATACATTGACGCCGCTTCAGCACCTGATTCCCATCAGGAACTTGGTGCATGGCTTCAAAAAAGAATTTCACCGCTTGTTTTATCGGAAAGCAGCAGCGAAGACCGCTCAAATGAACACTATGCTCAGAACCTGAAAAACGAGAAGTCGGTTCATTCAACCCGGAGCTTTTTCCTTGCTGTGGATTCTTTCGAGTGCATATCACGGCATGAAGCATGGATCTTCAACGAGTTATTTCCCTCCATTCCCCAAAATACCCGTATTGTAGTGGCCGGCCGCAACCTGCCGGACGAAAGGTTGTTGGCGGATCCTGGATGGAACAACCTTTCGACATTTCTAACACTTGAGTGTTTTTCAACCACGGAGACGAAAAAATATCTGGAGTATTGCGGAATCGATACAAAGAGAAAAGACGAAATTCACGATCTGACCCGTGGACACCCCTTGGCCCTTGCTCTTGTCAGGCAGATCCTAGAGCAAACCCCTGGCGAAAAACTACCGCCGAAGGATTCAGAAGAGTATTTTCAAACTCTTCTGAAGCATTTTGTCCAAAACATACCTTCCTTTAATCATCGCAAAACTCTTTGGTTGAGCGCCATGGTTCCTTTCGTTTCCCAAGAGATAATTCGCAGATTCATTGAAGAAGAAAAATCACCTATTTTGCTTGATTGGCTTCAAGAATTGTCTTTTGCTCGTGTCACCTGGCGGGGTGTTACAATCCATGAACTAGTGCGTGATCTTCTAAGAAAGGATCTCTTGTGGAGAGATCCCCAATTGTACCAATTCTTTTTTCTTAACATTGCAAAGCATCAACTGGAGGCGATTGACAACTGCAGCAACGAAGAGCTTCAAAGCAAAATTTTTGATCTCGCGCATATAGCTTCTATAGGCGCAAAAGAAGCTGCGAACATATACAGTCTCAATAGCGCGATGGATTTTTCATCAAGAAAACCAACAGCGAACGATTGGCGCAAAATAGAAGAAATGGTTGCCTCTAAAGAAGGAGCTTCTGCGCTATCTTTACTAAAGCATTGGCGTAAAAATAGAGGTGACACCGTCTTTTTTCAATCTGAATCCGCCGGCGAATATGGCTTTTTGATGATTCTGCGGTTGGAGGAGTTTTCATCAAAAAAAGTCTCACAAGATCCGGCTGTTTGTTCCCTTCATCAATGGCTGGTCCAAAAAGAATTGATGGGGAATCGTCCGGCTGTGTTGTGCAGGTTCTGGATGAGCAAAGGCTCGTACCAGAGTTCTTCGACGTGCAGAACTTTCATATTTCTGCACATCATAAGATATGTTCTCGGATTGGAGTCTCCTGTTTGCATATTTTCCGTGCATCGTGATCCAAGGTTATGGCTGCCTTACACTCAGTATGCAGAAATAGAACACTTCGATGAATTCGATTTCAAAAGCGATGGAAACGCCTATGGATTGTTCGGCCGGGTTTTTGCGGACAAGCACGCAGGATCCTGGATGAAGAAAAGCGTGCAGAAAATGTTCAGCATGGAAATTCCGGATGGCGATTCGACAGATTCAAATTGCATTACCCGCCATGATTTTGACAGAGAAATCAAAAAGGCTCTCAGGAACTACCACCATCCGGATTGTCTGCGCGACAGTTTGTTGCTCAAGTGCGCCTTCATGAAAAACAAACGTGGGCCAAACGACAACCGGCTGGAATTATCTGAAAAACTCGCAGCCGAGCTTTTCAAGCATTCTTGCGTATTCAAAGAAAAGAAAGCAAAAAAAGTATATTTCGATGTTTTGAATGAAACATATTTCAATCCAGCTTTAAAACAAAGGGTAGCAGCCGAAAATCTATGCATGTCTTACGGCACCTATCGCAGGCGTCTGGCTGAAGCGATAAGACATCTCGCCCAACAGTTGTGGCTGCATGAGTCTTCCAATGGTCACTGAGCTTTGGAAACAAAACCGTTTTTTCTCCAGTTACCGGCTCTGATGCGATTCACTTGACCGGCCTCATGGACACGGGCTAAAGTGGCCGCGTTTTGCCCGGACTGAACTTTGCCGAGCTCGTAAGCGATTTGGAGGATTTCATGTCGAAAAAACTTGGATTGCCGGCGGCGGCCGCCCTTTCGATTGTCGTTTTTTTATCGACTTTTCCTGGATGCGCCCGAACCCTTAAGTGTGAAAACTTTGTCGAAAAAAACAGGAAATGCTCGGAGGAGATTGCAGATTTCGTTAGAGAAATGAAGAAAAAGGAAAGGGGCGATATCACGGGGGAAGGCGAGATCTCCGCTTCCTTCAAGGAATATCTTGACAGAGTGGGGCGAGAGACAGCGAACGTTTTCAGCGGTCCGCGTTTCCAGGAGAACTGCGAATCGATCTTGAAGGAAGACTCTTCTGATGCATCCAAAATGAAAGATTGCTTCAAGATGGTTGACTGCAGTGACTACGTGAAATGCATAATGGAAATCAAAGACATTTCACAAAACCTGCTGTAATCACCGCGCACCCGGGAACCATCTTTTCCAACAGAGGGCTTTTATTGTCCACGGTTTGGTTCCTGGTCGTCCTGATCATCCCGGCAATACCGGCAGGTATTGCTTGCTTCACGAATACGGCTTCCGCTGAACCAGCGTCCACAGACAAGCCCAGTGCAAACCACATGTCTGTTTCCGACCGATTCGATCCACCTCGAACCATGCTTCCGTCCACGTCTTATGCACATGATCCCTATCAGGACCAGAAGCAAAGACCGGTGCGCCGCATACATGCCATCGTCCACCCGACACTGGGGTTCCCGGCCCTTGTGGGCCATGGAGGTCGCTTCGACATATGGCTGCACACAACATCACCCAAAGGAAGCCCGCAAGAGTGGAAGGTCACCATAAAGACAAACCAGGCAGTTAATGGCGGCCAAAAATTCGATCTACCGATCGTGGGAGTGGGTAAAGAGGGTCAAACGATTCGACTCACGGCCGAGCTTCCCATCGAAGTGGAGAGAGATCATTTTCATCTTGTTGTCAGAGGCCCAAGTGGACTCGAATGCAGACAACCGAGGGCGGTTAGGGTTCTTGGAAGTCTTCCACGCAATCTTCGATTCGCGGTGATAAGCGATCACCAACTATGGGATCCGTCGTGGAAAGTAAAAGGCCGGGCGCTAAACAGCGACGCCTATCCCAAGAGAGGGCAGACCGACGAAAACAAAGCCATCACGCATCAGATCATCCGCGAGATGGAGTTGCTGGATCCTGATTTCATTCTTTACACCGGTGACTTGCTGTTCGGCCTGGACTACCGGAAAGAATACAGGGAAATGTGGGACTGGTACCATCAGGGGCGGATGGCCACGTTCATGGTGCCGGGAAATCACGATGGATATGCAATTTACAAGATCCGCATAAGGGAGAACCTGCCCTCCATCGGCAAGGGCATCGTTGCATGCGCGGGTATTTTTCCCCGAAAAAGAGATTGGTGGAGAATCTGGAAGTACATCGTCTGTGTGTACCAGGACATCAAGAATGTCTTGTTCGACAACCTGATCCATGACGGCCTTGTAAGTTGGAAACGCACGTTCGGCCCTCCTTTTTATTCTTTTGAAATTGGACCGTACCACTTCGTGGGACTCAACACTTATGACGGGACGAACAAGAGACGACACGCATTCGCTCTTTGGCTTCCTTTCAGAGGACTCAAGTTGGGAGCGCCCGCAGTCGACAACTACGGCGGCTACATCTCCGAAGAACAACTCCGATGGCTTGAAGCGGACCTGAAAAAAGCACATGAGGGGGGAAAAACCGTGATTTTTTTCGGGCACCATGATCCAAGAGGAAATCCCAAGGGCGAACGCTATCACAAAAACAAACCTTTCCCCACGAGCCCAGTGGGCCTGGACCGTTTCGAAGAATGGAACTACGACTCCGAAGAGTGGGACTCTGATCCCGACGACTCCCGCGGTCCCGAATCCGCGCTCAAAAACTCGGGCACACGGTTGCTGGCGCAAATAGCGCGTTACGGTTCTCTCTACATATCCGGTCATGTTCACGAAGACCGACAAAACACTTACAAAAAAGGAGAAACAATCCTTGGACCGATCCGGGCGGAAAAAGATCTTACCTTCGTGCGAGTTACATCCGCTGCGTCAAGCGTTAAAGAGGAGGGTTACTGGGGATATCGTCTCTTCACGGCCGATCCCCGCGGAAACGTCTCAGCGGAATTCTTTGACCGAGACCTGGGGCTGCTGTCCCTTCCGGCAGGCAACTTCTGGAAGAAGACTACTCCAAAAACGGGGAACATGAGCAGGATTCTCTACAGCGCTCTGACCCAACCCAAACATGTCAGGCTTCGCTTCCGCCTCCTCCACCTCCCTGACACAGGTTATAGCTTCACACGCAGCGATCAACACGGAGAATCGCAAAAACTAAGGGTGGCATCGGTATCACCCGATCCGAACGGACCTTTAGCCACTTATTTCGTGGATACGAGCCTTCCACGATACACCGGGATGTTCCCTCCTCGAAAGAGGGGAGAAGCCTATGCCGAAGTGAAGGCTGAAATCGCAAATAACAACCGCGCCCCCGTGCCGCGTGTGGTTCTTATGAAAACCGGCGCGAAAGGCCGGGTTTCCATTCCCCTCACCCCCGGCCGTTTTATCCAAGCGCCCATGGGGGCGAAAATTATCCTGGACGCATCGTCAACGGTGGATTCCAAGAACAAGCCGGTGCAGGAAACAATCTGGAAAGCATGGACCGATGGCCGGAAGAAAGACAAAACCAAACGATTACTAAAAGCAAAACGGGGAGATCGGCTGGCTTTTGTTCTTGAAAAAGAGGGAACCTATCACATCGAAGTCACTGCATACGATGGCCACGGCTCTTCCGGCAAAGCTTCTTTTCTGTTGGAATCGCATCTCCCCCGCCTGCCCCAGGTATACCCTCCCCGCTGCGGTTGTTGTATTGGAATACATCCATCCTTGAAGCTGAAAGGCTCCATAGCACTGATCTCCTTCTTGTTGGGGTTCCTGGTTTTCCTGCTGTGGAGAAAAAGAAAATCCTCATAAAAAAGCCTTTACTGAATCACTTGAAATAAATGGGGTTTTCATTTTTGTGGCGGACTGTATACAACTGTGGTATGGGGCCATGAAAAGAACTCCGGGAATAGCTCTTTCGACAAAGCGTTTGTAGTGTGTCCGGAAGTATCGTTTTTGGTGATTGCAAATGTATTTTTGCAAAACAGTTCATGGACGTTTTGAAGAGTTTGAAAAAAAGCGAACACAGGAGTCGTGGATATGAATGACGGTTCATCGTTTCTTCAGCGCGGATCATTGAAAAAAGTGAACGCTGTCTGCCTTTTCATAATGGCTGCATCTGTGCTCCCGGTTTTTACGGGGTGTGCCAGGCAAAATTTTATTCCCGGAACCCGCATTCCCGAAACACGGCAAAACAGGGAGATCATTGAAGTGGTGGAGAGATATAGGCGTGCAATGACAAACAAGGAAATCGGCACGCTGATCAGCATGGCTCACCCGGATTATTTCGAGCATTCGGGCTCTCACAAGGCGGAACACCATTACGGTTACGACGGGTTGAAAAAAGTGCTCGCCACGAGACTCAAACAACTTCGCACTTTGAGATACAACATCAAGTATCGCAGGGTAAACTGGCTGAGCGACAAAAAGGTCGAAGTGCAGATATACATCGACGCCAGCTTCCAACTTGCCGTAGCGGACGACACGGATACATGGGACCGTTTCACCCAGCATAACAAGATCGTTCTTGTAAAAGACAACGACCGCTGGCTGTTTTTGAGCGGCATGTAAACACGCTCACATTGACCGCGGATCCATCCCGCCTGGGCGGCCCTTCGTCCATGTTTGTCCGGGTTTAAATGAGACCCTGTTTTACTGAATCAGTATTAATATTTGTCAGGCGCACTTACTCGATCCGCCGCCCATTTACAACGCTCCATCCAGTCACGGGCCCATAACCTCACAGATTCACGATTCTCGTGGTCATAGAGAAATAAAAACGCTTCTTCGGCCTCCCGGTAGCGCTCCGCCATGAAAAAAGCCCTTCCAAGTCTTCTTCGAGCTTCCAGAAAAAACCGCTCATCAGGCAAATCCAATTCCAGCGATCTCTGCAGGTGGAACGATGCTCCATCGTAGTTTCGAGCGTTCAATTCGACCGAACCCATGAGATAATGCCCAAGCGCCCAGCCGGGTTCGGCCTCGATTCCACGCTTCAGATCCAGGAATCCAAGTATGTTTCCCTCCAGCAACACACCACGCAACGCGGTTTCGTAACGAGGGTTCTTAACAGCGTGCGCGCGAACCGTGAGATCCCGACCGGTGGAATCACCTGCCGGAAAGTTCAGTGCCAGATTGAAAAGCCGTGCCGCTCTCGTCAGATCGCCTCTCTTCCATTCCATGTTTCCAAGAGCACGATAGGTAAGCGCCCTAAGCACCTTGGGCGTATCCTTTCGGCCGAGAATCACACCTGCGGTTTCCCATGCCGCATCGAATTTTTCCACACGTATCTCATATAGCATTTTCATGAAAAAATTCGAAACATCGAAAGGATCGATACGACAAATTTCTTCTTGTACGCGCAATGCCTCGCGCGGCGCCAATCCGGCCGCCTTGTGCCGCAAAGCAGCCGTCTTCCGGACGCACACCCGCTGAAACACGGATCTCACGCTCATCCGTTTCTCGGCCACTGCCTTTTCTTCTTCCGATAGGGGAACCTTCTCAACGAAACGTTTCCAGGAATCTCCTAGCGACTCGAGGCTTTGTCCGTACACCCTTTCGTAGTCGCCACCCGACCGAAAAAGCTGACGGAATTTCCGGGAACCGTGCTGATCTATCAGGTACCTGCAAAAAGAACCTGCAACCGCGTAACTGCGTACGGCAGCGGTTGAAAAGAAAGCAAGCCCCATGACCTCTTCAAGCGGCGGATCCAGCCCCAATTCAATCATAGCGCGCACACTTTGATGCGGAGTCAATCCGTTGCCCGTCCAATCGGCTGCAACTGCGACACCTTCGATCAACCCCGGGCTGAACGCGGGCCAGGGCAGCAAACCTCCCAGCCTTATCCAGCGAACGGCCAAACCGAAGACCGAATCTCCGAAAGAAGAGGCAAAAACATGAGCCAGCTCATGTTTCAA
Organism: Myxococcales bacterium; assembly: GCA_007131745.1. Next base: position 7,540 of record SLPX01000312.1, read on the forward strand.
CACTGGGTGTGGAAAGCCCGCTGCGGTGATGTATATTTCCCGTCTCCATGGTTTTGCCATCTCCACCTGGTGGGCCCCGAAAAGCCTCTTTTTCTGCCTGTAACTTCCAAACAAATAGATGGTTATCTTGGACTCCGGCGCTTCCCCCAGGTAGTTCTTGAGTTGATGGTGCCGAAATTCAGCATCCTTTGCCAATAAAAGTGCGTCTTGTTCCCGGATCCTTTCCGCGTCATAAAATATTCTGTAATTGCGCGTATCCACCCTTCCGCCCAATCTGCGAGCCATATGTTTTTCATCCAGGCTGAACCCCAGCGCGCCCCTGTTGGAGTACAGGAGAGCCGAAGCCGTCCAGAAAAGAACCGCTATCACTCCCAACCAACCGGGACGTCTTCCCGCCGTAAGACTCAATCTCTCCTTTTTGCAATCCAAAAATATGATAGCCGTGACAAGAAGAGAAAACGCCGCGGTCACGTGCAAAACCCGCGCAGCGATGAGGGAAAAGTCCAAAAACAAGAGTTCATCATAGAAGTTACCGGAAAAATAACCAAAAAAGGGATCGTAGATGCTCACGGGCGGCCGAAAATAGAACTTGTAGAATCCGAACAATACGGACGCAAAAATTGTAGCCAACCCTCCAACCACAGGCCAAACCTTTACAGGCAAAAGAACCCCCCAAAAAACACCGACCGCGGTCGAGACCACAACGCTCACGCCGGGAAGAAGAAGATAAAATGCAACTCCTTGGAATGTTGAACAGTCATGTGCGACCGCTGCATGGGCCATCGCTCCATTCAGTGCCAGAAACCAGAGCAGCCCTACTGATTGGAGGGCGAACCAATACTTGCGTCCAAGCCATTTAGAACGACATACCCATTCCGGCCCGCGGAAAAACCCGCGGTCAATCTCCATTTTTTCCCGCGCTGAACGAACTCCTATATGTATTCCCGCCGCTGAAAGCAGCCCGGACATTATAAAACTGAACTCATAAGAAACCACGTCCAGAAGGGGAAACCGCATGAGCGCTTCCGTAACGAAGAAAACGATCAAGGCCCATACCAACCATGGGAGTCTCTTTTTCAACAAGTCCCTGAAGGACTCTCTCCTTTCTTCGCTTTCGGCCGTCAATGGGTTAGTCATGAGATTCGCTTTATCGTCTCTGCTCTCTCTCTTTTTCACGCCACGATCCGCGGAACTTCCTTGATCCTGACTCCCGCCTCTTTCTCAAGAACCTCTATCAAACAGAGCGCCTCTTTTAACCTGCTTTGGGGCACGGACCACCTGACCACTGAACTGCCGGCCATGGAAGACTGCACGGCAAGGCCTTCGTATGCCTCAAGGATAAACTTCACGTAGGCGATCTGGTCCTTGGGAATAAACAGATCCACGTATACCATCGAAGCAGCGTTCAATCAGCATTCCCCGCATGAAACGTTATAACCGGAAATCTTATCGACTTTAGCATTTCGTCCCAGTTCCACTAACATCCCATCGCGCGCCATCATAACTTTCAGGCTGCTGTCTTTGACTCTCTCCTCGGCCTCCCGTCGCATCATGTCAAGCATCCGGTCGTCATGGCCGGGGTTGTGATGAAACAACACTACTTGCGCCACGCCTGCGGCTAGAGCAAGTTCAACAGCCTCGATATTGGAACTGTGTCCGTATCCGCTACACACGTTCTTCTGATCCTTCGTGTACTGAGCATCGATTATCAACAGGTCCGATCCTGCAGCAAAGCCGACCAGCGATTCATCCCGATCCGGGTTTCCGGCCTCGTGATCCGTGGCGTAAACAACCGAGTTTCCTCCGTATTCAAGCCTGTACGCTGTTGTTTCCGCCGGGTGATTGGTACGGCATGTTCGCACGTCAAAACCGGATATCTTCATTCCTTCCGATTCAACCTTCTGATATTCAATCGTCGCGGAAAGGTTTTTTGTGCCTTTGATCGGCGAATAAACGGATGTAAACAATCTTTCGATAGAGGATTTCAGGTTCTCTACGTCCGAACCGTAAAACACGATCCGGTTTCCCTTGAAAAACAGCGGCGCAAAAAAAGGGAGCCCGATGATATGATCCCAGTGATAGTGACTCAACAAGATATGCAGTTCCCCCTTGGATCTTCCCCACGGCCCCTTCATGAGAACCGGCTGCAACATCGATATTCCTGTGCCTCCGTCGATCACAATGTGCGGATTGACATGAGCCGACGCTCCGCCGGGCTCCAAGCCGTCATAGCCTATGATCTGAACGCACGACGTGTTGCCCCCGTAGCGCATCATTGCAGTTCCGGGAGAAACAATGGAGCCCCTTGTGCCCCAAAAGCAAAGACGAATCATTCAGAAACCTCCCGGAATTCTTTTATACCGCCGCCCTTTGTCCCACCACTTAGCTTGTAGCGAAGCCCTTCACAAGCGCCATCTATCTGCAAATCCGTGTCACGGCTCAAATCCCTTGCCAACAAAAGCTTTTCATCCACCACGGTGTCGGAATGCTCCGGGGCATGATGAAAAAGCACGAGTCTCTCCACGGACGCAAGCGCTGCTAATTCAAGAGCGTCTTCCACGGTGGAATGGCCCCAATGATACCGGTTCATCATTTCGTGTTCAAAGAAATGAGTGTCATAAACCAAAACATCCGAATCACGGGCGGTCTCCGCTATTCTTTCCAGGAACTTCATTGAAAAGGAACTGTCGGGATCCGGCCCCCCCTGGCCGTCGCCGAGCCTCACCTCCCGGATCCGAGCGTTGTCTGTGTACACAGTCGCTGTCCGCCCATCCGCTTCAACACGATAGCCCACCGTGATGCCGGGATGGTTCAATTGGACCGTTTCCACGCGAAAGTCCCCGATCACGAACGACTCTCCCGGTTTAAAAGCCTGATAATCCATGTCCGCGCGAAGCGCATTGAACGGAACCGGAAAATGTATATCGTCGTGTTGGCCGGACATGATTTCCTTTATGTGAGCATCGGTCTGCCCGGCCGAAACAATTGTGAACTTGTTGCCCTCCCGGTAAAACGGATCGAAAAAAGGATAACCCAATATGTGATCCCAATGGGTGTGCCCCACCAGAATGCCCGCCTCACCCTCTCCCCTGCCGAATTCCCTGAGCATCATTTCTTCCCCGAGACTCCGAATTCCCGAACCTCCATCCAATATAAGGTCCCGGCCGGAATCGCTCTTGAAATGTATGCACGTCGAATTACCTCCATACCTCAAAACGTCCCGCCGCGCTGTCGGGTAGGATCCGCGGCAACCATAAAATACGATTTCCATATCTTCTGCTTCTTCCACTTTCCCGGCCCCTTTTTTACGGATGCCGGCCCATCATCAACTCTCATCGTTTCGTTGACATTACCGCGTTTTCTGCAATTCCTACCCAATATTAAGATTTCAAATCCGCCGTTAAAACACTTAACACAGCTTCGGCAGTCTTCAACCACTCCTTGAGCGACCCGGCATCCCGGGGCAACAAATCCAAGTCCGCTCTCTTCACTAAATCCACATACCCCGCGGTATTCATCTCCACTTCCATTTTTTCAAGCTCACTTTTCGGATCAGTAATTTTCTCTGAATCCGTTCTTCCTCTCAAGGCAAGAAGCCAGGACTCCAACATCTTTACCGCCATGCCCCCCACTATACCCGGACAACCCGGACTTTTATTTGCCGCTTCAATCCCCCTCCTTATCGACTCCTCTCTTTCAATATTCTTCTTTGATCTGGTGCCGTCCCTGTCCCTCACAAAAACCAAGACATCACATCCCTTTTCTTTTGCCACCTCCGCCAGACCCATCACGTTTTTCATCTCTGCATCTTTGCGACCCCCGCGCTTGTACTTTCTGATTTTCTTCCAGGAGACTCCGTCTACAACCTCCCACCCCCGGTCACAGACTTTTTTGAGCAACTCTTCAACAACACCGTTTTCATAGTTTCCCCTGTATGAAGGATCGCGTGCCCATTTGCCCAACTCATTGGGTCCCTCTCCCGCCAACAATATCTTTATCATTTGCCGGTATCCTCATTTTCCGGCTTGCCGGATTCATCTTCGTCGGATTCTTCTTCATGCAACAGGATTTCCCGATCTCCATCCGCATAGCTCAGCCAAAGCTCACCAAGTTCATAAATCCTGAACCTATCTTCGAAGTTCCTTGTTTGCTTTACTGGTATTACCTTGGAACCCTCTTCCCGTTCTCTGATTACAAGAGTGACCTCTTCCGGTTTCATTTCATTTATTACCAGCGGACTGTGAGTCGCCATGATCACCTGTGTTTCCAGGGAAATTTCCTTCAAAACACGAACTACATCAGCAACCCTGGCCGGGTGCAAACCATTTTCCGGTTCTTCGACCAGAAGCAATGAGGGTGAATCCATGTACTGCAAAACCGCGAAGGCCAGGAAATAGAGCAATCCTTCACTCAGGGCTTTCGCGCCCACCCGGGTTCCATCCGTAAGCTCAACCTGTAATTCTTTCTGACTATTGGACACGTTTCTGAGCCCGATGTTTTTCACCGTAGGGAAAAGCTCCCTGATTCGGGCCTGGAGTTTCTCCCTCGAATCATCACCCCTGTTGAATACGAGATCCAACACTCCGGGCAACCCCCGCCCCCGCTCGTCAAAAAAGGAATTCTCCTTGCCTTCAGGTATCAACTCGCTGGGTTGCTTCAGAAGATCCGGATCGAACCGCAACAACCAGGCCGAACCATCAAAAAAGGGTCCCAGCACATCGGTCCACTCCGACCCATATTTCCCTTCACGATTCCTTGATATGTTTGGCTCTCTCCATCTTCTTACTATCTCACACGGCCCTGTTCTATTCTCCGGCGTAAAGCACTCTACAAAATACTCTCCTCTTAAGTTTTTCTTTCCTTCCGGTATATCGTAGCCATAACGATGAAGACCATTTTCGGTTGAAATGGTGCATTCGACCGACCTGCCCTCTTTCCATTCGCCGATCAAAGGGTTTTGGCTGCTGCCGTCGCTATTGTTTGCAGCAAACGCGAACAAGGATTCTAGGGTTCGCAGAACCGTGCTCTTCCCGCTGTCGTTGGGACCAATCAACGCGTGGAATCGGGTGAACGAAACATCCACGTCTTTCAAACACCCGACTTCCCGAACGCGAAGGTTTTTAACGAATGGTCTTTTCACAAAACACCCCTCTCGTCGATATCGAACGCGACAATCATACAATCAGCCCATCCACGTTCCCTTTGCCGCCTCCGAATCTTATTTCATGAAAGCAAACGGCCTTTTTGCCGACATTTCCTGTTGCAAAACCGGAAAAGATAATAAACCTTAGCCCGGAAACCGCAACCCCGAAGCGAGCCGACTCAGGTCAGGAATCCCACATTTCCTCGATCTTGGCCCACAGCCGAGCGGCCGCTTTTTCCGCCTGCCGGAAAACTTCCTGAGCGTCTATGTTCACAAACTCTCGATCGCGATACACGAACTTTCCGTTCACCATCACCGAACGCACATTTTCGGGCCCCAGCCCGCCGAACACCAGGTGGCCGGCCAAGTTATCGGGGCTCATCGGGGTTTGCGGGAAATAGTCGAGTATGGTGAGATCGGCCGGCGCTCCGGGCTGGAGCTTGCCAATGGGTTGATCGAAACAACGAGAGACTATTTCCCGGCTGTTGGTCAGCATCTGGAGCGGCAAGCCGAACGAAGGCGGGGTCGATTCTTCTCTTCCCCGGAAAAACGCAACCCGGGCTTCGGTCAAAATGTCCCCGTCTATACCGTCGGTTCCGAGCGCAAGGCGGACTCCCGCGTTTTCAAGAACGCCCAGCGGAGATCTTCCAACCCTGTTGTTCATGTTCGAGCGTCCGTTGTGGATCAAGGTCGCTCCCGACTTTGCAATGATTTCCATCTCCTCCGGCTCTAGATACACACCGTGAACCAGGAGGGACTTTTCGTTTAAAAGACCGAAGTTCAAGAGTCTCTTCAGGGGGTCGGCGCCGTAGCGTTCAAGCGACAGCTTCCTGTCTTCCGGTCCTTCGAGGAGATGGATGTGGACTCCCAGACCTTGCCTTGAACAAACATCGGAAATTTCCCGCAGAGACTCGTCGCTCAGGGTAAACGATGCGTGCGCTCCGACCGTTGCTCGAAGCAGGTCCGAACCCTTGACCGTTTCCGCAAAACGTTCGTTTTCGCGGATTCCTTTTTCAGCTTCCTCCCGGCCCGAGCGATCCGAAACTTCGTAACAAAGTACCCCGCGGACTCCGACCCGCTCAAAACAGCGGCCAAGTATTTCCAGACTCCCGGTCGTACACGACGGCGAGGCATGATGATCCACAACAGCAGCGGCGCCGCAACGAACCGCGCCCAGCAGACCGGCCAGCCCCGACAACTCGACCGCTTCCCGATCCAGGCAACGATCCAGGATCCACCATATTCGCTCAAGCACCTGGGCGAAAGATCGTGGAGCGCTCCTCGGCGCCGGCATTCCGCGGGCCAAGGCCGAGTAGAGATGATGGTGCCCGACCACCAACCCCGGCATAACTATACCTCCCCCAAGAGATATAACCTCGTCTCCCGGCTCCGGGCCGATACCGGGACCTGCACCCGATATTTTGTTGTTTTCAACTCTTACAGCACCTTCCGTCACCAGGGGTGGATGGGTGGAAACACAACGGCAATCCATAAAACAAACAGCCATGAAAACCTCTCTTTCAGGTCCTGGAAGGATTATGGGAGTCTTGTGAAAACGGCCGGCGGGGAATGAATTCCCCCCTGCCTTTTTCACCCACGAACCGTTCCTCAATGACAATGCATTCACCGCGGCTCATCACCGTATCAATGACACCTTCGACTCTCATGCCCTCATAGGGGCTGTAATCCACATCGGATGCCAGATCATCCGCATCCAATGATGTCACCCCATTTGGATCCAAAATCACGATGTCTGCGTCCGCCCCGGGAATCAGCCCTCCCTTTTCGGGGGCAAGTCCGAAAACCTTCGCGGGAATCGTCGCGGTTATCTCGGCGAGTCTGACCAGGTCGAAACGCCCCGCCAAGACGCCCCCTGCATAAGCCAGAAGCAGCCGCGTCTGCACTCCCGGCAATCCCCCGGGAACCCTGGTGAAATCAAAGCCGCCCCCCGAAAGAAGCCCCAGGTCTTTTTCCCCCTCCAGGTTGAACGGGCAATGATCCGTTCCCAGAATATCTATCCATCCCTCGCTAAGACCTTTCCACAACATGTTCATGTGCGTCACGTCTCTGAGCGGCGGAGCGCATATAAAAGCTGCGCCCTGCAACCCGGGAGATTTCAGCTTTTCCTGTTCAAGCCAGAGATACTGGGGACAGGTCTCTCCGTACACCCGGATACCCCTCCGACGCGCGTCCCGCACGATCTCAGCCGCCTGGTGTGCACTGATATGCGCTATCACCACTGTCGCGCCTGTGCTCTCGGCCATCTTCACCACCCTGCACACGGCTCGGCATTCGCCTGCGGACGGCCTGGTCAGGGCGTGATCAATCGGGTCAAGCGCCTTTGCCCGCCGGGTCCTTCTGGTCATGTCATCGATCAGAAGTCCGTCCTCGGCATGAACCACCACAACAGCGTTCAACTCGGCCGCTCGCTTCATGACCCTCAGTATATCCTCGTCGTTGAGCATCATTCTGCCGGGATATGCGGTGAAAACCTTGAAACTGGTGACGCCCAGCTTCATCATGAGGCTCATTTCACGTAGTATCTGTGGATTGCACTCTTTCAAAGTCATGTGAAAAGAGTAATCGACTACCGCTCTGTCGACGGCTTTCTCCATCCAGGCGGCAAAACCGTCTCTCAGACCGCTGGGCGCGCTTTCCGCATAATCCACGATGGTCGTAGTCCCCCCGAGAGCTGCAGCCACGGTGCCCGAAAAAAAATCATCGGCCGAAAAGAACCCACCGAACGGCATGTCCATGTGCGTGTGAGCATCAATGGCGCCCGGCAAAACGATCTTTCCCTCTGCTGAAATCTTTTCAGCGTCTTCAAGTCCCCCCAGGCGTTTTGCCAACCCCGGGCCGACTTCCACTATACGGCGCCCCTCTACGAACACATCTCCCTGAACAACCCCTCCGGGGGTTACAACGGTTCCATTTTCTACCAGGGTCCTTTTCATCAGTTTCTCTACCATGATCTCATAAATCAACCGATCCTGCGCAATAGATCCATGGAGGACGGACCTCAGAATCCGGCTGCTTCGGAGTCGCGTCTTATTTCAAAGCGTTTCCTCTTCCTCAGATTCCTCAGATCCCTCAGGTCCCGGCTTCATACCGAGCTCATTGAACAAAAACGCCATCTCGTCAGCGTGACGTTCCACTCTCTTTTTGGCCATGTCCGCCCCGCCGTGCCCGGCCATTGTCTCCACCCGGAAGAGCACCGGATGGGCGCCCACAGTGGCGTAACGCAAAGCCGCCGTAAACTTCCGCGCGTGCATCGGGTCCACACGATCGTCGCTGTCCGCGGAAAACATGATGAACGCGGGATACTTCACACCCTTTTTCAAGTTATGGTAAGGCGAATAAGCCAAAATGGCCTTAAACTGCTCGGGATCCTCAGCCGAGCCGTATTCCGGGATCCATGTGCGGCCCGATCCGAATTTGTGATAACGCACCATGTCCAGCAGGGGCACGTGGCAAGACACGGCTCGAAACAACTCCGGCGCCTGGGCCATGGCGGCTCCCACCAACAAACCACCGTTTGATCCGCCCCGGATCGCAAGCCGTGATTCGCTCGTGTAACCTTCGGATATGAGATAACGCGCGGCCGCGATGAAATCATCAAAGGTGTTCTGCTTTTCGAGAAGCATGCCCGCGCGGTGCCATCCCTCTCCGTATTCTCCGCCTCCTCTGAGGTTAGGCACGGCCACGACGCCGCCGTTTTCGATCCATACCATGAAAGCGGCCCTGAACGATGGCGTCATACTCACGTTGAAACCGCCGTAGCCGTGCAAGAGCGTCGGGTTGGAACCGTCCCGCTTCAAATCCTTTCCATGCACCAGGAACATCGTTACGATGGTTCCGTCCCTGGAGGGGTAGCGCACTTGGTTCACGACGTATGAATCCGTGTCTACCGGCAGCGAAAGCTCAAAGTACACCGAACTTTTGCCCTTGGATATGGATGTCTTGAATATCGTCTTTGGTTGAACAAAGGATTCAAACTCGAAATACGCGGTGTCGTCTTCGGGATTACCCTTCCATTCACTGATGGACCCAATCGTTGGCAGTTCCAGTTCCCGCACAGTCTTTCCCCCCAGGTTAGCGATACGAACTTCCGTTGATGCGTTTCTCAAGTATTGCAACACAAGGTGTCCACCCATCACAGCGAATTCATCCAACACGGCGTCTTTACGTTCGGGGACGATTTCCTGCCAGTGTTTGCGGGCCGGGCGCTTCGGGTTAACCCTGAACAATCGATACTTCGGAGCGCCTTCGTTCGTTCTCACGTAGATCCAACCGCGCCAGGCGTACACCTGGTAGAGCGCCTTTTCACCTTCAGGAGCCTCGGCGAAAGTGCGAAACTTGGCCTTCGGGCCCTTGCGAAGATCTTTCCAAAATATGGTGAAATCCGACCAACCTCTTGCCTTGGTGACAAAAAGAAACCTGCCGTCACGCGACAACTCAGGCCACAAAAACGTGCGTGCGTCACCTGTCTTGGGGTAAATCTCTTCATCCTCTGAAGCATCCGTGCCGATACGATGAAAATACACGGCGGCATGCCCCGGCCTTTCAGCCACCGGAATATCAGGATCCACCGGCAACCGTGTGTAATAGAAACCCCGTCCGTCCGGCGTCCATGCGGGTCTCGCGTACTTGGCTCCCTCAATGACATCTTTCTTCGACACCTTACCCGTTTCCACGTCCATCAAATACAGCGTTGCTTCATCCGCTGCATGTTCGCTCACACTGTAGGCCACGTTTCGTCCCTGGTAATCCGGAAATATGTCTAAAACCGACAGGCTGCCTTCTTCACACATTGTGTTTGGATCCAAAAGCGTCCGATCCTGACCCTTTTCACCCATGCGCCAATAGTACACCTTTTTTTCCTTGTCCTTGTGGCGGCGGCCGAAAAAATACCTTTCCCCGCGGCGCAAGGGCGCATCAAATGAATCCACGTAAAAAAGCTCGGCAAAACGTTCGACAAGATTATTGCGACCTCGATACTCCCCGATCTGCCCCCTGGCGAACTCGTCCATGGTCCGAACCCATTCCTGCACCTCTTCGGATTTCTCATCTTCAAGCCAGCGATAAGGATCCGGAACCTTCACGCCGTGAATGACATCCACCACATCATCCCTGCGCGCCAAAGGAGGCCCCTGCGGTTCGAGCTTTTCCAGCTCAACCTCATCCTCATCCACCGGTTTCACATGCTCCGCAATCTCCTCCTCTGTCTTCGCTGTTTCCGGCCGAGGGGCCGCCGGACCGCACGCTGCAAGAATAGAAACCGACAAAATGGTTTGAAGCACAAAACCGCAGACGTTCTTTGACCGCATTCTCATCTATGACTCCTTACTTTCACCTATGACTCATCATTATTTCTTTAAGCCTGTTGCAACACGACAAAGCCATGAATCGGACCGTCGCCGCCCCAATCTTCCGACGGCGGAAAGCTTACAACATGCTCACTTCAACTTCGGAAAGTCTATTGACCCTGGGCGTCAAGTCAAGCGCCCAGGTCCATGGTCCCGGCTACTCGGAACCGCGGTCAAACCGGTATACTTTCTTGACTCTTCATGACAAAACAAGACATGGTTCCTGTCGTCGGGAATAAAAGCTTTCCGACGACATTACTTTGGATCGACCGGGCGCGGGCGGATTTTGCGTAAACAACAAGAGAGATTCCCGTCGCCGTACCAACTCCGGGCTTTCCGGATTCTAGAAAAATGGGAGAAGCAAGTGCTGAATCACGAAGACAATTCGAACAGCGCGGATAACAAAGCTGATGAAAAGAATAAGGCCGACGGATTCACGGCGACTATCCTGGTGGCCGACGATGAAAAAAGCATCCTGGATTCCCTGGAAAGGATATTCCGAAAGGAAGGCCACCGAGTAATCACTGCGTCCAACGGCAAAAAAGCCCTTGACGTGCTGAGATCGCAACGGATCGACATCGTGGTGACCGATTTATTGATGCCTGAAATGACGGGTGACGAGTTGCTGCGGGCCGCCAAGACGATTGCCCCCGAAGCGGAGGTCATATTGATGACGGCACACGGCACAGTGGAAAACGCGGTGGCCGCTATGAAAGAAGGAGCCTACGACTTCGTAACCAAGCCCTTGAAGCGAGCGCAAATGGTCCGCACCGTGAACAAGGCCATGGAGAAGCGTTCCTTGGTGCTGGAAAACCGCGCTCTTCGCGCTGAGTTGCAGGCGGCCACCGGGTACGGGTCCATTGTCGGTTCCAGCGCTGCATTACGAAGAACACTGGATGTTATCGGTCAGGCCGCTCCGTCGGAAGCAACAGTGTTAATCATGGGCGAAAGCGGAACCGGAAAGGAACTTCTTGCCCGAGCGCTCCACCAGGGCAGTCAGCGGGCAAATAAACCTTTTGTCACGGTCAACTGTGCGGCCCTCCCGGAATCGATCATAGAAGCCGAACTTTTCGGATATGAAAAGGGAGCTTTCACCGGGGCGGTTGCTTCCAGGGAAGGCAGGTTCGCAGCGTCCGACGGCGGCACGGTCTTCCTCGACGAAATAGGCGAACTTGCGCCGAATGTGCAGGTCAAGCTTTTGAGGGTGCTGCAAAACGGTGAACTCGAGCGCCTCGGTGGAAAAACTGTCCGTGTGAACGTAAGGGTCGTGGCCGCTACAAACAAGAACCTGGCAAACGAGGTACGTGAGGGACGTTTCCGGGAAGACCTTTACTATCGCCTCAATGTCATTTCGGTCGAGGTGCCGCCGCTTCGTCACCGCCTGGAAGACGTCGTGTTGCTGGCCGAACATTTCCTGGCTCGCTTCCGAAATAAGAATCGGAAAACCGTGATGGGTTTTACCGATGAAACGCTGGACCGGCTGACTCACTACGACTGGCCCGGAAACGTACGCGAACTCGAAAATGCAATTGAACGCGCTGTGGTAATGACCCGCAGCGAACAAATCGAGGTACAGGATCTTCCGCCCGAAGTCCGCCGGGCGCCCGCGTATGAAGGCCGGGTGATGAGTTTTCCGATCGGGACCCGGCTGGAAGAAATTGAACGCCGCGTCGTCCTGGAAACACTCAGGCACGCGAAAGGCGACAAGAGTTTGGCCGCCCAGCTTCTGGGCATAGCCACGAGAACCGTATATAGAAAGCTGGAGGCTTTCCGTGCCGAGGAGGAAACCGACGAACGCGAAGAATGAAAATCGCCGGGTGAAAGAGAAGCTTCCTCCAGGGCGGCACCTTGACGATGTTGTCGATGGAAGGGTTTTGACAAAGAGATCCGGACTTTCCATTTTCTGGAAGCTGCTTCTTATCTGCGTGCTTCCGGCGGTGATCACATTCGGCGGGTTCGGATTCATGGCTCACTACGAAAGCAGGGCTACCCTGGAAAGGGAACTCGGCCGGCGATTGGTGGCGGTCGCACAAGCCGGGGCATCAACGATGCGCCTGGACGAAGTGCTGTTCCTGGAACCCGGTGACGAGGAAAGCCGCGTGTACAAGAGTTTGCAGCGTCGCCTTGAAAACATACGCGACGCATCCGGGATGTCGCGCGTGTTTCTGATCAATACCGATATGCAAAGCATCGTAGACACCCAAGAGGGGCAAGCTATCGGCGACAGGTTCTATCACTTGGACGTGCAGCATTCCTTTCTCATGGAAGTACTTGAAAAAGGCTCCGGGTCGTCCCTCCTCTACAAGTCGGGAGGCAAGTACTACAAAAGCGGCTTTGCCGTCATCAGGGATGAAGACGGTGAACCCAGGGCGATCGTGGTCGTGGAAGGCAGGGCCGAACAATACGAAATCCTGGGTGCCCTGAGCCGGCGGCTTTTCATGCTGGGCGGAGGCGGAGCTCTCATTTTAATCGCCCTGAGCGCTTTCTTTGCAAGACGCATGGCGGTACCGCTCAAAAAACTTGAAAGCGCTGCGAAACTCATGGCCGGAGGCACCTTGGACCAGCCCATCCACGTTCAGGGAAGCGGTGAAGTGGCGCTGGTGTCTCATTCGATGGAGAAAATGCGGCAGGAACTTCAAAGAAGAGACGAACAACTCAGGATGATGCTTGCCGGCGTGGCTCACGAGGTAAGAAATCCACTTGGAGGAATGGAACTCATAGTGGGAATGCTGCGGGAGGACCTCGAAGGTGAACCCGAAAAAATCGACGCGGTGGACCGGATCAAGCGGGAACTTGATTACTTGGGAAAAGTCGTGAAGGATTTCCTGGAATATGCCCGGTGGGATTTAAAGGAAACCATGGCCGTCAACCTGGCCGACGCGGTGAAAGAAGGGATGGAACTGTTGGCGCCTGAAGCTGCAAAGCACGGGGTAACGCTCGATTCGGGAACCGTGCCGGCGGAAATCCTGGTGATGTGCGCTCGCGAAGAAGTGCGAAGGGTTGTTTTGAACATGGTTGGAAACGCTATACACGCGGCCGGAGAACATGCACGCGCGCTGAAAGAAGACAATGCCGGCGGACAACTCGAAGATCCGGCCGAGGGAACCGTCTGGGCGGAAATATCACGTTGTGAAAGAAACGGAGTTTCGTTTGTGGAGCTTTGGGTCTGCGACAACGGTCCCGGTGTCGATCCCGAATACGCTGAAAAGATATTCGAACCTTTCTACACGAGCAAACAACAAGGAACCGGCCTGGGACTGGCCCTCGGGCGAAAGGTGGCGGAAGCGCACGGAGGATACCTGGAAGTGCGCACCGAACGAAATAAAACAGGGGGCGCTGTTTTTGTGCTCGGCCTCCCGGGCGCAAGTGTCTCCACGAATAAAAATGACGCGTAAATGAGGGTTGCGTTTTTGCAACCGGGAACAATTCAGTGGAACCGGTGGTTGGTGCATGATGGCGTTTGAACACAAAGGGAACTATTCATGGCAAGCATCCTGGTGATCGATGATCATGAGACAATTCGAATGGCGCTCAGCCAAATCGTCAAGAAGATGGGACACCAATCTTACGAAGCGTCTTCCGGAAAAGAGGGACTGGACATCTTTCAGAAGCACTCCGTGGACTTCGTCATCACGGATCTCAAAATGGACCACATGGACGGATCGGAAGTTCTGAGGAGAATCTCCGACAACGACCCGGACGTGCCCGTTATGATCGTGACGGCGTACGGAACGGTCGAAGCCGCGGTGGAAGCGATGAAGCTGGGCGCTTTTGATTTCATCACCAAGCCTTTCACCCCCGGAGAGGTCAGGCTGAAGATCGATCGGGCGCTCGAATTGGTGAAAACCCGCAGGGCCAGGAGTCGACTCGAAGGAGAAACCGAGATCCTTCGCAAAGAGTTGCGCGATGGAGTAGGTGAACTCAAGGGAAGCTCCGAGTGCATGCAACAGGTGTACAGGGCGGTCGAAAAAGTGGCGCCGACCGACGCCAACGTGATGATTTTCGGCGAAAGCGGAACAGGAAAAGAACTCGTAGCGCGAGCGATTCACGAAAAAAGCGGAAGAGCCTCCGGGCCTTTCATCCCGGTCAATTGTGGAGCGCTCTCGCCCGGTCTCCTGGAAAGTGAAATCTTCGGACACGAAAAAGGGGCGTTCACCGGAGCTGTGAAGAGAAAGATGGGCAGATTCGAGTTGGCCGACGGAGGCACCCTGTTCCTCGACGAGATTTCCGAGGTGAGTCTCGACGTGCAGGTCAAGCTGCTGCGGGTCGTCCAGGAGAGGATTTTCGAAAGAGTCGGCAGCGAGCGCAGCCAGTCCGTGGACGTGCGCATCCTGGCCGCCACTAACAAGGATCTCGAACAGGCTGTAAAAGATGGAAGTTTCAGACAGGACCTTTTTTACAGGCTGATGGTCGTCCCTATACACATTCCGCCGCTCAGGGACAGACGCTCAGACATCCCTGAACTTGTCCGCTACTTTATTTCAAAACACGGCACCCGCATGGGATCCGGAGTGACTCGAATCAGCAACGAAGCCGTGGGAATCCTCATGTCCCACACGTGGCCCGGAAATGTCAGGGAACTTGAAAACGCTGTGGAACAAGCGCTGGTATTCGCGGAGGGCGATACGATCACGCCCGACGCGCTTCCCGAACACATGAGAGGGAGTGGTGGATCAGCTTATTCACTGACCGTGCCCGAACACGACGCCACCTTGCCGGAAGTCTTGGACGCCCTGGAAAAACAGCTTATCCTGAGAGCATACAAGGAATCAGGCGGAGTGAAGACCGAAACAGCCAGGCGCCTTGGAATAAAAACCTCGGCGCTGTATTATAAACTTGAAAAATACGGGATCGACAAAGATGCGCCCCCAACGTAGAAATTACACACAATGAAACCCGGAAGGAGACGGGAATGGAGAAGAGACGACCCCCAACCGCATTCTGCAAAAAACATGAAAACAAGGCCGAAAATCCAACAAAGAGAGGTATTCCGCGGAAATTGTTCGGCATTCCGACCCTGCTTCTCGTTTTGACGGCCCTGCCGGCGGCTCATTGCAGGTGCAATCGTCACACCCGGAGCGACAAAGTCGTGGGAAAGTCGGATACAGAGGCCCCGGATAAGAGGATCGCCGACAAATCCGAAGAAGAAACCGCTCTTGTTCAACCCGAGAAAGCCGACCCCCCCGGCACGGACCAATACGCCGAGCAGCGAAACACCATGGTTTCAAGACATATTGAAGCCCGAGGCGTCAAGGATCCCCGCATTCTCGCGGCCATGCGCAAAATAAAACGACATCTTTTCGTGCCGTCCTTTATGCAGCCCAGAGCCTATGAAGACCGTCCCCTCCCGATAGGCAGAAACCAGACGATATCCCAGCCGTTTATCGTCGCGTTCATGACCATGGCGCTGGACCTTGAGAAAAGCGACAAAGTGCTCGAAATCGGAACGGGTTCCGGCTACCAGGTCGCGGTTCTGGCCGAGCTGGTGGACGAAGTCTACACGATAGAGATCCTGGAACCCCTGGCAAAACAGGCAAGAAAACTCCTGGACGGCTTAGGCTACGACAACATTCGGTACAAAATCGGCGACGGTTACCGCGGTTGGCCTGAAGAAGCTCCTTTCGACGCCATAATGGTCACCGCCTCGCCCGACCACATACCGGAACCTTTGCTGGAACAGCTCGCCATCGGAGGCAGGCTCGTGATCCCGGTGAAAAACGACCTGTTGAGGATCACCAAGACAGAGGACGGATTAAAAAGACAAGTTCTCCTGCCGGTTCGTTTCGTGCCCATGACCGGCGAAGCTCAGGAACCCCGCTGACCATGTAGACGCACCGCCCGTAAACTGAGCCGGTCACCGCTTATAAACTGATCCGCTTCAGCCCCGAACCCTTAAGCCGAACCAAGCCGCCACGGCTGCTGCTCAGCCTCTATTGAAACGAACCGGCAGGACAACGGTCAAAAACAACGATCAACCAGCATTCACTGGATAAAATACTTATTGGGGGTCTGACACTATGACTGTTCCATCAAGGCTTATTTTTATCAAATCATCGTGTTTCACATGATCCAGAAACTCAACTCCCAGACCGTCTACTGCTATTATTCTTTTTCCTGCCCAGAACGTTGAGAGAACTATACCTGCCGCAGCGAGTGAATCTATTCGATCAGAGAACAGGAGCGCTTTTGGTTGAACGTCCATCTTAGCCAAATTCATGAATGCAAGCCCTGCTGTCGTTGAGCCAATCGAACAAGGCATGCATATGATCTTGTGTGTCAGATCCCTACCAAAAATATCTGGATTGTTCCTGTCGCCGGAAATGGCCCTGCGAGAGTTGCGCATTATGCATTTCAAATACACGGCCAGAGTGTTAAACCCAAGCTTCGATACAATCGCACAACCCCGTGTCTCTCCAGGCAAAACCGGTCTACCCTGAAATGACCTGCTCATAACTCCATCCTCGAATAGAGAAAAACACACTCACAAGCTCGCTACCCATGTATTATTCTCTGCAACAGTTCGTCATCCCTATAATAGAAAGCCGATGTGTAAGTCCTCAGCTTGTTCGAGTTTGTTATCACCATCCTCCGAGACGTGATCGGATTGTTCATATGCGCCAGCGGACAAATCGAAGTCAAATGTATCCGGCTATGCCTCAGTTTCGTCCGCTCATTCTCACTAAAATGCTTTCCAATCCCTGGAGACGCACATAGAATCACATCCATCGCAGCTTTCCGCCTATTCGCCAAAGCTAGTGATTCGGAGATCCGCTCCAACCAACACCTAGCCTGGCGCAATGAAAAATGGGGACATCCAAGAATGCACTGCGCCGGCCTTCTTTTCTTTTCCTTGGAAGCTGAACGATAACCATTGTAAACTTCATCAAGAAACTCATCACTGACAACCAAGCGCTTTGCATCAGACCTGACAAGATCTCTGCCGAATCTCTGGGCCTCCGGTGTGACGTTCTCAACATGAAATAATCCGACCGAACCACTACTCGCCGCAGCCGCGCCCAAATCCTTGAGATAATCAAGAACATCCGGATGACCCATATCTACCAAATGTCTGTCAAGATTAATGATATAAGGAACCTTGTCCACCACAACCTTCCCTATTGCTCCACCCAGCATCTGTGCATCAGGCAACTTGTCCGCATCAAGCTCAATGACATAATCAGCGCTACGGTTTTCGTCCTTCAACAAACCAAATAAAGGTGCTTTTCCAAGAGCGTTACACAAGAAATCTATTCCTCCGGAGTTTCTGTTGCTGCGCGCTCCCAGACACGAGTTGGCGTAAACAACCGCTGATGACTCCGACCAGGCAAGATTGCTTCCGAAGGCAGGCACGTTGTTCAACTCCTCCAAATAACAGGCACACGAAAAAGATGAACGACTGCTAAGTCCGAACCTATCAAGCAGGTTCTCATAACGCTGCTGATCACTGAAAATAAACATGTTCAGCAGCCGTTCCGGCAACGAATAGGAGATGTTTTTATAATCCACCGGACGTGGATTGACCGTAAAATGCTCAAAAGAAGTGATGCCGCAGTCTACAAGCTTCTCAAGCATGGAAAAAGTTGGTCGCAACGTCCTTGCTCCAACCGATAGCACAAGGTGTGGTCTTCCCTGCAATGGCACGAGCCTCTCTGCCTCAAATATCTCGCCATACTGAACTACCGACCTGATGACCTTCTGCCACACTTCTCCCCTCTTGCCGTCATACATCAACATCTCATCATCGGAAAGCTTCATTTTCGTATCGGCCTCAATCGAGGACTATCCTTGCGACCTGGAACAGAAATGCAAATGTTACTGTTGTTAGCGGGTGTTTGTCAACTTCGCCCCGTATGTTTGTATTCAGTCAGATTGAATCCAGGCCGGTCAACCGGTCGCGGGACCTGCCGATTTTCAGCGGTGCAACTCAAGCGGGCTGAACCGCACCTCGCTGTCGCCGGAGCGGCTATCGTGTACATGGAGCAGCAAACTCACCTTGTTGCCCGGCCTGCCCAGTCTCCCCGGTTTTACCGACATGCGCGCACAGCCCAACCCGGGTTCCGCGGGAACCGAAAATATGTGCATCCTTCCTTCGTCGGCTTTTTGTATCACCTCGTCGGGAGTTCGCTCAGACCTCTCGTCCGTTATCGTCCACACTTTCCGGGTGCTGCCGTCGGAAATCTTGATCCCGGCCAGGCAATCCGGGGCCCGTACGTCGTTTGTCGTCTTTGAAGAACACACCAGCAAATCAATGCGGGAAACGCTTTTCATGAGCCGCTGGCTGACCGCCAAACGTTTCCATTCGGAGCGCGGTCCGGGTCTTCGCTTGCTGCGGGGTTTGTCATACAGTTCCAGTGAAACTCCACCGGGGCCATCGAGACCGACTCGAAAATCCACGTTTTCCGCGGGAGGTTCCACACCCCATCCCAGCGGCCGATCTCCTGAACGAGTCCATTGTTCCAAACCCGCATTGTCGAGGGGCGGCAATGTTTCCACCGAAAAAGCAGCAAGATGTTTGCTGTGCGACGCTGATATCTCCGAAATGCAGATTCCGGCCTTCCCCGGGAGCTTTCTGTGCCGGCCGACCGTGAGCCTGACCGTCAACCCGGGGGTGTATGCATAGCCGAAATACCGGGCCAGGGAAAGAACGTCCACCATGAAATCCTCCCACCTTCGGGGGTTGACATATGGCAGTTCAACGTTCAGACGATGGTTCTTTCGATACGCAAGCGGAAACACCGTTTCGGAAGAAGGACTGAAAACCGCGGTTTCGCCCCTTGGAAACTCGATTTCCAATCCTGGAAGCTGCAACGGCTCATAACCTCCCACCGGGTTCGCTGATGAAGCATAGACGAATTTCAGGGTTTGCGCGTCAGGAGGGATTTCCTGGGCCAAAGCCGTTTCGCTCCACTCGCTTGCGCCGGCCTGCACCGTTTCGAGACACGTAGCATTTCGCCCAAGATGCTCACGCCTGACAACCGCGTCGGGAGCCGCTCTGATTACGGGAGTGCGCTCCCAGCGAACCGGCGATCCACGCGCTTCATCCCAATGTTCAAGGCGCCGGTTGTATACAAGCGCGGTACGCGGCTCGGGCCCCGAGGGCGGAGTCAAGTAGAAACGCGAACCGGATCCGTCATAAACCCTTATCCGGAAGGGCTCTTCGAGCGGCGGAGCTTCCATGTGGCCCACAGCCCGAAGGTTAAACACCCGTCCGGCGCCGGGCGCCAATGACTTCAAGCCACCCTCGACTTCCGGAAAATACAGATTGTTCCCGCGCCAAAACACAGCGAACCTCGGCGTGGTTTTCCTGTTGGTCCGGTTTTCGACATGAACCTTGATTGTCTCGGCAAAACCGATTTCCCTGTTGTCTTGAACCGCCAACACCTCTCCATGAAGCGATTGTTTCGATGCAGCAGCTCTCAAGGCCGCTGCGGCAAAAAACACGAATGGAATACCGAGCAAGACAACACATCCGGTTCGGGTGCGCAAACGAGAAACAAGAGCGGAAAACAAGGGACCGGTCGTTTCAGACCCGCTACCGTTCTCTTTTCGCTTGCCCTCGTTGCCCCCTTCCTCAGTTTCGGCCTTCCCTCCATCTCTGCAGCTTTTGTCGCCGTCCGTCCCACCGCCTAGCTCCGGGGTTTCAGCGAAACGCTCGTGCAACCGCCACGCGAGCGCAACCACGAACGCTGGCGCCCAATAAATAAAGTGCGCGTGTTCCGCTCTCGGGGAAAGCCACAAGATCACACCCGGAAGTATCCAAATCATGACCGCTGCTTTCTCGTAGAACAGGGAATAAAGAGTTGTGAGCGTAGCGCAGACTCCGAGAGCGAGAAGAGTATACGTTGTTCCGGACAGCGGCGCCCCCGCAGAGGTCGTTATATTGACGAGCCCGCTTCCATACATCGCAAACTGTCGGCTCATCGGGGTAAACACACCCTCGAACCAGGCGCCGGGAGCGGACAGCAAAAAGGGAAGATTCGGAACCAGGAACGCGGCCGCGGCCGGACCGAAAAAACGCAGCGTTTCCATGAGCCGCTCTTTCACATTACGTCCACTTGTTTCGTGGTACAAGGCCACGAGAAAAAACGGCGCCAAGAGCCATGGTCCCATTTTTATTCCGCAGGCCAAACCCCACAATACCCCCGAAAGCGGCCGGCGGTCGCGGAAAGTGTAAGCAGCTGCAATTAAAAGCGGCAGATAACAGATATCCGGCCCCCCTCGCACGGTGAACTCGATGAGTTCCGGCTCGAACATGAACACGCAAAGGGCAAGGGGACGAATCCAAACAGGGACCATCAAGAACAACAACAAAACGGCGAGGAGATGCGCCCCAAGATTCACCCAGCCGATGTTGGCGACCCCCGCCCCAACGAAAGGGGTGTAGACAAGAAATGACTGTGCCGGCTGAGAGAAATTGCCGACCATCTTGCCCCGAACATCGTGGTTGTAATATTTCTTGTCCAATCCGAACCGGTCCGCGGCGGGTGCCATGGAAGCCTTGTACGGATTGGCTCCCTTCAGGGTCAGCTCCGCTGCATAATGATTGAACGCAGCCGTGTCGGTGACGTATCGAGGGTTCATGTAGCTAAGATGATTGTAGCCGCGTGCAAAAGTTGCGGTAAGCAGGAGCCCGGCCACGGCCCAACCCGCAGCTCTTTGCAACCGCTTTTTGTACAACGCGGCGAGAACAAGACATGTAAACCCTGCGACGTAACACAAAAAACTCAACACGAGCATTTCAAGGTGGACAAAAACCGCACCCTCGGTCCAAATCTGGAAACCCTGGCCCAGCCCATAAACCCCCGCAAACAAAAGCCCCAGCCGGCCCGCTATCTCACCCGCTGTAAGGGCTGACTCTTTTTCGGTTCTTTTATCCGTTCCGCCGGATTTTGCCTTGCTTCTTTGTTTTCCATGCATCGCTATACCAATCAACAAACCGACCCCATTATGGTGCAGCAAGCCAAGCTGCAAAATCACACTGCTGATCTTTATCTGTTATTGTCTGTTATTGTCCGTTTTTGTCTGTTATTCAAACGCCCCTGGTTGCCCTTTGTCAGGCTTTACTCCCAAGCAGACCTGTTTTTCTCAAGATACCCGACATACTCTTCCGAAGACAATCCCGGTTCCAAAGCATCTTCTCCTATTCTTGCTTCCAGGAAAGTCCTTATCTTCCCGATGATCGGGCCCGGCTCCAGGTTGAAATGTTCGATGATATGATTCCCCAGGCCTGAAGGCAGCGGTGGTTTTTTCGAATCCTCCTTCTTCAGGGTTTCGACTCGCTCCAGGAGTTCCCTAAGCCCGTCGAGAGCCTCCTGTTTTCTCCAAGGCCGCGCTGTGGTTATGTCCCCCATGCTTAGAGCGATCAGATCTTCGAGGTATTCTCCCGCCTGTTTGTAAAAACGTCGCACCGCTGAATCATTCCATTGCGGCAAGTACTGGTTCGCCCGCAGGTGTTTCAAAATCAGGTAATGAACCCGAACGCTCATCTCCTTCGAAAAACGAAGGCGGTTGGATATTTTTCGAAACATGGCCGCGCCTTTCTCCGCGTGACCCAAAAACTGCACTTTCCCATCGTCCCCAAACGTACGCGTTTTTACCTTGCCGATGTCATGCAACAACGCGGCCCACCTGAGAGCAGGCCGTCTCTCCGTTTGAAAAACCACCTGCTTGGTGTGTTCCCATACATCCTTGTGCCGCCTGTCCGATTCCTGGGAAAAATGGACGGTGGCATAAACTTCAGGAAGCACCGTCTCCATGACCCCGGATCGGCACAACCACTCGAGGCCCGGGCGCGGATCTTCCAACATCAATACTTCCTCGACGGCCTTGCGGATCTCCCTTCCATCCATTTTCACGAGTTCACCGGCTGCTTCGCGAACCCTCGCCGACTCGTCGGGGGAAATCCCACAACCTTGAAAACCATCCTTGGCAAAGGCACTGATGATGCGCCCGAAATCCTGTCCGGCTTTTCGGCCCGGCGATTCTTCTGAAACGATTTTTTCTCTCCTGCTCAACATCGTGCTTCAACAACCCGATTTTTCGCTCTTTTCACATTCAACTCCATATCCGCAGCTCATCAGAATATCAAAACATTTCTCTAAAACCCAATCCGAAAAGCTAAAAGTGTATTCAAGCAGAATCAGGTCGAGTTACAAGTCATTTCGATATTGAGCAACTTGGGCGGATTGTGTTAGCGTAAGGTGTTTTCTCATTAAGCAGGTCCCCTTTTGAGATTCGGGTATTCCGATGCAATCCAGTGGATTGATAACCGATAGAGCCGAC
The DNA here is from genome assembly GCA_007131745.1 of Myxococcales bacterium. The sequence continues at coordinate 30,331 of SLPX01000312.1, forward strand.
GGATGCAAACGGAGGTCGAAAGCAAAATGACTGGAAGAGGGAACATGCTACTTCCCTTCGAGACGGCCAGAACATCATCAGTTGAAGCAGCGATCCAGGATCTTGCCCACAACAAAGGGAATATAGTGCAAAGAGGCGCTGTTTTCACCAAAAGCGAGGTGGTTGAGGGCATCCTTGACCTCTGCGGTTACATCGCGAATGAAGACCTTTTGTCAAAAAGATTGCTGGAACCATCTGCAGGAGAAGGCAAGTTTCTCCTGGTAGCCGCCGAACGTCTACTTGATTCGTGTCATCGATACCACGGCCCGCCATCAGATCATGCACCTGCCCTGGCCGATTGTATTCGATCCGTTGAACTGCACCTTCCGACATACAAAAAAACCATGAGGAAAATCGTCTCACTGCTGGTTGGTTCCGGGTTGAAACAGCACACTTCCGAGATGGTGGCGAAACAGTGGTTGAAACAAGATGATTTCCTGCTCACATCTCTCGATGGAGAATTTGACGTGGCCGTGGGAAATCCCCCTTATGTTCGTCAAGAGAGAATTCCGGATGTGCTGCTTTCCGAATACAAGCATCGTTTCACCTCTCTCTATGATCGTGCTGATCTTTACGTCTTGTTCTACGAGAGATGCCTTGACATCCTTCGCCCGGGAGGAGTGCTCGGGTTTATATGCGCCAATCGTTGGACAAAAAACAAATACGGCGGGCCTCTGCGTGAAAAGGTTGCAACGCATTTCAACCTTGATGTCTATATTGACTTGGAACAGGTTGATGCTTTTCACAAACAGGTTGATGCTTATCCTGCAATCACCATAATACGTCGAATACCGCAGTCTGTTACACGTGTTGTTACCGGAGTACGGAATGGAAGCTCTCTTTCAGGAATTTTCAGTCTTTTATGCAAAAGACCAAACCAGCCATCAGCGCGCATTGCACATGTCTCAAACGTCGGCTGTGGCAGCGACCCCTGGCTAGTCGATGCACCAGAGATATTGGAGGCTGTGAGAGATCTTGAGCATCGGTTTCCAAACCTGGAACAAGCCGGCGTAAAAGTGGGTATAGGCGTGGCAACCGGCGCCGACAAGGTTTATATCGGTGAATATGAAACCCTCCCTGTTGAGGAGACGCGTCGATTGCCCTTGGTAATGTCCGGCGACCTGGGGTTTGATGGGGTCGAGTGGTCGGGTAAAGGCATTGTCAATCCATGGATGGAAGACGGCACACTGGCGGACCTGAATGAGTTTCCAAAGTTTGCAGCTTACATGAAACAACATGAATCAGTGTTGAAAAGTAGACACACGGCAAAAAAGAACCCGGGCTCCTGGTACAAGACAATTGACCGTGTGTATCCGGCTCTTGTAAAGAAACCAAAACTTCTGATTCCGGACATCAAGGGTGAAGCAACAGTAGTATTTGACGCCGGCGAATACTATCCACACCACAATCTCTACGTAGTGACTTCGGATGAATGGGATCTTCGAGCCCTTCAGGCAGTTCTGAGGTCTTCAATCGCGCTGGCATTTGTAGCTGCATATTGCGTAAGGATGTCAGGAGGGTTTCTCCGCTTCCAGGCTCAGTATCTTCGCCGGATTCGCATACCTCGTTGGGCTTCTCTTTCCGATAAACAACGTCTAGAATTGGCACAAGTCGCTACATCGCGGGATCAGAAAGAAATAGACGATACCGTTGCTGAGTCCTTCAGCCTGGGCAGTAAACTATTTCGACGCTTTACCTCATTTGCCGCCTCGGCGCGGGTAACGGGTGTAAAAAAATGAGCAGCCGAATCCTGCCTGCCGATTTTCAATCCATGTTGAAGGAAGCGGTGATCACGTTCTGGAGGACTCGCTCCACCGGTTCGGCAACCCAAGGCGGATCCCGAGGCAATGTAATCGCCGGAAAAAACCTTGATGGGTTTCTCGCTGTTGTTAAAGGGATCGCTCGACACTGTGGAATTCCAAACTCCTCTGTGTTTACGAATCGTGATCTCACACTGCCCGGCTTTTATCGACCGACGAAGAAATGGGATGTAGTCATCGTACACCGTCAGCGACTGTCGGCTGTACTTGAGTTTAAATCGCAAGTTGGATCGTTCGGCAACAATTTCAACAACCGTGCAGAAGAGGTTATCGGCAACTCTTCCGACCTATTGGTTGCAGCCCGACACGGAGCATACCACCCCACCAACCATACTAATTCCTCTTGCAAACGAAACAGAGTCGATCCTCGCCCTCCATTTCTCGGTTATCTTATGCTTTTAGAGGATAGCGACAGTTCAACTCGGGCGGTCAAGGTGGCTTCGCCCCACTATCATGTATTTCCTGAATTCAAGAACTCGTCGTATGCAGAGCGCTATCGTATTTTGTGCGAGCGCCTGATGGAACAAAACCTGTATGATGCCGCCGCATTGGTTCTCTCTCCCCGGTCCAACCGAGGACTCTCTGGAGAACATCGCTTTTTGAGCAAGGCTACGTCAGCTCGAAATCTCTTTGCCCAACTGGCCGGTCGCCTCCTGGCGGATAGTGAATCGTGATGGTTTTTGAATATCCTTAGATCCGACTCAAACATAGCCGTATCATTGAGATTCGTACGCTCCTGAATCACATTGCTGGGAACGAGGTTCTCCCCTTTGATCGATCTCCGGACAATCAACGCCCGCGCCGATGGCCGGGCTACCTTCGCCCAGAGCCATAGTGGGTGTGGGACCACCGTTATCGTCCAGGGGTTCGAGCAATGGATCGGCGAAAACAACTCCTTCAACACAAGGATTGTCCGGATGGCCGCTTTCCTTTGTGTCGGGCCACTGGAAATTGCCTCCCCCATCTCCCATGGTCGCATGGCACGCGTACGCACTGTAACGGTTGGGTGAATAATTATGCGAGAACAGACAGTTCGTAAAATTCATCGTGGCGTTTTCGCCCTTGAAAATTGCGGGTCCATAGTCACCTTCATTCCCGTAAAACGTACAATTCACGAAATCAACGTGCGCTGCCCCGTTGAAAACAGCGGCCCCTACCTCGGGAACAACATTTCCCGCAAAAGTGGTATTTACAACCACGGAAGGTGCGGATCCCGAACCCACGAAAAGTCCGGCCGCGTGCTTGTCGGAACGGTTGCCTGCTATCGTCGAATTAGTGAGGGTAAGGCCCACGTTGTTGCCCTGGTGATACAATCCCCCAGCCCCTCCGGTGGGGCTCCCGTCGAACTCGTTGTCCACGAAAAGGCACCTGTCGATATACGCGTGGGAACCTTCGTAAAAGTAGCCGAACAACGCGCTGCCGTGCTGGTTCGCATGGTTTCCTTCAAACACGGTTCCACAAAGATGAAAATCTCCGTCAACATCGTAGTTCATTCCATCTATGTAAAGACCCCCTCCGTTTCCATACTGTCCGCCGGATGTGTTGGAACTAGTGGTCCAGTTACCCACGAAATAGGAATCCACCACCGTCAAGGTGGAACCGCGGTTCAATATGCCGCCCCCGTTGCTACCGCTGTTCGAAAGAAACAGGCAACCCGATATCACGGCCTCTTCCAAACCACCGGCGAATATGGCTCCGCCTCCGATCTCACCCTTCGTACTGGTACAATGATTATCCACGAAATCCACGTCTATGGCCTTCAAAGTGCCGAACCATGGATGGTGAATCGCCGCGCCTGATTCCTCGGTCCGGCCCTCAGTCAACACGATACGCTGAACCGTAAAATCAAGGTGATGATTCAAATCAAATATGCGCACCGCGTTCGATCCCGAAATTGTTATCTTGTGTTCACCGTCAACGATCAATGCGGAAGTGACTTCAAGCGACGAACTCAATGAGATAACGTGATCATCCCCGCAATCAAACGTTATCGTCCCCCCGCCCGAGGCAGCGTTCGTCACGGCCAGCGCTTCGCGCAATGCTTCCTCGCTGCAACTTCCCGGGTCGCCGTCGCCCACTATCACGTGCTCACCGGCCGGTGGAACCGGTTCCAGCCGTCCGATGCACCCTGAATCCAACGGATTCACGTTCGTATTACCATTGTAGTTCGTGTTATACTTATCTTCGTTCCCGCTGCTGTCCCCGCACGCGGGAGACACTGCCGTCAAAGCCAGACCGGCAAAAGTCAATAACAAAACTCGTGTTCTCGCCATGGTCCTTGTTTTCCCTTTCTATCTAAGCATCGTAGGCGGCATCGCCGACATCAATGATACGCTTCCCGTCTCAAATCGTCAAAGGTTCGGGCAAAATGAAGTGCAATGAATTTTGATGAACCTTGGGGGTTTTTTTGTGATAAATTTCCCCCTCCGGAAGGAGGAAAATAAAAAATGTTCGAAGAAATCGGCAATCTTATCGAAAAGAAAGAAAAACCCGGCAACCTGGACAAGGCGATCGGATTATTGGAAGAACTCAAGAGGAAACACCCTGAAAATGACGTCGTAAGAGGAAAGCTTTCCCACGCTTTTTTTTACAAGGGCTTTTTCGAGGAACAAAAAAAAGAGCGTGAACGACTTTTCCATAAGGGAATGCAATGCGGCAATGAAGCAGTAACGTTGTACCCGGAAGCGGTTTACGGAAACTTCTGGTACGCTTCCAACATGGGAATGTGGGGAATGTGCCGGGGAATAATGGCATCGTTGAAATCCGTGGATCCAATGTTTAAGGCTATGCAAATAGTTCTGAAGAGAAACGAGGCGTTTTTCTTCGGCGGCCCCCATCGAGCGATCGGCCGCCTGTATCATCACGCTCCGGGGTGGCCGCTTTCCATCGGCAACAAGCGAAAAGCATTGGAACACCTTGAAAGAGCGGTGGAAATTGCCCCGGACTTTCTTTGCAACCGGTTGTGGCTGGCGGAATTACTCATCGACGTCGGCAAAAAGCGTGAGGCAAGAAAGCAACTCGATTCCGTAGTTTCGACCAGACTGAACCCGGATCACGCCAAGGAAGACGGTGGATACCAGGAAGAAGCCGCCGGGTACCTCAGAAAACTGTTCTAAAACCTCAACCGTTTTCAGAGCGTTCAATCGCTGTCAGCCGGCCGACCGGTCAGCCTTTGTCTACACATATTTCCGCGAAGTAGATCCAATCCACTATTTGGTATACAAAAAGAGAAGATAAGCATTGTGATGCTCAACATTTGCGAGCTATATGGACGACGTAAAAACCACGGATGAAGTTGACGACAGGCATGTACAATGAGCAACGATCGTCCTGAAGGCGGATTCAAAACCCTGGAAGCAACCTCGCCGGCCAGGGGTCCACAACCGGAAAAAAAGCAAAAAGCTTTTTTGACCGTGATCCGAGGCGGAGCAAGAGACCTGGGCAAACACATCGTAATCGAGCGAAGTGTGCTGATCGGCAGAGACCCCTGCTCGGACCTTCCCTTGCTGGACCGCATTGTCTCCTGGAAACACTGCCGCGTCACTCCTCTGGCGGGCGAAGTGTTTATCATCGAAGACCTTGGTTCCACAAACGGCACCCACGTGGATTGCGGTCCGGTAACAAACCCCCGGGCATTAAGGGAAGGAGAAAAAATATTTTTGGGCGATACCGTCCTACGCTTTTCAATAGCCGACGAGATGGACCTGGGGTTCCACGACATGGTTTCCCAACTAGTAGCCACCGACGAACTAACCGGATTGCCTTCAAAACGTGCGTTTGACGACGCCCTGGATTACACTCTCAGGTGTGCAATACCCCACAATCAACCGCTTTCGATCCTCATGATGGATCTCGACGGTGTAAAGAAGATCAACGACACTCACGGCCACCTTTTCGGCGCTCACGTAATCGGTGAAACCGGGCGGATAATCGCTCGAATCATGGAGGACAAGGGACAGGCATGCCGCTTCGGCGGAGACGAATTCACCGCGTTCCTGTGCGGCCTCGACAAACAAAACGCCATCCTGGTAGCCGAAGAAATCCGCCAAGCCGTGGAATCAGCAGGACTCGAAAAAGACGGTATCCCTCTTAGTACCACCATCAGCATTGGCGTGGCTTCATTCCCGGAAGATGGAAGAGATGTGCAACGAATCGTTGCCGCGGCGGATGAAGCCCTATACAGGGCGAAAGACAGCGGAAAAAACAAGGTGTCCACCTGATCGTAAACCCGAGCCGTTGACACCTCGGTCACACCCGGGACGGGCCTCGTGCATAGACTACATCGCTTTTCGAAATCTGAACGCACCCCGATTCACAACAATTCCCGCCTACCGACTTAGGGGCTACTTCACGGTAAAAGGGCTCTCCACAGGTGTTGTATGCCATCTGAAGTTGTCGATTATTACGCAGGTATCCAGCAATCCATCACCATCGTCGTATACTGCAAACGCAATCGTGGAATCCGCTCCGGGAGTGACCGGAGAATAAGTTCGAAGCCATCCGGTCCCCGACCCAACCGTGTTGTTTGCAGGAGGGCACGGATCCGGAACCGTGCAAGTCGCCGAACTGGTGCCGGTGCACATGGCATCAGGATTCGGTGTATCATAACCCGTCCCGGAAAGGTCTTCCGTCCACTCATCGGGCGTTTCAAAGTACCCGGAGTTGATTGAAAACTCAGTACCTTCATCGTCGAAAGAAATGTTCGTGGGAGCACCGTTGCTGATCGCCGGATCCTCGATAATGGCCAAAAAAGTGTCGTTGAACTGCGTACAAACATACTGGGGATATTCGCTGCTAATCAGCATGAAGTCGAACGACACGGCCTGCGCATCCATTGGAACCGTCAAGTGAAATATGATCTGTCCGAGATCGTGAACCTGAACGTTGCCGTAAAGCGGATGAGGATCCAAATTTCCGAAATCCGTCCCATACACTGGAGACGTATCCAAAGCTGTTCCAGTACATAACATCAGGGCACGGCAGTTATCTTCAAGCAATCCGTCGGCCTCATGAGTTAATGATGTCCTCGGATACAGACCACCGAAATTTTCAAATACCGCCATCTGGGCTCGGTCGCCGTATATTTCGATCTCTCTCACTGCATCCGGATCGCAGATTTCTATCGCCTCGGCGAATCCAACATCTTCGTCACCGGGTTGTATGCAATCGCAGCCTTCAAAAACAGGAACCCCGCATCCTGAAGTGTCAAAACCGGAACAATCGTCCAAGCACACCAATGTTCCCCCTCCCTTTCCCAAACTCTCGCACGTCTCACCGCCCAAGTCGTCGCGATCGCAAATCTCACCGCCGTTGATCTCCCCATCGCCGCAGTAACCGTAACAGCCCGAGGTGTCAAAACCGGAGCAGTCTGCCAAACAAGAAAGGGAGCCGCTGTAAAACCCTTGAGTCCCGCAGGTTTCTCCATCGAGATCCGACCCATCGCAAACTTCCCCTTCGTCGATTATGTTGTTGCCGCAAACACCACCTCCTTCACACCCCGACACGTCGAACCCGGAACAATCAGCCAAGCATCGTATCGTTCCCCCACCCAGCCCCAAACTCTCACAGGTTTCGCCTCTCAAATCCCGCCCATCGCATACCTCACCGGCTTCTGCCACATCGTTGCCGCAAAGGGCCCCGCCGGAGCATCCCCGGGCATCAAAACCGGAGCAATCAGGACGGCACAAAAGCGTTCCCTCACCCAGCCCAATGCTCGCGCAAGTTTCGCCCCTCAGATCTGTTCCGTCGCAAATCTGCCCCATCTCGGCAATATTATTGCCGCACACAATGGCGCCCACTCCTTTAGAAGAGCAGCCCGAAAACCCCGAAATCACTCCGCCCACAAAAAACACCAAACAAACAGCCATCGAACTCATTCTCATCTGTAAACCTCCCGGTTAATCGATCAAAGGGGGAACTCCAAATCCATCACCAGGTCGCCACAAATGAACGTTTCCTCTTCCGCTTCTTCCGACTCATTACGCCATAAAGGACAAAACCCCCAAACAGAGCAATGGAGCGCAATCCGCCGAAAGATGAAAACCCTTCCGATATCGAGTTGCGGTTGGTTGCCGGGGCCGGTGAAATACTTCGACAGGAGCATCCGCTGTCGGATGCGTCCTGCCCGGTTTCGTCGTTGCCCGCTCCTGCGTCACCATCAGGCGGATCGGCGTCGCCTAAGCCTGCATCCGGCGGGTCGCCGTTTTCTTGCGGATCCCGTGTGGGACCGATCCAAGGATTTCCGTGCTCATCCACGTTAGGAGGAGTCCGATTATAGATGACTATATCGTCGTAGTCGACATACATGCATCGGCCGTTATCAGGTTCGTTCTGGTTGCTCCCTACAAGAATTCGGACCCATCCGTTTCTCGCTGTTTGATCTTCTTCCGAGTCCGTTCCACCGCTATAGTTCATTTCAAAGGATTCGACTATCAACTCCCCGTCAATCCACAAGCGCGCAATGCCGTCGGTTCCGTCGGTATCCATTTTTACGTAGGCTTCATGAACATGGAATTCTCCGTCGGATTGCTCTCCGCCCATTGTATATTGCCATCCTATGCCTTCTGCACTCGCTGCAGCGCCGCTCGGCGCCTGGGTGGCGATGCGCCACCTGTCGCCGCTGGGATGTGAAGGAAAAATCGCATTATGAGGCTTCTCCGTCCAAATATACAGAATCTTGTCGTAATGAGGCATTCGCCCGTAAGTTTCCGACCACTGGAATCCGGCCTCGTAGCGATGGTACCACCTGATCCAGAATTCAGGCTGAGGAGAATCGAATACTATGTTGATACCACCTGAATTGTTATTGTTTCCATCACCCTGCCAATGACGAAAACCGCGCCCTCCCCGGCTCAATGGGTTTTGTGCATCCGCGGTGATTTGTCCTCCATGCTCACCGAAATCATCGCTGCACGTCCAAGCTCCCGCTACGATCAAGTCGTTGCATTCCAGGTTGCTCCAATCGTCCGCTTGGTCCCACTCCGGACAATCAAATGACGTTTTCCACCTGCCGCTTTCATCGAAAGATATCTGCGCGAATGCCGACGCATGAACAGCTATCATCACGGTTAATGACACAGAAAGACAAACTGTCATACCAGGCTTCGCACTTTCGGTCATTGTTCTTGTCTCAACTGTTTTCATCCTTTTTTCCATTCTTTTTATCGGTGCTCTCAGTATTCCATCGCTCAACATTTCTCATCCGCTCATGAGTTCACGTATTCGCCTTCCCGCCTTTAAAAATCTATTGTCATACTTTCGTCCAGTTCCACAGTTCTCGTTTCACCGCCGACCGTCACCTCGTGAGGCGTGTGAAAAATCTTCTGGTGGCCGAAACGATCCTGGACTTCAAACGTAGAACCGCTTTCTTCCCATTCCGCCGGCCGAATGGTGACCGCAATCAACTCCACGGAAATTTCCCCTTCCCCGCCCAGGTTTCCCGAAAAAACTTCTTCGCCGTGGAGGTCAATGATTTGCACGGTTTCATTGGCCGGACCGTTTACGGTGAGGGTCCAACCCACTGAGTAGAAGCTTTGAGTGCTGGTGCGGCGCCACCAGACGTCATCATAGGCAGCCCTGCCTACAAAAACCGGATCAATGACTTCATGTCGGTTACTGTCGAACCCGGCGTCGAAAACAAAAGTGTGGTAATCTGGATGGTCACCTTCGCCGATAAACGTGCAGTTCAAAAAGATGTGGCGATCTCCCCGCCCGTAAGAATCACCGAAACGGACATTGGCTATGTTGGAAGAGATGACATTGTCGACGTAATACGCGGGGAGGTGGTTTTCCCGGTTTGCATAAACGCCCTGGGTCACGATCGGGGCGGTGTCCAAACTTTCTCCGTCGTCGTCCGAGACATAAACAAAGTTGTTTTCAAAGAGAGTGTCACTGATGCTGTAATCGGTGTAAAACATGGTGCCTCTCATGATCCCCCCGCCGCGCGCACGTCCGAACACAACGTTGTTTCGATAAACCAGGTTCTCCCTGACCTGCCCTCCGGAGCCGTAATTCGTTATGCGAAAAGCGCTTACCGCGTCCATTTCCCCCCAGCTTTCATAGTAACGGCGGGTAGACGTGGATGCGCCTTCCATCCGGACCAGATTTTCTTCCACGAAAAGATCCAGGTGCGCCCACCCGAAACCTATGGGGTTGTACCCGGACATAAAAACCTTGTTCCGCCGAACCGTACCTGCCTGGTGATCAACCCTTGAAAAAGGCTGCACCGCGAAAGAGTTGGTGGACCAGCTGTCAACCCAGATTTCGTTGTCGCGCATCAACTGCGCACGCGAGATACCGTTTTGCCGTGTGCGAGCCACGAGGTTGTTGTTGAATTCAAAGTCATCCATTTCGCCGATATCGGGATCATTCGCGACCACCCTCACGGCCCTGACTCCGGCTCCGTGACGATCAAGCACCTGATAACCCTTGTCGGTGATCCTGGTGCGATGAAGATGAACCCGTCCGCTGGGATACCTGAAAAACAAGCCCGCTGTTTCAGCTGCACGGTATTCCACAGAGAGCCCGGCTATCTCAATGCTTTCAACCCCGGAAAGGTAAACAGCGTTCAACCCCCCGTTCGATGTGGATTCATTGGCTCCATCTCCCTCTCTTATCCGGCCGTTTACAATCTTTATGTCCGAAAGACCGGAAGACCGTGCCCATATTCCGCATGCCGCAGTTTCATAACCATCGGGATTAACAGTCTCAACCGGCGCGGTTCCGAATGTTATCGTGCGGCCGTTCAGGTCCAGCGTTATTCCCTGATCCGCTATGACGACCGCTGTCCCTTCGGCCGTTATGTCTTCTGTAAGGAGGTAGGTTGCATCGGATTCGTCGAGCACATACGGAGGGCCGTCCAGGTTTCCCGGGACCATGATCCGGCCGGAGCCGGTTTCCGTGGTAAAGGATCGGACATGAGAAACAATGGTTTCGCCGTCGTCTCCCCGGCCGACCAACCGGTAATAGTATGTAGTATCTTCATCCAGATCCCTTAGGTGATGAATCTGCTGGAAAAAATATCGTTCCGTCTCATCGCTCGCGCTGTCGAGATCCTGTTCATCCGTGCCATATTCGATGTACCCGCGCACCGGCAAAGTTGTTTCAAAACCTATGGCGGCCGAGTTTCTGGATACGTGGATCCAGTCGGCCGATACAACGAAATCCAGTACTCCTCCCATGTGATTTTGCAACTCCAACTGCGTGTATGGGCCGAAAAACGCCAACGCGAATTCATTGTACGTTTCATAAAGATCTTCCGGATCGAATTCCGAATCCAGTTCGTCCTTGTCAAGGGACTCGTAAGCTTCCAGAGCGTTGCGCCGACGTTCATTGTCTACAACGAGTGGTTCTCCTTGTCTTATTTCAGCCACTTCTCCGCTGGGACGCTCGTGACCGGATCCTCCGCCGTCCGGATGCCCTCCATCAACCAGACCTTGATTGTTTCCATTGTCATTGTCGTTTTCGTTGTCGTTTTCCAGCCTCCCACTGTCTTTGGAACAACCCCAGGGAAGCACGACAATAACAATCAATGAAACCATAGCTCTCTTTACCGTCGACATGTTCCTATCCTTTTCTGATAAACTTAATCAGAGAATATCGCTTTTCTAAAAACCCACGGCTCGATTGTTTTCATAATAACCGAACTCGTTCGAAAAATAACCTCTCCAATTCCGAAACTTTTCCCTTGAAAACCGACAAAAAAAGGCCTTTCGTTTTTCGTACCCTTTGAAACTTGTTTTAACTTCTGTACAGACGGGAGTAAGGAGGCTGAAATGACTGCGGATAAGGAAGCCAAGCGAAACCGCTACGAACGAATAGAGACCCAACTGGCGGACCTTTTTCTAAAAACCAAGAATCCCGTGGCCCGCATGGCCACCGCGGCGGCTCTTATCCACGCCAAGGTGAACGGTCTCCTGTGGACGGGGTGGTACCTGCTGGACAACGAAGATCTTGTGGTGGGTCCGTACCAGGGCCCACTCGCATGTTTGGTGTTGGCCCCCCACACGGGCGTATGCTGGGCATCCATCGATCGCGGAGAAACAGTGATCGTGCCGGATGTTCACGCCTTCCCGGGGCACATCGCCTGTGATTCTCGGTCCCGCTCGGAAATCGTTGTACCTCTCCGTGACAACTCCGGTGCAGTAACCGGCGTCCTTGACGTTGACTCCGCCAAGCCGGCCCACTTCGACACCATCGACGGCGAAATGCTGGAACGCATCGTCGCCATGATCCACGGCTGATTTAATTGCTAATTGCTAGTGTCTGACACCATTTCGTTTTTGTTTTGAAAATGTCATATCAATAAGTATAGTGCCATATCATGAAAGGGAATGACGTTCAAATAATCGATGATGTTCTCAACGAGCAGGTTCGCAACGTTTCACGCTCGTTTGCCTTTGTGATAGACCAGCTGCCAAAAGCGCTCCGTCGCGAGGTGCAGGTGGCCTATCTCCTGTTTCGGATGGGAGACAACATCGAAGACACCGCCAGCCTGTCGCCGGAAGAAAAATCCCGGCTTCTTGCAGGTCTACTCGAAGCTTTTGCCGAAGGCCGCCCCTATTCCTCGCAACTTGAACAAAGCAAGTGCAATGAATGGACGGATCTTACCGAGGGAGAACACGAGCTGATGAAGGTTTGCGATTCGGTGATCCTGGCCTTTTCTTCTCTTGAACCTTCGGCCAAGAAGTCCTTGTTGCGCCAAGCGGAAATAATGTTCAAGGGAATGGCAGAAATCCAGAAAGAATACCGGATGGACGGCTATGTTTCCCTCCCCGACACGGATGCTCTGGAAAAATACTGTTACTATGTAGCGGGCACGGTGGGAGACTACCTGACCGACAGGTTCCTGGAACGTATGGAGGAACTGCCGGTGGATCGACGCGCACAAATGCTGGGCTCGGCCCGCGCGTTCGCGCTCGTTTTGCAAGTAACAAACATTTTGCGCGATGTACGGGACGACCATGAGCACGGACACATCTTTTATCCTCGAAGCCTGTTCACCCGTTTTTCAGCCCCCGGCCTCCTGGACGAGGATTCCCGTGTCTACACTCTCGAAGCCGGACGCAGGATGATTTCGTGGCTCCTGCCCTCGGTGCGCCTTGCAACCGCATACATACAGGCCATTCCCAAGAGCGAACCTTCCCTGCGGCTTTTTTGTACAATCCCTTATGTGATGGCAATCAAGACCATTACCTTGTCGGTTCTCAACCCTGATGTGTTCAGCGGAGATTCGGTCAAGATGACCCGGTGGCAAACCCGAAAGACTATTGCAACGGCTAAAATCATGTGTCGTTCCAACAGTGCTCTCCGGCGGTGGTTTCAAAGTCTCATCGACAAGCTGGAAGAAAAAGCCGCGTAACAAATCGGTAACGGATTTGAAATATTCACTTTCCGACCACCACAAGATGAATTGCAGGGATGGTATGCAGTCAGGAATCTTGAGAAAATTCCAATATTTCAAGATTGCCACCAAGAATCGTTTTCATTGACAATGAGTATTTCCCGAACTATCAAGACACCCGTTGCTCACTATTGAGATTTTTATGTAGTGTACTTATCCGTGAAATTGTACTGTGAAACAGATTTCAAATCCGAATATTTCCATCGAAAAACGAGATTCGCTCACACAATTCTTAAAGAAAGAAAAAAGGGAGGAATGCGCCATGAATGGTCCTTTTGTTCGGACTAAAGCATTACTGCATAGTTTCCGACGGTTCTCAGCCGTCGTTTCCATGTCTTCGGTTATTGCCGGTTTTTTCCTTGTAATGACCGTCTCAACAGCCTGTAGTGACGACGCAAAAAAGACAATCTCTGATGAAGACGGCGGAGTAGTGGAGCCGGAGTGCGAAGACAAGGCGGACTGTCCTGAAGACTTCGACTGCGTTGAAAACTTTTGTTACCTCGAGTGCGGAGACCATTCCGATTGCCCTGATGGTTACTTCTGCGACCCCGTACACGAAGAGTGTATGGAAAAAATGTGCGAAACAAACGCAGATTGCACCGATGAAACCCTGACTGAATGCGATTCCGAATTTTTCGAATGTCGTGAACCACTGCCTCAGGTCGCGCCCGACATAGTAGGTTTTCGAGCGTCTCCTCCCGCGGTGGTCGCTGGTTCGCCGGCCCCGGTGACCTGGGTCTGGGAATTCGAAACACCGCCTTCACCGGCGCCCGTCTGCACCATCAACGAAAACGTGGGGGAAGTTGAAAGAAACGGCGTTGCGGAGCTGGAACAAATGCTTCCGGGGGTGACCACCTATGAACTGACATGTACAAACACTGCGGGATCTTCAAGCGCTCAGGTGACTATTCCCGCATTGCTGCCGGCCCGGACCACAATCCAGGTTACCCCGTCGGGCGGAGCTTTTGATTTCGCCGGCGCCCGGCTGGTTATCCCCGAAGACTCAGTGGTTGAGCAGGTTGATATCACGGCTGAGTTGACCAATGAATTCACCCCTTCGCCCAACCTGGCGACTCTGCCCGTTAAATTTGAACCGGAAGGTCTGCGTTTCACCCAAATGGTCTCCTTGACCCTGTCGGTGGCGACAGATGTCATGGAAGCCGCGGGATGGAACGTTTCTTTGGAAGAACTTCGGATAGTCACCACCGGAGAAGACTCCGCCGAAGAAGACGATTGGCAGGTCAGAGTTTTCACCGAAACAAACACTGCGGAATCAACTCTTACTGCGGAAATTTCTCATTTTTCCGCTTTCGCTGCCTCAAACACCACAAAGGCGTCGTGTTCCAGTCCGCCGCTTTCGGTCCTTAAAAAGACAGTGGTCCGCCGTGATGAGTTCATGTGGATGGGCTCAGTGGACTGGGACGAATACGATGTTTTCGGCCAGGTCCACGACGACCTCAAGCAGACCGACCGTGATCGAATGGCGGATATTTTTGATTCCCTCGGCACTGACAAACGAGATGGAACATTGGAAAAAGCCGTAACCGGGGATTTCAACGGCGACGGCCGCGACCAAATTGCAGTAGCGACCAGGTTCAGAAAAGATGACGGCAAATACGCTGTTCAGTTGACGATTCTAAGCAGTTGTTCAGGCGAACCGGAAAACTGCTGGAACGACATTCAACCCGAGGAAAAGCTCATTTTTGATGACTGGGACGTAGGCACGGTGGATCTGGCGGTCGGGGACTTGGACGGCGACGGACGGGACGAAATTGTTCTCGCCACATCGTCGCGTTGGGTCGGCAATATACAGGTTTATGAATACAACCCCGATCTCTTGATGTATCGGATTGTCGCGCAAGAATTCATGACCGACACCGCGGACTTGAAAGTCGCCGTTGGAAACATGTACCGCCATCGTCCCGGTTCAAAAGCGAACCGTGATTATATCGCGTTGGCATACACGATGCGAAACCAGGGGAAACACTATATTTGGAGAACCGATATCTTACGATACGAACCGCCGAGTTTCGACCTGACTCTCGTCACCCATGTCAGGGGCACTGCAACAAGCAATTATTCAAGACCCGGCGTGGCTTTTGCCGATGTGAGCAACAACGGACACGATGAACTGGTAGTGGTTCCCATAAAGCGAGGGGGGCAAAGAATTTATTTTCACGTGTTTGAAATGAAGGAAGAGGAAGGTTCTCTTACAAAGCCCTATAATGCTTTCAAATGGGATTTGGAAACCAAATTCAGATGGCACAACCACGACAGCCCCGAAGTGGTTGCAACAGATATGAACGGAAACGGAGCGGCCGAGATCTGGGTGTCGAAAGGGGTTGATTGTAGATTCAACTGTTCCATTCAAGAGCAGATGGGATTCACCCTTTTGATGCACACGGCTCTCGGCCCGCAGGAAGGAGGCTCCAGGGTCCTCAGCACAGAGTCTCTAAACTACGGAACCCATGGCGGACTGGCCATGGCTGTCGGCGACATCGACGCTGACGGCCGGGAAGATCTGTTTATTGCCTTCAGGCCGCTCGGCTCCAAGTACGACATGAGGATTTACTCCATGAATGCTCAGACGTCCGAGGTGGAAGTCATGAAGCAGTGGACACCCAACGTCGGTAGCCGCAACCTCAAACCGATTGTGGCTGTCGGCGATATCGACGGCGACAACCTGACCGTAAGATACACGGGCGAATGCTGGTACACCCAGACCGACCCCCGTCCACTCGTGGTTCTCGCTGCACCTCCCGTAGACGTCGACCTGGAGCAATTCCGGGAAGAATCCGAAACCATGTATGGAACCACGACAACAACCACGCATACAGAAGGCAACTCGGTTTCAAATTCCAGCGGTACGACCCTGTCTTTCACCCAGGATTTTCTGGGCGGCCTTTTTGAAACATCCGCGAGCAGAACTTTATCCCACGAATTTACAAAAACCGAAACCAACACCCAATCTACGGCCTACGGAACTCATTACGCAGCCCCTTGGCGCGAAGACAATCCGAGAAACTACATGATCTACACAACAACGGAGTACACTTCCTACGAATTCGAGATTGTTTCATCGCCCGAACCGGAAGCTTTGCTGGAAGAAAACAAGTACATGACCATCGACGTTCCCCAGTCGACCGACACCCTCGCTGTAACCGTAGGCTTCTACAATTCCATGGTTGAAGAATCCCGACGGATAGGGGATGAAACACTGACACACACCCTGGGCGACCCCTGGAGTTATAAAACGATTACGGAATGTGACGACATCGCAAACAGCGGTGCAGGTTGGCTTTCTCCGGGTGGAATGACCGTGGGCCAAGATGTCGCAACGACCGCCAGCATAGCCATGGAATCGGTTCAAGCTAGCGCTACTGAACGTACGATGTCGGTCGAACAAGAAGTCGGCGCATCCATCGCGGGAGTAGGCTTTTCAAAGAGTCAGGGCTACAGCGAATCAAGCGTCTACGAAGTATCCATCGGTGAATCGACCGAGTATTCCGGCACTGTGGGAGGAATCGACAGCCTCATGGGCAACCAGTACTACCTGGACAACAGGTACAAGTATTGGCTGCTGGTTCACAAAATCAATCGAAACGACGGCACCCTCAAATACACGGTTGTCGACTACTGTATCGAGTAAATCCAAAAATCACAGACACTCAGAGAATCCTTATTTGCAGGGATGAGCGGGGATGACCGTCCTAAATCCTGATCGGTTTTGATCGATTTTTTTGGCTACTGACTATCTTTTTTTTCGTCTTCAATCTGTGGAACAATCCCGGCCTCGGTCAGTTCTTTTTCCAGCGCTTCTTCCGCGCGCGCCAACGCAGTGTCCCGCCGCACAATGCGAACCTGCGGCCCCGAACCATCGGGAACTTTTGTCGCCAGTTCGATCACTTTTTTGATCTCCACTTCCACGTCGTTATGGAGATAGCGCTCACCGTCGACCACGATTACAAGCGGTCGCTCAACAGGGTCGGGTTTCACATCCTCGGTTTTCTCCTCAGCCACCTCGGGTTCCACATCCTCAGCCTTCTCCTCAGTAGGCTTTTCCGCCTGTTCCGCGGGGCCGGACTCCGACCCGCCGCCGATACCGCCTCCTCCTAAATACAACCACAAACCCACCGCCACCGCGGCCACGACCATAAGCAATACTAAAAACGAGCCTTTGCCGTTACCGGCCTCGGCTCTCCTGTTTTTCGTTACTGTGTTGTAATTCATGTCTTGAATCCTTTTCAATGTCCGCGGTTCATAGACCGTCCGAAGTTTCGCTCAACCTTATCCGATTTTGCAATATTTTTCCGGCTATTCACTATCATCCTTTTCGTCTTCAATCTGTGGAACGAAACCGGCCTCGCGCAGTTTTTGTTCCAGTTCCTCCTCTGCCCGCGCCAACGCGCTGTCTTTCCGCACGATACGAACCGGCGCACCCGAGCCCTCGGGAACCTTGCCCGCGAGTTCGATTACTTTTTTGATATCCACCTCAACATCATTATGGAGATAGCGCTCACCGTCGACCACTATGACAAGCGGTCGTTCAGGTGCGGCGGGTTTCACAACCTCTTCCTTCTTCTCCGCCGGCTTCTCGGGTTCCTCCGCTGCAGTGTCGTCGCCCGACCCTCCGCCCCCCCCTTTTCCCCAGCCACAATCGCCCTTCAGCCACAACGCCGCAGCCACCCCTCCCGCCACCAAGAGCACTACCACCACCAAGACTTTTCCGTTACCGGCCTGAGATCTCTTGTTTTTCGGTGCTGTTTTGAATGTCATGTCATTAATCCTTTTCCTTGTCCGCCGTGCGGGATGTAATATCGATCATACCGATATCCGGTAAAACGAATCGTTTGTTTGCGTGCGCTTTACTGAGCCAATTGCGCAGCTTAGGAAGCACCGCTTCGAAGGCGCGCCGCGTCCCGCGCTGCGCATCCCCGGTATGGCTCCTCAGTATCAAGACAAGATCTTTCGGTTGTGGAACCTTGCTCAGCCGGGTCTCCATCTCTCTCCAAATGGAATCCGCGTCCCGCTGCGCAATGTGCCCCAGGTCATCATTGTTTACGGTCAAACGAATGCGCCCTTCTCCCTCCACCACGATTTCCCAGATGTCGACCTGCTTCAGCAACTCTTCGACCATAACCAGATGCCTGATGAGCGCCTGGGGGTTCGCCCTTTTCAACTCCTCCGCCTTCTTCCGGAGATTCTTTGCCACATCTTCGGGCAAAGCCGCCGTGACTTCAGTCAAGTCATCCGCTGACACCCCCAGCATCTCGGCCATAAGTTCACTCAGCCGCTTCCGATCACGCTGCTTCTCGAGCTGAGCGAGTTCCGCAGCCTGCCTGGCATCCTGCAATTCCTCCTTTAACCGCTGAGCTTCCTCACGCAATTCATTCAATTCCCGAGTTTGCTTCGCCCGCTCATCGTCACTCAAATCAAGATACGCCTTCGCCTTGCTAAGATCCGCCTTCGCCTTGCTAAGATCCGCTTTCGCCTTGCTAAGATCCACGTTCGCCTTGTCACGATCCGCCTGAAGCGCCTCCACCTCTCGAGTCACCTGAGCGTGCAGATGCTCGATGTCCTTAGCGGCCCTGTCCTGGACCTCCATCTGTTGAGCGAACAACACGATCAACAAAAGGTCGAGCAACGGCGTGAGATGAAACATCAAGCGTCGGCGGTTCATGCTTCCTCCCTGTCCTCCCGTTCCGCCCTGTCCTCCCGTTCCGCCCTGCCCTCCCGTTCCGCCCTGTCCTCCCGTTCCGCCCTGTCCTCCCGTTCCGCCCTCGCTTGCAGCGGACTCTTGATGCCCAGTTCCCGCCGGGCCCTCTGGACAAGTTGGCGCACGTTCTTGCAATGTTCCTCGAGCTTCTGCTGCCCCGGCTCCAAGCCCGCGTTGACCAGCATCAGCACAAACGCGGCAATCAACCCGGCCACGGTCGATGTCAAAGCGTGCCCGAACGAATCAATCACCTTCGCCAACCTCGTTCCCGAAGCCTCACCCGATGACCCAACCCCTTTTTCCGCCGCCGCGACGATCTCTGTTGTCCCTTTGCCGGGCTTTTCATTCGAAACACGCCCCGGCTGCGGCTGCGCAAGCGCTACGTAAATTGCAAGAACCGTCCCCAAAATTCCCAGGAACGGGTACGTCTCCACCAACGTGCGACACACATTGTACTCCGTGTCATGTCGCCTATACACCGTGTACGGCTTGCCCTCATCCTTTGCCACAA
>SLPX01000301.1 GCA_007131745.1 Myxococcales bacterium
AACAACAAGCCGAACCGCAGCCGACCGTGCAACAAGAACAACCGGCTGAAGCGAAACAACAAGCCGAACCGCAGCCGACCGAGCAACAAGAAAAACCGGCTGAAGCGAAACAACAAGCCGAACCGCAGCCGACCGTGCAACAAGAAAAACCGGCTGAAGCGAAACAACAAGCCGAACCGCAGCCGACCGTGCAGCAAGAACAACCGGAGCAAATGGAACAGATCGAACATGAGGGGGACTCCGAGTCGATGAGACATGAAAGCGATGAGGAGCATGGTTTCTTCTCATCCGAAGAACCGCAACCATCATCAGCAGCGGATGATTTTTCAGACCTGGAAGTTCCATTTAGCCACCGCAGTTCCAAAACCCCCTTGATTGTAACCTTGACGATTTTGGGTTTGGTTTGTTTGGGCGTTGGTTTTTACCTTGCATACACTTTTTGGCTGAATCCTTACGCCCGGGTTGAAAAAGGTTCAGAACTGATCCGCCCGCCGGCAGAAACTCGCCCACCTGAAACGACAAAACCCCATCCCCCGGCGGATTTCCCTGAGGAAGAAATTGAAGAAAAGGCGGACGATAAGAGTGAAGAAGCTGAAATTGATGAAACCGATCCTCCCGATGAAACCGATGAATTGGTCGCAGAGGACATGGAACCAGCCGAAATAGAACCGCCCGCTGCCGATGAACCTGAGGTCGAAGCCAAGGTGAAAGCGGCCCGGGATATGTGGAAAAAGAACAGAAAAAAGGCGATCGCCCTTTTAGAGGAGGTGATCGAAACCCACCCTGCCCACGGTGAAGCAGGAAAAATGCTGGCGTCACATTACGATGAGAGAGCATGGAGCGCTCTTAACAGAGGTTCATGGAATGCTTCGCTTGAACTTGCAGAAAAAGCTCTGAAATACGATCCGAAATCCAGGAAATCCTGGTTTTGCGTGGGATACGTCAAGAGGATGAGAAAAGAAAATGAAGAAGCCAAGAAAGCATTCAACGCTTACCTGAATCTGTGTAAAACCTCCAAATGCAAAATGGAGAGTTACGCAAAAAAATACGTTAAATCACTGTAAAATCCTCTTCGATACCGGCTCTTTGCAATTCAGCTCGAGCATTTCGCATTCATATAACGAGCCGCGTTCTGATCGCATCCCGCGTTGGACTTTGCGCTAAACTTCATTTAATGTGGCTCTCCCGAAAACCGGCGGCCGATGGTGTTAGCCCATAAACAAGAGTTTTTGCACATAACCGGTGAACGCACACAAAGAGAACGACAACATGAATGACAGCAAAAAAAACGAAAAAGCCGAAACAAAGAACGAGGGAAATCAAAAGAAGCGGCCTTTGTCCATGCGAGCGCTGGACACCATAGAAAAAATCGGAAACAGCCTGCCTCACCCGGCGACAATATTCGCTATCATGGCGTTCATGGTCGTAGTTGTTTCACTCATTGGAAGCAAGCTGGCATGGACGGCCGTTCATCCCACCACCAATGAAGAAATATCTGTCTTCAACATGGTGAGCGTTGAAGGCTTCAGATACATGTTCGTAAACATAACAGAGAACTTTATACGATTCCCGCCCCTGGGAATCGTATTGGTGGCCATGGTGGGCATCGGAGTTGCGGATGGCTCCGGTTTGATCGAAGCAATGCTTAAACATACCGTGCTTCGCGCGCCGAGAAGAATCGTGACTGCTACGGTGGTGGCCGCGGGCATATTGAGCCACCTTGGATCCAGCGTGGGTTATGTGGTCTTGATCCCCCTGGGTGCCATGATTTTCATGGCATTCGGGCGCCATCCGATAGCCGGCATCGCGGCTGCGTTCGTGGGAGTTTCAGGCGGCTTCGGCGCAAATTTTTTCATCGGCGCAACCGACCCCATTCTATCCGGCCTTTCCGAAAGGGCCGCACATATCATTGATGCTTCGGTAACGGTGAATCCCGCGGTCAACATGTATTTCATGTTCGTATCCGCTATCATGGTAACGATTGTGGGAACACTCATAACAGAGAAGTTGGTGGAACCACGCCTTGGCAAATATGAACACGAAGTCGAAGAGTTCACTCCCCTGACCGAAAGGGAAGTCAAAGGTGTGCGCTGGGCGTTCGTGGCTTTGCTTGGGGTGACCGCCATGTTTCTGTTGCTGGTTCTTCCTGAAAACGCTCTCTTGCGCGGAGATGACGGGTCCATCCTGGAAGGACCTTTTTTCAAGGGTTTGATCACCGCTCTGGTAATCGTGTTCCTGGTTCCCGGCGCGGTCTATGGGTATTACGTCGGAACCATCAAAAACAACAAAGACTTGATGAACAAGATCATCGAATCCATGAAAGGTCTGTCCACCTACATAGTACTGGTTTTTTTCGCCGCCCAGTTCGTCGAGTTCTTCAACCACTCCAATCTGGGCAGCATCCTCGCCATAAACGGCGCTCAACTCATACGGGCATCCGGCATATCAGGTCCTGTTTTGATGATAATCTTCGTTCTGTTCAGCGCAGCGATGAACATGTTCATGGGAAGCGCGTCAGCCAAGTGGGCGCTCATGGCCCCGGTGTTCGTGCCCATGTTCATGCTTTCCGGGTATCACCCATCGCTCACCCAAGCGGCTTTCAGAATCGGGGATTCGGTAACCAACATCATAACCCCCATGATGAGCTATTTCGCGCTCATCCTTACATTCATGGAAAAGTACGACAAGAAAGCCGGCATCGGCACCCTGATCGCAACCATGTTGCCCTACACGATCATCCTGACAATAATCTGGTCATTGTTGCTGGTGCTCTGGTATGTAACCGGTTTGCCCCTCGGCCCCGGCGGCCCAATCTATTATTCAGGACCCTGATCCTGCCGCCTACGAATCCGCTGAACATGATGGATGGAGAAAAGGCACGGACAGGACAAATGTCGTCCCACAACGATTCCCGTCCAGCCCCTTTTTGCACATCGCCTTGACGCTCCCGCCGAGCGCTCTTGCAGCAAAATCCGCTATTGAAAGCCCCAGGCCGGGTCCGTCCCCCCTTTGACCATCAGTTGAGGAGAGTTTTACAAAAGGTCTGAAAATGTGCTCAAGATATTCAGGTTCCACTCCGGGTCCTTTGTCTGAAACCGATATAACCGCATACCGACCGGCTTTTCCATCCTCTTGCGACCTGATTTCAACTTCTATGCTTTCGCCCTGTGGAGAATGCCTGATCGCGTTCCTGAGAAGAATGGTTAATGCTTTTTCCATGAGAGAACGATCCTGACGGAGTTTTTCGTCTGTGTGAGCAGTAATTTCAACCCTCACGTCTTTTTTCCAAAGGCTTTGTTGAAGGTTGTTACAGGCATTTTCCAAAACCGACCGGGGAGCGGTTTCCTCCGGGACCAACTCATAAGCGCCCCTTTCCAGCCTGGCTATCTCCATGATCGAATCGTTGAAGCGCTTCAGCCTGGTCACGGATCTCACCGATGCTTCCAGGCAACGTTTCTGCATGGGGTTGAGCCCTTCTGTTCCCTGGGACATCAACAATTCCAGGTGTCCCGACAACGGGGTAAGAGGGCCTGAAAGCTCGTGTGTAAGCCCTCTGAAAAACTCTCTAATCCACTGAAGATCTGATTCCTGGTCCATCTGAAATCACTCTTATATTCGAACCATCCCGCATTCCAGCAACATGTAAATTATCCTGCCGATGGATGCGGGATCTTGAACAGCGTCATCAGAATTCAACATTTCGGCTACGGTCCTCCGACCGTCGAGTGAATCATAAACCTGTCTCGGAATCCCGTCCACACGAAACACATCCGGCGGAACAGGAGGTGGGGAGACCTGCATGGGCTTCTTGTGAATAAAAGGCGCAAGGCACTTTGATAACCGTGAATCCTTCATGGCCTTTACCCCCGCCTCTATCAGTTCAAAAGCATCAAGACCCAAGGGCACTGCATCTTTCTTGCAGTCAAAGTTCGAATAATAAAGGCACTCCCCCGCATCCCACTCAAACGCCTGGAGCATCTTGTGCCGAACCTGTTCCGTCAGCAGCCTCAACATCTGCACCGGCCTCAAGATCTTGAGAGCAACCAGGGTCTCCCCAAGTTTTCCTTCGTACTTGTGCAAAACGGACAAGGCCTTTTTCAACTCCGATTCGGTGATCACATTTCCGGCGAGCAGGTACTGGCCGAAAAGCTCGTCAAGACGATTCGATGCAACATAAAACGGATCCCCGTCTCGAAGATATATTTCCTTTATCTCTTCTCCGCGGCGCAAAAGCAGCAACCCGTTTTCCATGTCCACCGCCAGGGAAAACAAAACCGAAAACAAACTCCTTTCTTCCAGGCGATATTCCCAATCCGGAGCGGGCAAGGAAACAAGTTCACCGCTACTCATGCAGCCCTTGTTCAAAACTTCCGGCAACGACGCTGCATCCAAATCGTTCTGTTCAAGATCACCGGATGGAAGGTCCAGACTTTTAGGTGGAACCAACTGTGAATGAGAATCCACTTCAACTTTTTCAACCGGGGTCAGGGAACTGAAAGCTTCTTCGGCTGAAAGACGAGCCATGGCGGATTTTCGCAATCCACCGGCCGACAACGGATCAAGTTCGGGCGGAGGCTGATATGTTTTTCGTTTCCTGTAACGGCCGACCTCCTTGCCGACCTCACCATACTCCCGGGTTTTCTTTCCGGACCTCTTGAAGTTTCCTGCGGATTTCACCGGCGAAGGTTCAGTGGTCTTCTCATTCTGATCGATGTTCATCACCGGTACGGCTTTTACCGGTATGGATTGAGGCTCATCTCCGATGTGATTTAAAAACCTCCGTACCGAGGTTGAGCGGAGAATCATTTGGTTGTCAAAAAGATAATGATTCAAGGCATTACGAAACGCTCCCGCTGTTTGATACCTCAAAGAAGGGCTGCGCGCCAACGCATAAAGAAGAATCTCACGAAGCTCTTCGGGTATATGGCGGCCATAACGTTCCAGGCGATCCAGGCTCGCATTCCTGACCTGAACAAGTATTTCCACGTAATTCTCACTGTAAAAAAGCCTCTGCACCATCAACAATTCGGCCAACAGGATACCCGCGGAAAACACGTCAGCGCGTTGATCCACCGGCCCTCCGGTCACAACTTCGGGCGCGAGGTAGCCGTATTTTCCCCTGACGATACCTCCTTCGCTCCTGCCCCGCCTGGTGCCGATGGTGGCGATGCCGAAATCGCTCAACTTGACCTCGCCGTGCTCTGAAATAAAAACGTTGGACGGCGAAACATCCCGGTGAACGATTTTCAGTGGACGACCCTCTTCATCCTGCAAGTGATGCGCATAATGCAGCGCATCGAGCACATCGGCGACTATATTAACCGCAATAACCGGTGAAGGCCTGACCTGTTTCATTGCACATGTCCGGAGAAGCTGAGCACAGTCAATTCCCCTGACATATTCCATTGCGATGAAATAATGCCCATCTACATGTCCGAAATCCAGAACATCCACAATCTTGGGATGGCTGAGTTTCACCATCATCTTGGCTTCTGCTATGAACATGTCCACGAATTCGGGATGGCGGGCTCTTTCAGGGAGAATCCTCTTTACCACCAGAATTTTTTCGAATCCATGAATACCCATGGTCTTGGCTTTGAAAATCTCAGCCATTCCCCCCTCGGCAAGCTTTTCAACAAGCAGGTATCTTCCGAATTGCATGGGTTTTCTATTTGCGTCTTTTTCTTTCACGGCTGGATTCTACCACAACCTATCCCATACGATAAGGGCTGACTCAAGCACCTGCAATTCAGACAGTAGAGGGTGCGCCGGGCGGGTTGAGGAGCAGCAGCGAGTCACTATAGGCGGGGGTAGAGAGTCGGAAAGCGTCATTGTGAGGATCTCGGGCAAGTAAGCAGAAGAACCATCATGCCGGTGGACACAATATTAAGTAGGAAGGGAAGTTGGTCAGGGAAAACAGGAGAAAAAAGAGAGAATGAAAAAAGAGGAAACAATACCTCACCGGCTCGCTCCGCCGGATGCAGGTGGCGGAATCGCATTCTCCACC
>SLPX01000103.1 GCA_007131745.1 Myxococcales bacterium
AAGCGCCCGGCTTCTGTTTTTGGTCCGGGACTGCTTTTCTTCCAGTTGCGCCTGTTTTGGTCTACGGCAACTACCGGTTTGAAAGGACCGTCGTTTCCTTCGCCGGTATTTTGGGTTGAACACACTTGTGATTCTTTCATACCGGATTCGGAATATTGATGTGAAAAACTTCCAGGCCGAATTCTTTTGCTAGATGATTTCCAACCGCCTGGACTCCGAAAGTTTCCGTATTGTGATGGCCCGCGGCGAAAATGTGAATACGTTCTTCCGCTGCGATATGCATGCAGGGTTCGGAGGGTTCTCCGGTGATGAAAACATGAAATCCCGATCGAGCGGCGGAAACACCCAGACCGGAAGCGCCTCCAGACACTACAGCAACCGATTCGACCACATCAGGTCCTCCGGTGAAGTGCAGAACTTCACCTCCCACAACGGATTCGACACTCTTTAGAAAGGTTTCTACAGGACGCGGCGAGAGTCGGCCGCTGATTCCTATCATGGATCCGTTATAATCACCCCAGGGTTTCTTTTCCGTAAGGTTCAACTTGTCGGCTAAAACAGCATTGTTTCCGAGAACGGGATGGGCATCGATCGGGAGGTGATATGCAAGCAGATTCATTTTTTCTTCGAAAAGACGACGAACCCTCGCTCCGAGACCTCCAATTAAAACCGGATCTTGACCTTTCCAAAACAGACCGTGATGCGCCAAGATGGTGTCGGCCTCCGCTTCGGCGGCTTTTTCAATCAGGGCAAGAGACGCTGTGACTCCGGTGGCAAGACGGCGAACCTCCATCCTGCCGGATTCGACCTGGATTCCGTTGCAGGATCGATCATCGAAATGGGAAGCGTTTAAAATATCATCAAGGTGCTTTGCGAGATCTGCAATGGTCGGCAATGCGTCCATCCTTTCTTTTTTCGGCTGTATTCAGGAAACAGTCCGGTTAAACGCCCTCAATGTGCGAGTGCGTTTCAACAGGATTTCCATTTTTGTTAAAAGCTCTTGCGTTGAATCAAGCGGCAACTTTATCATGTATCTTATTCCCAAGGCTTCGGAAAAGCTTTTTGCATCCATTGAATCTTCTGTTTTTCGATACAGTCCCATAATGGAAATGGTGGGGTGTTTTTGTACTGCCCACCTTGCCAGCGCTGGGGAGTTGCCTCCGGGAAGTCCGAGATCCACGACCAGAACATGCGCTGTTTTTTCTTGTAAAAAATCATAGACCTTATCGACTTCCCCGGATACGGCCACGAGGAAATCATTTCGGGATGAAAGCCCCTTGATGGAAGTGTTGATTTCCCGGGAATCCGAAACAATCAAAACAACGTCTTTTTCTTGGGGTTTGTTCAGGATTTCCTGGATATCGACCACAATCACCTGATTGGTTTCTTCGGTTTCTTTTTCGGCTGACGATGAAAGCGCGGTTTCTATCGTCTGTACGAGAACGCGCAGGTTCACCGGTTTTTCGAAATACTCGGATACGCCTAAATGTTGAACCATCAACCTGCTTCTCTCCGACGGGTATCCGGTCATGAAGATGACGGGTAGGTCAGGATTGTTAAAACGAATTTGTGACAATACTTCCACACCGGACATGTCGGGTAGATTCTTGTCCAGCAAGATCAGGTGAAAGACCTCTTCTTCCATCGCCTCAAAGGCTTTTTCCGCGGTGGGTACCACTGTGACGCGGTAACCCGAACGGGACAGGAAATCTTCAAGCATTCCTTGAACGTATAGTTCATCTTCTACGACGAGAACGTGTGAGCTTTCTTTTGTCATTCAAAACCCTTTTTCACCGTTGTTTTGTGAGAGTGTACCGCATTCATTCAGCGGCCTCAAGGGAAAGGGGCGTCTTGACAATAACGCCGGGTAGAGTAACACTTCGCCAGTTTCAAAAAAAAGAATCCAGTAATAAAAGCACGGCCGTAGGCAACCGAGCCCGGTTTGTGCCTTAAAATGCAAGTCGGAACTTTTGACAAAAAAGGAAAAGGTAGTCATGACAGAGGAAACGACCGCTGCCCAGGAAAAAACAACACTGGCCAGGGAAGAGAAGACATGCAAGCTCGAAGGATGTAAACGGCCTTATAGGGCAAAAGGGTATTGTAACGTTCACTACAGGAAGTGGAGAAAAGGCGGCCTGGAGCGGGCCCGGCATAATAAAGCCGGCAAGAAGAAGAAGTCTGAAGAATAAGAGGTGAGGGCCATCCTTGGATAGGATTACCATAAGAGGAGGAAATCCCCTCCGCGGTTCGATCCGCCTGAGTGGCGCCAAGAATGCAGCGTTGCCTTTGCTTTCAGCAACCCTGTTGGCGTCGGGCAGGAGTGTGTTGTTGCGCGTGCCTCGTTTGCGGGATGTTGGGACAATGGGCAAACTTTTGAAGTTGCTCGGAGCGCGCGTAAATGAAGATGAAAAAATAGAGATTGACACCGAGGGCGTAAAAAGTGTTGAGGCTCCTTACGAACTCGTAAAGACCATGAGAGCCTCAGTCCTGGTTTTGGGACCTTTGCTGACAAGGTACGGAAGGGCTAGAGTGTCTCTTCCCGGAGGATGCGCTATTGGTACGCGACCCATAGACATGCATCTCGACGGGTTAAAAGCCATGGGGGCCGACATAGAGTTGAAAGGCGGATACGTGGAAGCAAGAGCGGATGGTCTCCATGGCGCGGATCTGGTGTTTCGTCGGTCATCGGTTACAGGCACGGAAAATCTTATGATGGCTGCTGTCCTGGCTCGCGGCCGGACCACGATTCAAAACGCCGCCAGGGAACCCGAGGTGGAAGAGTTGGCCAGGGTTTTGAACAAGATGGGGGCGGAGATTCATGGTGCCGGCACTTCCTACATAACAATCGAGGGTGTTGAGGAACTTCATCCGGTTGAGCACGCGATAATTCCCGACAGGATAGAAGCCGGAACCTTCATGGTCGCGGCCGCGCTTACCTGTGGGGATGTTTTGTTGGAAAACTGCCTGCCTGAACATTGCGGGACGTTTCTGGAAAAATTGCAGGTCAGCGGTGCCGAAGTGACCGCGGAAAACGGCGGCCTGAGGGTGCGGGGATCCGACAATATTGAATCACTGGATATCACAACTTGTCCGTTTCCGGGTTTTCCCACCGACATGCAAGCCCAGTTCATGGTGTTGGCCACCCAGGCGAAGGGACACAGCGTGATCACTGAAACCGTGTTTGAAAACAGGTTCATGCACGTAGCGGAACTTGCCAGGATGGGGGCGGATATACATGTTGACGGCAGGACTGCTATTATAAAGGGGAGAAAAAAGCTGGAGGGAGCAGTGGTGATGGCCACTGATTTGCGCGCCGGCGCGGGGTTGGTGCTGGCAGGGTTGATAGCGCGAGGAAAGACCGAGATACGAAGGGTCTATCATTTGGATAGGGGATACGAGGCGATCGATGAAAAGTTGAAGGGATTGGGCGCGGATATAAGAAGGGAGCAGCGCGGTGGGCTTTGAAGAAGAAATCCCTGTGACGGAGAACGGGCAGATGATAAAGTGGTTGATTAAGGTGTTTTGATGAACCTGGATTACCGAAAAAACATAGCCGATGGTCTGCTGCTTCATCCAAGGGTGGAATATCAAAGAGTTTGCAAGAGAGCAAAAGACCGCACAAGCATAGCAGCCGAGGTGCCCGACTTGGTGCCTTTCGATACAAATGAATACTGGCGCTTTTTGCCGATTTTAGACTGGGATCACAAGCTTCCCTCCAAGAACTTCTACCTTCGCATTTATGCTTATTATGACAAGGAATCATATGATTTGGGCGATGCCGACAGGAAAGCGCGGTTGTCCAGGATCCAAAGACTGGATCGGTTTCCCGAGTTCGACGTGCCTGATTTTTCCGGCATGGTTTCGGACGAGGCCTATGAAATAATTCTTGATTCGAATGGGAAGAGAAAGAGCAGTCGTTTGACGTCCACATGGAGAAGGGACCTGGATCCCGGCCAGGCTTCATCCGCGGCTGCAATTGTTCGAAAAAGCAAGGAATTCGCCCAGGTTAACAGCCGTGTCAAGAAAAGACCTGAAAACCTGGGTGACGCGGAAGCAGTTAGTTGGACGCCTCCCTGTGAGAGTGGCCACAGAAACTGGACTTTGGATGTCTGGTACCTGGTGGCATATGACGGCATGCATGGTAAGGGACATTCCTTTTTGGTTGATTTGCAAGAGCAAAAAATAGTTGCTGTCAGGGAGTTTACGGTTCGACCGGATTAGACACTGGTGGATTTCGAAAACCTTGCAGTTCACATTTCGTCAAGGGGACCTATGCGCACCGCACCTGTTTTTTCAGCCGCTTCCAGAAGGTCTTTCATTGCAACACCGGTTTTAGGGTGTTTTACAAGAGGCGCCAGTTCGCAAAGTGGTTCCAGAACGAATTGCCGTGTATGCATTCGCGGATGGGGCAAGGTCAGGAATTCGTGATTCATGACCATGTCCTCGTAAAGTAGCATATCGATGTCGATGACTCGGGGTTCGTTGGGTGTAGACGTGCGCCGTCTTCCCAGCAAGGTTTCGATATCGAGCAGGTTTTTCATCAAAGTCACGGGATCGGACCGGGTTGATACACCAAGGACCATATTCAGATATGGTGGACCGTCTCCTCCCACGGGATTTGTTTCATACACCCAAGACAGATCCGTGACCCCGGTTTTTGGCAGGTTTTCGATGAAGCGCACGGCCTCTCGGAGGCGGTCGCCCCTGTTTCCCAGATTTGAGCCGAGGGCCAGGAATGCTTTTGAATCCTTACCTTCATCCGTGCAGGATTTCATAGTGTTCTACGTGCAGCTTTGGGTTTGCGTTTATGAAGATGGATTTTTCCAGGCGGTGTTCCAGATCGTCAATCATGTCTTGTTCCGACTGTGTCAGTGTTTCAGCGACAATCGGGTGACAGTTTACAATGAGCCGATCGGCCGAGCAGTGAAGCGCTTCTCTTCTTAGTTGTCTCAGGATCTCGTATGAAACAGCGAGCGGAGTTTTCACGGATCCTCTACCCTCGCAATAACTACATGGTTCCGTAAGGGTTCGAGTCAAACTTTCACGAGTTCTTTTCCTGGTCATTTCCACGAGACCAAGAGCGGATATCGGGCCGAGGTTGCATCTCGCCCTGTCGCGAGCCAGCCTTTCCTGGAGGGTTCTCCAAACGATGTCCCTGTTTGATTTCTTTTCCATGTCTATGAAATCGATGATGATAATGCCGCCGATGTTGCGCAGCCGAAGCTGATCCGCGATTTCTCGGCAAGCTTCCAGGTTTGTTTTCGTTATGGTTTCTTCGAGGCTGCGTTTTCCCACGAAACGTCCGGTGTTCACATCTATAGCTGTCAGCGCTTCGGTCTGTTCAATTATGAGGTATCCACCGCTTTTGAGCCATACGCGGCGTTGAAGAGCTCTATCTATCTGGGGCTCAACCCCGAGTGCGTCAAAGATAGGTTCGGTTTCATCATAGAGTTGGATATTGTCTGTAAACCTCGGCATAAAAGTCGAAACGAACTCCTTGATTTTTTCAAATTCCCGCTCGGTGTCTATAATACATGTGTCGGTGTCCAGTGAGAGCATATCCCGCACAGACCTGAGGATGAGGTCAAGGTCCGCGTGCAGTAGGGCGGGTGCTGAAGATTCTTTTTCCTTTTTCTTGATTTGGGCCCAGAGTTTTGTCAGGAAATCCATATCAGCGGCCAACTTGGCTGGACTCTGTCCTTCCGCTGCCGTTCTTATTATGAATCCGTCACCGTCTTTTTTCTTCAACGCTTCAGCAAGATCCCTCAATCGCTTTCTCTCCGCTTCGTCAGCGATTCTACGCGATATTCCGATGTGCTGGAAAGTCGGCATGTATACAACATTTCTGCCGGGCAGTGAAACGTGGGCTGTAACCCTGGCGCCTTTGGTGCCCAAAGGTTCTTTTGCCACCTGAACCAGCACATCTTGTCCCTCGTGCAGCAGATCTTCTATTCTTGGTTTGCCGAAAGGATCTTCCATTTCCTCTTCACAAATGGATGCACCGTTTGTTTCATCGAGTTCCTCAAAAAACAGAGCCGATTCCGTGGAAGGTGTTACGAGGTCTGCAACATGCAGAAAAGCGGTCTTTTCCGCTCCTATATCCACGAAGGCCGCTTGCATGCCCGGTAGAACCCGGATAACTCTGCCTTTGTAAACATTGCCGACGATCCCCAGTTCTTTGGGGCGCTCGATGTGGATTTCCGTCAATATGTCGTTTTCAAGTAGTGCAACCCTGTGTTCCGGTCCGTCGGTATTTATTATCAGTTTGTTTCCGTTCATGATTCCAAACATTTGTGTGCTGAAGCAGCTGTCGGATCCGTCGATTCAGCTGAAATGGTTTCCTTTGCCATGACAGCAATGTCATGAAAGGTTCGGTTGTGATCCCCTTCCTTGCCAACACGAAGAGTAACAATGTGTAATAAATCCGAGTGGTTGGAAGGCCTGTCCGGTTTTTGGCATCTTGCTTGCAGGTTCTATTCAACAGGAGGTCGATAGGGAAGAAAAGAATTGGCCTTTGGTGAGCGTTTGTTAAGAAAGCTGGCATCCCGTTCAGCCTCCTCCTCCTCCCTGACGGTGGGTCAAGGCCCGCTGATAGAAAATACAGCCCCGAGAATGTATTCTCGGGGCACACTTTGAGAGATACTTCAGTTTGTTGAAGTTTACAATATGATTTCACTGATTTTATTGCAGTTTTACTTTTAACACTTATTTTGCCTTGTGAGTTTCGTTTAGTTAAAGTTTTGTTTCGTTAAGTTGCCCTTGAGTTAAGTTAGAGTCGATTTTGTTTGCCTTGAAGTTAGCCTAAGCTTCCACATTGTCGAGGTGTTGGTGTAGGCCCTGCAAATAGCAGGGCCTTCCCTTTTTTTGGGAAATTTTTCCGGACGGGGACCGTTTTTGGCTGGGTTTGAAGAGAGGGTGACAGAAATGTCGCACTTTGGCAAGAATACGGAAAAATTCGAGCCTTCTTGAGATCTCCGTGTCGACCGGCTCTAATGTTCACTGTCATAAACAAACATGCTCGCCCAATCTCGAATCGTGAGTGGATGCCGAGGCCATGTTTTCGCAGGCTCCGGAAACGCCGGACGTCGCCGTTTGAAGCTTACCCTTCGGGTAGCATCGTCGGCGACTCGGTCGAATCCCTTCAGCCCTTCGGGCAGCGGTCTTCAAACGCCGGCTTTTTCCGAACCTGCTTCAACTTTAGCCTCGGCACAACACCTACGATCATTCGCCGTACATAGAGCGAGCCGCAAAAAAAAGGCAGATGGACAACAAGCCGACATCTGAGTTGCTTAAGATTTTAGATGAGAATCATTTCGTCGGAGATCTCAATGCCGTCGTCATCTGAAAGAACGGCTCGTGTATCATGGAGTCTTTCTTCCGAAAGGTTTTCAAAGAAAGCTTTTATCTCCGGCAGAGCGTCAACGAGTCGCACGAAATAAACCCGGTCCAGAAACAGTATAGTGGATCGTCGGACGGCTTTCACCGATGCGGTGGCCGGGAAACCTTTGATCAAGGAAATCTCGCCGAAAACGTCTCCGGCCTTTAGAGTGGCCAACAAGATCTGGCCGCCTTCGTGATCCTTTGTAATCTCAACTTCTCCTGAAAGAACAACATAGAGCCCCCGGCCTTCATCCCCTTCGCGGATGATTACAGTTTCGGGAGGAACCTCGTGCCCGGAAAACCTGCGCAACAGGTCAAGACGTTGTTTCTTGGAAAAAGGAGCGAAGAGCGGTGACGTGGCCATTAGATTGTTCAAGAGACGGTCGCGGGTAAAATGATCGAGTGCCTGGGCTACGCTCTGGAGATTCGACGCCATAGCAGAAAGACCGGCGCTGTCGATTTCGAGCAGGTCTGCATCGCCGGCTGACATTACGGATGCGGTTCTGGGAGATGCATGGATGAGCGCCATTTCTCCGAAAAGAGCGTTTTCTCCCAAGGTGGCGAGAGTTTTTTCATGGCCGTGTCTGTCGGCGTGAAACACGCGCACTTGCCCCATGGCCAGGAAAAAGAAAGATCGTCCCATTTCACCCTCCCGGATTATGGCCGCCCCGTCATCCACCCGGATCGCTTTGATCGATGTGCAAAGACGAATGAATGTATCATGGGGGAGTTCGCTCAGGAGAGGAATCTTGTGAAGGGTCGATGGATATTCGGTAACCGATTCCAGGTTTGCCGCCGCTCTGGCAGCTCCCGTGATAATGTCCTGGGGAGCGATCTCGGCTTCAAGATCCGGTGCTTTTATTTCAGTATCGGGATGTTCCGGAGAAAGCCGCTGACCCTTGGATGAGGTCTTTGTCGATGAAGAAGAGTAGTATTGCGCGAGCATCTGGAGCAATGGTTCGATGTCGTGGCCGTGTTCTTGCAGAATCTTAATTGCCACGAGGGAAACAAGGGGATGTCCGGATTTGATCCCGTAGATTACGACCGCTTTGTACACTTCCGCTGCAATATCTTTTGATCCTGTTTTTGAAACAAGATCTGCAATTTTCAGCCTGTTTTCGATGTCCTGCGGCGAAGCGTCCACAAGTCTCCAAAAGATTTTTAGTGCCGTTGCCGTATCCCCGGCGGTTTCGGCTTT
Source organism: Myxococcales bacterium (assembly GCA_007131745.1). Next base: position 8,579 of record SLPX01000103.1, read on the forward strand.
TCGTCCGGCTTCTTTTAGTTTTTCGATGGTGATTTTCATTGGCTTTTCATGATTCCTTTTTGATGTTGTAGGATTTGATTTTCTTATGCAAATTCGTTCTTTCGATTCCGAGTTTTCTGGCGGCCTTGGAAATATTCCAATCGCATTCTTCGAGATTCAAAAGGATGAAAGCCTTTTCCATCCGGTCTCTGAATTCCCGAAGCGTATCAGTTGCATATTGCCTCAGATCGATCCTGGCTCGTGAGGTCGATTCCATGGAATCCGGAAGATCGGACAGGGTGATTCGGTCCCCGGATAGAATGACGAGACGTTCGATTAGGTTTTTTAATTCTCTTACGTTTCCCGGCCATGTGTGGCGTTTTAGAGCGTCGAGAACCTCGGGTTCGATCTCTTTCTTTTTAAACCCGTTTTCATTGCAGAACTCGGAAATGAAGCTTTGGACCAACAATGGTAAGTCTTCAATCCGTTCACGCAGGGTAGGGGTGTGTATGGGAATGACATTTAGGCGGAAGAAGAGATCTTCTCTGAAAACGCCCTGTGCAACCAGCTTGTTCAGATCCCGGTTTGTTGCGGCCAGGACGCGGACATCGACATGTATGGCTTGTTCCGCACCCACCCTGACCATTTCACCGGATTGAAGAACTCTCAGCAGTTTTGCCTGTGCCGAAAGGCTCATGTCACCAACTTCGTCGAGGAAGATGGTTCCGTCGGCCGCGGCTTCGAAGAGCCCTTTTTTCTTTCCGACCGCGCCGGTAAAAGAGCCTTTTTCGTGACCGAACAATTCGCTTTCAATCAGATCAGCAGGAATGGCGGCGCAGTTGACTTTGATAAAAGGCTTATCTCTGAGTTGGCTCTGGATGTGTATGGCCCGTGCGACTAATTCTTTGCCCGTCCCACTTTCTCCCGTGATCAGAATTCGACCCTTGGTGGGAGCTACTTTTTCTATTTGTTCAAAGAGTTTCAGCATGGCCGGGCCGGCGCCGACCATTTTGTATCGATCGCGTTGCTGGTTTTTCAGGTTTGCAATTTCTAGTTCTATCCGCCGGCGCTCAAGAGCGTTGCGCACCGAAACCAGAACGCGATGTCGGTCCAAGGGCTTTTCGAAAAAATCGAAAGCGCCCAGTTTTGTAGCTGAAACGGCATCAGATACCGAGGCATGTCCGGAAATCATGATGACCGGAATTCCGGATAATTTACCTTCTCCGGTCTTTAGTTTTTCAAGCGCGGTTACGCCGTCCATTCCAGGAAGCTTTATATCCATCAGCAAACAGTCGATGGTTTCCGAGGCAATGATTTGCATGGCCGCCTCGGCCGATTCCGCGGTTTTCACTTCATAGCCTTCAGCTTCCAAAACCATCGCAAGGGTGCGGCGGATGTTTTTTTCATCATCCACAACGAGAACCGTGAGTTCCGGATTTTGGGAGTTGTGTTTGTTCATGGCGGCCGGGTTTTTTTGTTTACCCGGAGTATAGGGGGTTTGTCCGGGTATAGGCAAAGGAAAAAAACCTTGACCCCGATTCCCTTTGTCCACTGTTTTTTGTCATGAAAAACTCTTGTTAGGATCTGTGAGAAAAGCGTCAAGGCCTGCTTGACACCTGCCGAAAGCGAAATTTATACTCGCATTCATTCATTGCTGCGAAAAAGGAGTCCTTCATGCGGCTTTACAGCGGAAAAGTACCGGTTATTGCTTCGGAGATAGTAGGAAGACTTGTAGGAGACGGGGATATAGAATCTTCAAACCCTAAAGAGGTGGAGTTGGATATCGCTGCGATTCTGAACGAGTACATCAAAACCGAACGTCATGTGTCCGAAAAAGCCAAGGACCTGATGGAACGGCGCGGTTTGTCGTACAACCAGTTTGGAAAGATCAAGAGGCAAACAGCAGAGGATATGGGGTTTTTGATGGGTGAGGAGGGCATTTCCTGGATGTGCAACCAGATCCTGGATTTCTTCATGCATCAGTCCGAGTTTGTTGAAGAAATATTTGTGGATGATCACGTTATGCGCTCCAAGATGAAAGAGGTATTCAACAAGCACATGATGGTGGATGAGGAGTTGGACAAGGAAGTCAGGGATCGAATTCGGAACCTCGAAGAAGGATCTACTGCGTGGGAAGTCGAGTACAAGAAGATGATGGAACAGATCCGCCGGAAACACGGTTTGGAAAAACGGTGAACTGTTTCGGTCGCGCGAAGACTGACTATCGAGGCGTTAATCCAATGAAGTATGATTCCATTCGTCCCGTGTTGTGGAAAAACAACAGGCTTGAGTTGATCGATCAACGTTTTTTGCCGCACGAGGAAAAGCTTTTTATCTGTGAATCCGTCGAGGATGTTCGAGATGCTGTTTCGGAAATGGTTGTTAGGGGAGCTCCGGCCATAGGTTGTGTTGCTGCATTTGGAATGGTTTTTGCTGCTCGTTCTTTTACCGGTAATGCAGGAAAAGACGCGGAGCAGCTTTCGAACTCCCGGAAAATGATCCAGCGAACACGTCCCACAGCGGTCAACCTATTCTGGGCGCTGGACCGGATGGAGCGGATATGCAGCGATCACCTGGGGCGCTCGGCCGAAGATGTCGAAAAAGCCGCCCTGGCCGAGGCGGTTGCGATTCTTGAAGATGACCTGGCGTCTTGCAAGGCCATCGGGGAATTCGGCGCGGACTTGATTTCCGGTTTTCCCGGGAGTTCTACTTTGATGACTCATTGCAACGCCGGCGCGCTTGCAACCGCGGGATATGGAACGGCTCTCGGGGTGGCGAGATCGGCATTCGGCCGCGGTCTGATCAAAGAGGTCATGGCGTGTGAAACAAGACCGAGACAGCAAGGCGCGCGCCTGACTGCTTGGGAATTGCACAAGGACGGCCTTCCGGTAAAGCTGGTGTCGGATACGGCCGCGGGGCACATGATCAAGACGGGGCGGGTTCAATGTGTATGCGTGGGCGCGGACAGGATAGCAATGAACGGAGACACAGCGAACAAGATAGGAACATACCCCATTGCCTTGGCTGCGAAGGAAAACGGGGTTCCTTTTCTTGTAGCAGCCCCGGTTTCAACCATCGACGGTTCATGCGTGAATGGAGATGGTATTGTTATCGAGGAGAGATCTCCGGACGAAGTTCTGTTTTGCGGCGGAATTCGGATAGCGCCCGAAGGTGTGGATGGAGAGAATCCCGCTTTTGATGTGACCCCCGCGCGTTATATCAAGGCGATCATCACCGAAAGAGGCATTGCGGAACCGCCGTTCGAAAAGCATTTCGAGCATTGGTTGAATGTGTGAAAAAGAAAGCCGGGAAATATTTTTCGCCGCAAGATGGCAAGTGCGTGGAAAAGGCCAGGCTTAAGGCCGAAGAGCTAACCGGAGAGCATTTCAAAATATCCAGGTTCGGCCCCGAGAAGTATCTATACGAAGTAGTCACGCTTAGGGAAGCGCTTCCTGAAGAGATTGCTCCAGGAAACTTTGCGCATTTGATCCGATATCTGCGAGCCGGGCCGGGTCCCGGACACAATAGGAAACCAGAACGGTATTACAGGGTTTTGTTGCAAGACGATGAGATACTGAGTTGTCTCCAAAGAAACGAGGCTGATTTCGACCTGGAATCTCTTCTATTGTACATTTTAACGCACGAACTCATTCATATTGTGCGATTTGAAAGATTTCTTCATGCAATGGATGCAGAAGAAGAGAAGAAAGCCCAAGAGGAATCCGCGGTACACCGGATAACATGCGATATTTTGGATCGCGTTTCAGAAGGCCGGCTTGAGAACGTGTTGAGCAAGTACCGAGGTGGGCCGAAAGATTGTTTCAGGCTGTCGGACAAAACATGAAAAGGCGATGGGTTATTGTTCTGATCGAAAGAACCTGCCCTTTATCCTGAATTCCGGACTGATACCTTCCGACCATGCCGCAAAATAGATGTTTTCGCCCACGTATGTGAGAGAAAGACTGTAAGGAGCAGCCGGGCCTTCAGTGATCATTGTTTCTTCCCCTAAAATGATTTCCCGGCCTTCGAACCTGAAGGGCTGTGCAATAACCATGTTTCTCAAACCGCTGATGTTTCTGTAAAAAGCCAGCATTCCGGATTGCTCTCCGCCGGCGAGAGCGGGGGAATGATCCATTTCAGAGGTATCTCCTGCATAAACAAAGGGTTCGGAAGGATCCAGTACATCTCCGTTTGTAAGCAAGATGTTTCCGCCCGTGGTTCCAACCGCAAGCACCGCCCGTTCTACACCGTCCGATCCCCCGGCCCAGTATGCGGAGCTTAACCCTTTGATGTTTTCAATGGCGTTGACCGGTTCCTCCGCGCTTGCAGAGCCGGATTTGAGCACCGTGTGAAATATTTCATCTTCTCCTGAGCTGGCGAATCGGTTCCACGAAAGGTATATGTCTTTGCTCGGGGAAATGCTAAGCGCCGGCAGTAAATGGGTAATTCCAGGTTCGGTCACCGGTTCATGAGCTTCTCCTTTGAGGTTGCCTGTCAGGTCGATTTCCTGCAAAAAAACATGGAACGTGCCGGTTTCTTCAATGCCTCTCACTCCGGCCAACCATATGGATTCTTCGTCTATTGCGGCTGTAACCGGATACATCATGTTTCGGGTGACAGGGACGGACTGCCTTGTGGTTTCCAGTTTTTTTGGTTCTTCGATAATGGGAATTCCGTCCCGGGTGAAAGAAGTGAAACTGATCTCCATGTTGTTTTCATGTGCGCCGGTGTCGACCCCCCATGCGATGAAAACAGCGGATGATGCACAGGTAATTCTCGGAGCAGTTTCATTTTGTTCCGGCTTGTCGCCGAGTTGAAAAGGTTCCACGGATGTTTCCCCGTTGCACTCTACCCGGGTAGCCCATACGTCAAAGAGTCCCAGGCTGTTGGGAAGGCTGTATGCGGCCCACAATGCTTCCCCGTCAAAACACACTGATGCGTGTATTTGTGTGTCAGGCCCCAATGGATCCGGTTCCACGTCGGTGAGAAGTAAAACCTCGGTTCGGCAAGGACCCGGCGGTGAACCTGCGTCCGGCTCGAAAGCGTCGATAAGCGTTGAGTCCGGTCCTCCATCCACCACGTGTGCATCTTCTTCCGGTTCGACTTTTTCGCTGCAACCGGGAATCGATGTCAGGAAATGAGCGGCTAAAAAAGCGCTCAGGAATGGAGCGACTGCCAACAACCCCGAATTCTGTTTTCGAGCAATTTTCATCATCCTGCCTTTCGTGTTTCCTTTTAATCTAACACGTGTACACAGAAACCGCATCTTTGAACAGATTCGGTTTTGTCTTGTCACGCTGCGTCATGCCGGTTATCTTCATGTTTCCTTTTTTTTGATGAACACGGTTTCCCCTTAAAGGGGATTCGAAGATAAGCAGGAGGCCGCAAATGACCAAACCCCTTTGCCTGGTGACCGGGGCCTGTGGCTTTATGGGCACGCACATGGTGGAAGTGCTTCGTGATCGAGGTTTTCCGGTTCGCGCCACGGATCTTCCTTCCGCGTACCGGAAAGACGACAAGGTTCGAGGAGTTTTTCCATCCGTACTCAAGCGGCTCGACGTGGAATTCGTTCCAGCGGATCTTACAGATCCGAAATCACTTGATCCTGTTGTAAAAGATGTGAGTTATGTTTTTCACATAGCTGCCGTGTTCAATTACAGTGCTTCATGGAACTTGCTGGAAGCCGTCAATATAGCGGGAACGAGATCTTTGTTGGAGCGGTTGAGATACGGGGATTCTTTCAAAAAAATTGTTTTTTGGGGTGCCGGAGGGATATATGACCTTGAATCATCTCTTCCGATTACAGAGCAATCCCCGGTTTTGCCGGCAAATGACTATCTACGTTCCAAGTGGGAGGCGGAAAAACTCCTTAGGAGGTTTTCGGAAGAGCACAAAATGGCTTTTTCGATTGTGAGGGGTACGACGGTTTACGGCCCGAGAGGAGTATACGGCGGGGGACAGATGCTTATGGCGGCGGCTACGATGGCCGTTTCTGCGTCACCGGCCAACTGGACTTTTCGCATACCATTCGTTCATGCAAGGGATGTATGCGGAGCAGCCTTGCACGTGGCCCGAAAACCTGCGACCGACGGAGAAGATTATATAGTCAATGACGATTCCCAACTTACAAATGTTGATTTTTTTCGTTTCGCGGCCCAGTTGACCGGGCATCCGTTCGTTAAACTGCCGCCCGTGCCGATTCGTCCGCTCAAGGCGGTTTTGAAACCAACGGCTCGTGCGCTTCAATGGATTTCGAAAAATGTTACGCATGTGCAATCGCCGCTCGAGGCCGATACGGTAGATTATCTGGGTCTGGATATTGTTTATTCTAATGACAAGCTGAAGGAGACGGGATATCAATTTCAGTATCCGGACGCGAGGCATGGAATAGCTGAAACCCTGGCGTGGTACGGCCGAAACGGTTGGATTTGATATCGACCTGAAAGAGTCGATCTGCATGAGCCGGCATACAGGAAGAAAACAATGAGCAAGAAAAATATATCTGGTCCGATGCAACCGAGCGGCCGACGTTACGACTATACGGCATTGTGCCTTGCAGGAAACGCGGAGCTTGAAAATGTTATGAGGATGGGGGTTCAGCCCGAATTGAAAGATCTGGCGGGCTGGGAATTCCGCGGGTTCAATACGCTGGAGGTCACGTCCTTGTTGGGAATTCGCAAATTCAAAAAAGGCTTTTACCAAGAGGATCCCTCTGAAGATATCAGTAAGACAAAAAAGATCAGTGGTTATAACGTCCAGGTGGTCCAGACGGCCTTGGGAGATGACTGGTTTGCAAAAATTAGAAACGGCGCGACGATCAAGCACGGGTGGTATGATTGTTACCCGGTGAAATTGACCGAAGTTGACTGCAAATATCCCAACAGTGTTTTGATCAATTACGCATGTGCCCGCAACCCGGCCTGGGATCCCTCCAAGAAGTTACGTGATTACCTGGTTCAGGTTTATCCCGACAACAGGGATCTTTTTCTGGGCAAAGCATATGTTGCTTTGGCTGGACCGATTCGCCTGTTTGTAAGTTATTTTGTTCTGGAAAGGATGAATGAAAGTCCCTTGTGATTGAGGATGGATTCGGATGGACGGGGGACTTGACGGACCTTGAAAACACAAATATCATTTTCTCATAGACGGACCGAAACCTTTGTTGAAGGAATTTCTCGACAGCTGGTAGACGGCCGATTTTTCGATCTTGACTGCCGGGTGTGAAAAGAGCATGCCCGGTCGTCGTAATAGTCAAACCAGAAATTATCTGTTGTAAGGTGCTCGAAGACAACTTTGGGATCCGGGTTCCAATCCATCCTGTCGGATACACCAGGAGTTAACAGTTGTTTTCGAGCCGGCCGCGGGGAGATATACGCTGTCATTTGACCGCTTTCCTCGGCCGGGAATGGAACTTGTCGTGTGTGAGTTATGGGTGAGAGGTTTGAAGAACTTGGGGTGAAGTCGTGTTGTTGAAGGATTTTATCGAACGGACGCGTATGGTCGACATAAAGGCTTTTCCTGAAGATCGGGTGGACAAGCTTCTATCCGACTTGGAAAAGGCGGGTGGTCTGGCCGATCTGGAAGATGATTGGACCCCCTTGCTTTCCAAGGTTCCGGTTGCCCATGTAAAAAGGCTTTCAACGGCTGTAAGCGCGTGGAAAGAAAGGGAAGAAACATTCGTCCGGCTGGTCAGGAGCTTGGAATCGAGCGGCTTTGCGGAGCTGCCTGGTGCTGCTGCGGAAAAGGCTCTTGTTTCGCACAAGCTTTGGGCATTGGGGAGGGCGGTCAGAATGTGTCCCAAAGATGATTTTGCGACTGAAGAAGAATGGGCCGAGGCGTTGGCCGCTCACGTGGATACATGGAGTGGAGCGGTTAATCTCTGTTTGAAAAGGGGGGAGATGCAGTGCCGGTTGCAAGATGATCACCCGGAAGCCGGGAATTTCGGAGAATACGCAAGACGGAGAGAAAGCCTTTCGAACATGCCGAATCATCGGTGGATGGCTTCGCGCCGCGGTGAAAAGATGGGCGCTCTCAAGATATCGTTCAGTTGGCCCGAATCCAACATAAAATCATTTGTTGAGTCCATGTTGCCTAGAATGGGTCCCGCGGCAAAGGAAAGGGGCGGGGATTCCGCCGCGGAAGAATTGATATGGAATGATCTTCCTCCGGTCATAAGATCTGTTTTGGACCGTAGGGCTGAAGACGAAGCCATTCGGAGCGCGGTCACTATATATACAGACTTGCTCAAAAGTTCACCTTTGTGCGATGGGCCTGTCGGATCCATAGCCATAGGTTCCGCAACGGCCAAGCTGGGCGTGGCGGTGGTTTCGGATTTTGACGAATTGAGCACGGGTGCGGTGATAGAGGGAACCGACTGGGAAGCGGATATGCTTGCATTGTTGAGAGGGCATGGTTTGACGTGTGTGCTCGTTCCCTCCACCGCGCCCGACAAAGACAAGCTGGCCTTGGTCAGAAAGGTCCTTGCGGTTCATTTCTCCGTTATTCCGGTGCGGAGCGCGGCTCTTGCAGAAGGGAGAATAAAAATTCTTCAACGAAAGCCTGATTTGGCTCCGGAGTTGGCATCCGCTCTGGTGCTTGCAAACAGGGCTTTGAATCCCGCAACTGCATGGTCCGAGGTGGATCCCGTTAACATTGGTCTTGCCGAATATCAGAACGATATCGATAAAAATCGTTTGGCCACCGGGCTTACGGAAGCCCGCAGACTGTTCTTCCTGGACAGGCACGCAGGAGAAACAGTCCGGATCGGAGCGAAACCTTCGAACTTTGTTGGGAAGGGGGTGGGAGAAAAAGCCGTTGCGTCCAGATTGAAACCGAATCCCCTTGTCAAGAGCATCGGTGATCTGAAATCCGGCATGATGGTTTCGGGTGTGGTATCGAACATAACCCGCTTCGGTGTTTTCGTGAATCTAGGTCTCGAGGAAGAGGCGATGATACACATATCGGAGTTGTCGGACCGGTTCACCAATGCGCCTGAAGAAGTGGTATCCCTGGGGCAACAGGTCAATGCGCGGGTTTTGGAGGTGGATGTTGAAAAGAAAAGGGTCGCGCTCACGCTGAAAAACAACGATAAAAACGGTCCGCTCTCCAGGTCGGTCCAGGAGTCGAAACCGCCCGATTCCCACAAGAAGCCTATGGGTGAGCGCCGGGGAAAGAGAACCCGGGATAGAAACGAAGCCCTCCGTCAATTGGAAGATCTGTTCAAAAAATAGACGACTGACAGCCTTTTGGGTTTGTCGCCGACCGGAGCCGCAATTGATATTCGATTTGTTAAAAAACCCCTTAAAAAGATTGATTCCAATTGTTGTATTTCTGATCGGCGCGGCCGGAGGAGTTCTGTACGGAGTCGTTCTTGCCTTGAAGACCGGATCCCTTCTGCCGTTAGGGGCCGGTCTTTCCGCTGGATTCGCCGTGGGAGGCATCGGTTTTCTCGTGGCTTTCCATTCAGCATGCCGGGCTACGGATGGGTCACTCGTTGATCGGTTTACGCCCCTGATAATTTACATCATCGCAGCGGCCGGACTCGCCGGCGGTGCGGGAAGCCGGCTTCTCCGGCCGTCGGAAGACAATCATTTTGTTTACATGGCCGATTCTTTGAACCACGGAAAATTGGAGATGCTCCGTCCTCCTCCTCATGGAAACGATTGGGCGAGGGTGGTCGAGATCACCATGAGGGACGGCCGGAAGTTGCGCGGATCTCCATGGCGGACGGTTGGCCCGAGGGCTTTCAGGACAACTGCTGGAGAAATGTTGGAGCTTGCTCCCGGAGACGTGGCTTCCAGGCACAATGTTTGGTATGTATCTTTTCCTCCTCTGCCTGCAAAATTGATGATGCCGGGCGTGGCTATTTGGGGATATGATTTCAACGATGTCTGGTTTACCTTGCTGATAGCGGCGTTGAATCCCGTCTTGTGTTTTTTCGTGCTCGAGTCACTTCGCCGGAAAGGGCTCGGCGGGAGATCTCTGAAAAACAATCTATGGTTGACGCTTTTTTTCTGTTTCGGAACAGTGCACTTTTACTGCGCTGTCTTAGGCCAGGTTTGGTATACGGCCCAGATTGTAGCGACGACCCTGCTCTTGGGGTATATTTTAGCTTCCATGGATCCTGCACGGCCATTGTTGGCCGGACTCATGTTGGGGCTTGCTTTCATCACCCGTACTCCCATGTTGTTCGCGGCGCCCTTTTTTCTTTTGTCCGCTCTCCATCCCGGGAAGTCATCGGCTGAAAACGGACCCGTTTTTTGGGATCATTTCAGGGATGTCGAGTGGAAACCTGCATTTAAGAGAATTCTTTTATTTGGACTGCCTGTTTGCCTGATCGGCATATGGATGGCTGTTCTCAACTATATGCGTTTTGACAATCCCTTCGAATTCGGACACACCTATCTGAACATACGTTGGATTGACCGGATACAGCGCTGGGGATTGTTTAACATTCATTATGCGCCCCGGAACTTGTCGGCAGCGTTCACGTTGCTTCCCCACATACAGGCGAGGTATCCGTATTTAATTATAAGCCGGCACGGAATTAGTCTCCTTGCAACAACTCCGCTGCTGTTATATACGTTTTGGCCCAAGGAAAAAGGATGGCTTCATCATCCTTGTTGGGTCAGTATAGCGTTCATGGCCGGATTGCACTTTTTCTACCAGAACTCGGGCTTTGTGCAGTTCAGCTACAGGTTCAGCCTGGATTACACACCTTTTTTGGTGATGCTTCTGGCCCTTTCCAAGCGGAAACTGGGAACCACAGCGAGTGCGCTTTTGGTTTGGTCCCTTTTGGTTCATACTTTCGGAGCTCTCAGTTTCGGCAGATGGCATGATTTTTATGCAAGAGGAAACTGGCTCTTTGTAATCGACTGAAAAAAAGTTTGCAGAGTAAAACACCCCCAAGCTGCGGAGAAAACTCCATGTATCTTTGTCCCAACTGTCACGAAGAAATACCGGATCGTGTCAAACGAAACACCGAAGATTGTCCTTTTTGTCACGAGGCATGGCCACCCGAGCCCGTGATTGATGAACCCGAAGAACCCGAGGCCGCGCAGGACGGCTGGGCAACCCAAGCCGGTGGAGCGGCAGGTGATTCAGCTCATCCGGTGCCGCCTATTGAAGAGCCGAAATCCAAGGTGAAAATGTTCCTGTTGATCGGAATAGGGATCCTGCTTCTGGGCGGCGGTGGAGCGGGCGCGTATTTCGCCTTCTTTAGAGGCGAAGAAAAGGTGGCTTCTGACAAGGCGATCACCGTCAATGTAGGCGATGAGGAAGTGAGCATTGACAAAATTTACGGTGAAGAATTCGAAGAAATGGTGGCCTGGCATAACGAGGTTCGAAGAGCGATCCTTGAATTCTTGGCTTCCAGGTGCGAGCCCTACAGGAAAAGCGGGTTTTCGTTTTCATCCCAGCTTGTAAAGCGTGAAAAATTCGTGTCGACCACAAAGAGAGTCAGTAACCTGGAACTCGAAATCAGGCAGGAAGAGGGGGACCCTGTCCCACTGGACAATTTCAATTGGTATAATTGTCCAGGTATTTTGGCTTATGT
>SLPX01000061.1 GCA_007131745.1 Myxococcales bacterium
AGGTCCGCAAACAAGATGTAGCCATTGCCAAGAACTATCTGAATGGAGAAGAACTGGCCGCATTGAACAATCTGGTCGAGCAATACCTGATCTTCGCTCAGGGGCAGGCCATGGGCCGGATACCCATGTATATGCGAGACTGGATCAAGAAGCTGGATGGGTTCCTGACCATCAATGACCGGGACATCCTCAACCATGCAGGCTCAACCATGCAGGCAAGATTTCCCATGAAATGGCAAAGGAATTGGCCGAAGGCGAGTATGAAAAGTTCCACAAAAAACGTCTATCAGCTTCGGCAAAAGCCGTTAGCGATTTCGACAAAGCCGTGAAACATATTGAAGCCTCCAAGAAGAAAGGAGGCAAGAAGCATGGCAAAGCTTAAATCAAAAGGCCGGAAGTCGCATGCTTTCCGCAAAAAGCTGCTGCTCAACCAGTGGCTGGTGAGCCTGTTCGGCATCGATCCACTCGCCGAACACAAAGTAAATGGCAAAGTGGTTCGCCCTTTTCACAAGTTGGCCGAACCCATCCGAGATCCGCGCCTGGAAGGATTGGACAAGGATAATCTGCATTTCTTCTACCACCATCTCGGCGATAGCCCGCTCTTCAGCTATGCCGATCCAACGGCTGATTTACCGTGCTTTCGCATCAGTCGGGATATGCTCTTGACCTATGAGCAGAACATTGTTCGCCATACCCGGGCGATCAACGAAAAGCGCCACCGCCCCATTGGGTGGAAATACTACCAATGGCTGACCCTGATCTTTGTTGAAATCTACCTGGACCGCTTTTTTGGCAATCGTGAAGGGATGCTTGCCGATCTCAATGCATTCGTTGAGCGTTTCAACCGCCACTGGGACGATTACGCCGATGTGCCGCCTTACAATGAGGATGACCTGAACAAACTCTGCATGCAGAACGCCACCGGCAGCGGCAAGACGCTGCTGATGCACGTCAACCTGCTGCAATACCGGCACTACGCCGCAAAACATGGGAAGGATAAAGAACTCTCCCGTGTCATTCTGCTGACGCCCAACGAGCGTCTTTCGGAGCAACACATCACCGAGTTTCGGGAGAGCGATATTTCCGCAGGCAGCTACCTGCAATCACGCGGCGGCCTGTCCGGCCCGGCCCAAGGCCTTGCGCGTGTGGATGTGCTGGAGATTACCAAGCTGGCTGATCAGGAAGGCCCGAACACCATCGCCACGCGAAGCCTTGGAGATCAGAACCTGCTTCTGGTTGACGAAGGGCATCGCGGCATGAGCGGCAAAGAGAAAGGGGTCTGGTTTACCCGGCGGTCAGACCTTTGCGCCAAGGGGTTCACTTTCGAGTATTCGGCCACCTTTGAGCAGGCCGTTCAGGCATCAGGCAATGCCGATTTTGAGAACAGCTACGCCAAGACGGTCGTTTTTGATTACTCCTATCGGTGGTTCTATGAGGACGGTTTCGGCAAGGATTATCAGATCCTGAACCTGCCAGAATCATTCGAAGAGACGCAGTCGATCTATATGACAGCCTGTCTGCTGAACTTCTATCAGCAGCTCCGGATCTACCAGGAAAAGGCGAAAGATTTCGAGCCGTTCAATCTGGAAAAGCCGCTTTGGGTCTTTGTCGACAGCACGGTTTCATCGGACCGTGCCCAAACGCATTCGTTTCTTTCTCCAAAATGCGAGGCACAAACGTGGAATCCAAAGAATCTTTCTCCGCGCCCCCCTGCGGCAGGATAGTTGCCGCCTCTGATGACCGCTTCGGGTTGGAGACCAAACGCATTGGCCAAACTGTCCTTAGAGAGAGTCGCGGCTGATCGCGTGTCGTCGTCGTATGCGCTGTTTCTCCCCTTCGCCCTTCAAATCTGTTCATTTTGGGATCCTACCGGCTTCTACCGGACCATTTCTCTTCTACCGCTCCCATTTCTCTACTTTTTTCCTCTCGACAACATTTTAAACTAAACCATGATATTGTGCTTCGAAAGGATCAAAAGGGCTTTTGAAATGACTAACACTTATTTTGAAAACAAAACAGGTAAAGTATACTACGAAGTTTATGGCCGTGAGGGTGCCCCTGCCATATTATTCTCCCATGGAATTAATATGAACCATGAAACATTCAAGGGCCAAGTGGAAGGCTTAAAAGATAAATACCGGGTGATCATTTGGGATATGCCCTATCATGGAAAGTCATCGCCAATTTGCAACAAACTTCCCTTTTCGGAAACCGCAGCTGTTTTCATCGTTGGCTTACTGGATCACTTAAAAATAAAAAAAGCTGTTTTAGCAGGGCTATCACTGGGAAGCTATGTTACCCAGATCGCCGCCCATAAATATCCGGAAAGAGCTAAAGCCACCATCCATATCGGCGGAGGCCCCTTACACCCTCCGGTTACCACACTGATAAAAATTGCAAACCCCCTGATCGGGCTGTTTATTAGACTCTACCCCAGCAGTAAAATATATAAGGCTTTTGCCAGTCACAGAACCCTGAAACCTGAAACCAGGGCCTACCTGGAAAGGATTGCTGCAGAAAATGGGAAAAAGGTTATGGCCCACTTAACCCAGGAATTAATGAGAAACATGGTTCGCGGCCTGCCCCGGCATACAAGTGAACCCAGGCTGTTATGCTATGGAGATCACGAGATCCCCTTTGTTAAGAAACAGATGAACAGGTGGCACAAAGAGTGCCCGGAAAGCCAGCTGGTTATAATTGAAAACGCTCACCACATCGCCAACCAGGATAATCCAGTTGAAACAAATAGAGTGCTCATAAATTTTCTTGATGAAGTTTTAACCTAAATATTTCGGCGAACCCGAAAGCAGATCGTAAAGCCTCAATTATGTGGGCACTTTTGATGACTCCCACCTTTGAAATCATGCCGCTCAAATGCCCTCACTGCGGCCCGTAATTCCCGGTCAATCGGGATCTCCCTGGCCGTGATGATACTTGCTCACGGATAGTATGCGTGGATAGGGGAGGCATTCCTGTCAACGGCCCCACGGGATCAGGGGGAGATGGTTTACGCCTGATGGATGGACGCACCGCCCGGAAACTGAGCCAATCACCGCCTACAAGCAATTCATTATGAGAGCAGGCCCCCACCTTAATCGGATCCAATTTTGGTCAAGAATATGGGGTCCACTGCAAAAAACCGCTCAGGCTAATTTTGTTCTCTGATCCAGTTGTCGATTTCCTTCCGGAAATACACGACGATTTCTTCTATTGATGTTTCATACCTGGGAGAAAGGTGATGAATGTTGTCCTCTTTGATGTCCTTGGTGTAGACGAGCGATGTCTGAAACAGTTTCATTGTGAGTTCGGGCATGATCTTGTGTCCCATTTCAAACAATTCGGAAAATGAAAAAACCTCTTTGTTGAGAACATAGAGGTCGTAATAGTCTCTATACCTTGCTCGCAGGAACAAAGTGTTGATTTTCATAGCGGCCAATGTCTTCAGCGGAGCTACGTAAAGGTTCCCGGTTATCCGCTCACGCTCTTTCAATGCATCCCAGCCCTGAGCAAAAAAAGTAAGGCTGACATTATCTGCAATCATGTTTATCTGTTTACCTCCCCCGCTCATGATTTGAAACGAAAGTTCCATCTCCCGGATTGATTCAACGATGTTTTCTTTGTCGATTTCCTTTTTCCAGGAAAACAGATCGATATCTTCGCTGAGTCTGTGTTGAAGATGAAACGACAGAGCGGATTCCCCTACGAATGTAAAATCTTCCAAAACCTTGGACCCGGATAACTTCAACAGAAGTTTCTCAGTCTCCTTCGCTAATCCTTTTAATTTTTTCATGCCGCGTCTCAACCGGTTCATGATCATCAATGTTTTTCAAAAAAAAGAGCTTCAGGTAATGATTTGTTTTTTCGAAGCGATCGTCATTACACATTGTTTCAAGCCACACCCGTTCAATAAAATCCTCGGAAAAAATTTTGAATAGATTTATGATGTCAATCACGTCTCCGTATTTCAGAGTGTGTTCAACGATGATTCCATCAGGCAGGTCCGCGCCGGGAGAGTAACTCCACAAAACCCGGTTTTTATGCAGCCCCTCAAGAAAAAGCTTTTTGTCCATTACGTTCTTCTTCAAGAAAACAATTCTCTTCAAGCATATGAACCACGGTTTCCACAAGGTGTGACACCCCGGAAAACCACCACTTGATTGGAAAGGATATCAGGGTTCAAGGTACTTTTCCAAAGAAAATCCATGGAACCGCGGGATGCATACGACGTAGATTGTTTCAACCGAACCATTTCCGCCACGTTGCCACGTTCGTTTTACTCTGCCTTTCAGTTGACTTCCGGTTGGTCGCTTCTTCCTAGCCTTTGTCTTGAAAAGCGCTTTTGTTTTTACTATTCTCTTTTTTTCCTATTCTCCGAATCCTGACGTCGTCTTTTCTACCCCTTGAAAGGAAATGGAACTCATCATGAAAAGGCTTTCGATTTTGACTTTTGTTTTCTTTGCCGGTTGGGCCCTTCTTCTATGCACCAAAACAGCGTGTAGCAGAGAAGAAGAGCAGCAAAACGGCGATGCCAACGGGAACGACAACGGGAACGGCCATTTGGATCCTGAAATTCTCGACTTGAAACTCTATCCACCAACTTCCCCTATAACAGCTTATGAACATGGTCCGAGCTTCATCCTCGGCGAGGTCATAACCGAAGAGGGCGCCCGAGTAACTCTAGACATCTCGGTCGAGCCTCATATCGAAGCTATTCTAGAGCCCTCGGAAGGGCTGGGTAGCCGCGTATTCGAGGTCTGGCTGCGACCTACGAGCGGAGATGTCGGCGAGAGCTTCGTACTCGAAGTAAGAGCGACAAGTGGAGAGACTAGTGCAAGCGCATCCGTAGCTGGAGATGTTATCATCTGGTCTGTTGACGATAATCAGTTTCCAGACGAGCTGCTAGCAGACTTCCTCGACTTCATCGGCTCAAACAACCCAGAGATCGGATTGAGCGTTGACACACAATGGATCGAGAGCTGGAGCTTCAAACCCG
This sequence comes from Myxococcales bacterium, assembly GCA_007131745.1. The sequence continues at coordinate 4,994 of SLPX01000061.1, forward strand.
CATGGCTTGTGGTCTCCCACTGGGCCTACCTCTTCGAAGAGTGGTTCTTGAACTTGTCTTGGCACGTAACCGTTGCCCCGGATGATTGGGCCATCCTCGAAGTCCGCCGTAGAGACCAAATCGATCCAGGTTTTGCTTTCTGTATACCCTCGTACAGTGCGGATAGGGCAGTTAGAGAAGTCGACACCCTCGACCCGCGTGCATCCTGTTTGGAAGACAACTAGGCGTTGATTTAGGCATTTGAGATAATTGAAACGAGATTACCGGAGCAGAAACCTATTTTGAATTTTGGTCAAGGAGGCAGTGCAAAAACGTTCTTCCAGTTTTGCGGCATGCGATCCTCCGTGTTGGCTTCCAGCTTAGGGATCAGGGCAGAATTAACTCGACAATTACGTTGGAGTGTGATCTAAGATCTCCATGAAGCGCGATCTGAAACTTGAAGCTTGCATCGTAAAAAAATACGCCGCCGTTTCTCCGGCAATGAACGAACGCGCTCGCCGCCTGTGGGCTGCTGCCGAAGCTCAAGCTATCGGATATGGTGGCGAAACGCTTGTTTCCTCAGCAACAGGTCTCGCGCGCGATACCATCCGCAAGGGCATCAAGGAAATTGAGCGAGGGGTTGAATTCCAGGATAGGATACGTCGACCTGGAGCTGGACGCCCTCGGTTGGACCAAAGCCAGCCTGGATTGAAAGAGGCGTTGGAGGATTTGGTCCATCCGCTGACGCGCGGTGATCCATCTTCCCCTTTGCGTTGGACTTGCAAAAGTCGGGCGAAGCTCGCAGCGGCTTTGACGGAACAGGGCTGGAAGGTGAGCAGCACGACTGTTGGCCGCTTGCTCCACGAGCTTGGATACAGCTTGCAATCGGTGCAGAAGAACCGAGAAGGAGCAAACCATCCAGATCGGAATGAACAGTTCGAGTATATCAATGCGAAGACCGTGGAGTTGATGGAGCGGGGTG
>SLPX01000097.1 GCA_007131745.1 Myxococcales bacterium
CATGGCGTTTTTGCAAAGAATCGTGAACGCGGGCGGGGTGATAGAGCGGGAGTTCGCTCTGGGAACGATGCGAGCGGACCTGTTCTTGAAGTACGGAAGGCGGGAGGATGTAATCGAGATCAAGTTGCAGCGCACATCATACACTTTACCCGACGGGCTCAAACAGGTTTCAAAATACGCGAAGAAGCTTGGTCGGGACACCGGCTACCTGGTCATCTTCGACCCCGGCTCTGAGCTGGAGTGGGAAAAGCGGGGCGAGGTGGAAGAAATCGAACACGACGGCGTGAAGGTGGTCTTGCTCCGCGCTTAGAACTGACGCTCTCTATCTCCGGTCTCCAAAACAGCCCCGAATTCTCGCCTCACCGGCAGCTACTGTATCACCCGGTGGTCGACCACCAGGCGACAACAGGGGGACGGAGGCGAAAGCCTCCGCCATACCCACTGGCAGTCAATGCGAGCGTGTTTAGTGTTTTACGGCAGAAAACCGCCCACTCCAATTACCGCCGCCGAGAGTTCCCGTCCATCGTCCCGGGTTGGAGGGAGGATTTCCGAGGCGGTTATCATTAATGATATCAGAGCGGCCCCGCATGGTCAGAATGGAAAAGGTGGTTTCAAGATCATCAAGGTAACTTAGAATTCCGTTTATGGCAGGGTTCTTGGCCGCGGAACACGAGGAATATACAATGTTGTACACGTCCAGGCCGAAAGCGTCATAGACGAAATTGTCAATAGCATCGGCGATGACGTCGCAATCCACGATATCGTGAAGAGCTTCTTCCAGACCGTAATAGCAAGTCCAACCCGGAACCGAACAGGTCACCGCGGTGACCATTGCGTCGATCACCCATCGAATCAAACCCGCGACAACATTCTGGATCTCATGCTTGTCGATAAAATACACGTGGCAGATTTCACGCGAGGTAAAAACATAGGTGGGTACGTGTCCGATTTGAGGGATGTTTTGAGGCTGCTCAGAAATCGTCTGCCCCCTGAAGCTGAACTCAAGGAGGTCCCATGTCGACGTGCCGAGGTATTCATAATTTCCTGCGGCCACTAGCTGAACAGTGTGCAATACCCTCATGTCGTTCAAAATATCGGAAATATCGCCGAGCCCTACAATGAGCTGCTGAGCCCAGGGCGGCACGTAGGCATCGATAATGCTGCTCACCACGTTTTGAATAAGGCTTTCGATCCAACCGGGCAATCCAAGATCCAGGTTACCCAAAATGATGTCACGCAACACTTCGGTAGCTGAAAGAAACCCGGAAAGCCAACCCGAAAGAGCTTCCCTCAGTTGAAGAAGTGAATCGAAACTCCAATTGCCGTGTAAGCGGGTCGGATCCGGTGGCGGTATGCATCCTTCCGGATCCATGCAAACGCCGGAGATACAAACCCAGTCACCTTCGCAGTCTTCATCCAGAACGCAGATCGGAGTGAGATCATCCGGATCCGGTATGCACACACCATCTTTGCAAATAAACCCTTGGGGGCAATTGTCATTGTTGGTGCAATCAATCGAACTCGGCTCGGGGGTGCAATAACCACCGATGCAAACTTCTCCGGGAGGACAGCCCATTCCCTCGATAGGATCGCATCTTTGCCCGGTGACATCGGGCTTTACGCACATTTTCGTGTCGCCGAACTGCACGCACTCATAAGGAGGTATACAATCGGCATTCGTCTCGCAACCGGTCGTGGGTATAGTGTGCTGAACACAAACTCCATTTTCGCAAATTGGAAAATCCGCGGGACAATCGATATTGGTCTGGCATGGTTCATTGCTGTATTGGTTGACATAGACCGTATATTCGACCGGTTGGGTTCCCTCCAGGGTTGCAGTTACATTCAACCCGCTCGGCACGGGAATCGAACCGGTTTTCAAATGCACCATCGCGATTCCGTTTCCTCCGGAAGTTACTTCCACTACCGACCCCTCGGATGTCCTGTTAAGATTTTGCAGAATCGCTCCGCTCCCGCCTTCGCCCAAGCTGAAAGTCACGGTCCGCCCGGTAAGAGGGTACTCCCCCGCGCCCGGCACGATCGTAAAAGCCTTGGCTCCGAGAGTCACCTGGGTGTGGGTCCACGCGTTAATGGTGTCCCTGCCTTCCACCCTGAGCCCTTGATAGGCTTCCATTACCTCAATGGTAAAAGTCACCGGACAAGTGCCGTGCGCTTCGGCAGTGACTTGGTACGTTCCGGATTTGTTCGCGATGAAATCAACCTTGGCTACGCCGTCTGGACCGGTAATCAGGTTTGCCTGCTCCAGAGTAGCGTCTGCATTAGGGGTTATGATCTTGAAATCGACTTCGATCCCAGGTGCTGCTCCACCGGTTTCACAATTCTCATCGGCCAGTTGAATAACCATGGCCCTGATGGGAAGCGCCACTCCCACTGCAGCGGTTACATCATACTTCCCGAACTCCCTCAGCAGCAGACCGCTTTCCTTGGTAGCCTCACAATCACCTTGATAATCCACCTTGCAGCGATTTTCGTTTCCTCCGGTTCCCTTTGCAGTGCACCCGAGAAAAAAAGCGGACATGCAAAAAAGGACCGAAACAGACACAAACATCGGAATTCTCTTGAAACACTTCATGATGCTTTCTCCTGAGCCGAAACAGCCTGGTATCAATCTCCTCTATTATTCTAACCTACAAACTCCATGCCATGCAATCAAACATTCGTATTTCTAATGTTTCCATAGGGTTTCCGAATATTTGCCCTGAAACAAACAGCGATCAAGTGCGACAATTTGTCACAGTGATGGTCAACAGTCCCCGTTTTCAGATTGTTTTTAGGGATTTTTAACCCTCAAAAAAAATCGAGGAAATCAATTCCACCGGTAAGGATCGTCTTCCCGCCCTGAACTCCCGGAACCCCGTCCGGTCCCGAATCCCCCCCTCCCTCCTCCTCCCCTTTTTACGGAAGTAAAATCCACCACGTTACCTTTCCCGCTTTTTACCGACCGCTTCCTGCGCTTCCAGAACCGCCATTCTTCCGTGACAAAAAGGTAGGCAATGCCTCCGCCCGTCAAATTTCCTATTTGGGATGCAATCGGCTGTCCTTCAATCAGATCCACTATGGAACCCAGGATGATTATGCCGCCTGTCACCGCAAGGACAAGCCACCAATCCAGACCATAAATTCTGCCTCTAAAAGCAATGCCCAATCCTCGGTATCGGAAGACAAGAGAGCCCGCGACCGCCAGAGCGACGGCGCCTGGAGAAATGCCTCCGACGGGTTCCATGGGCCAAACGGCCCATGCTACCAGTCCTGAAACAATGTGCCCTCCATAGGTGCATATCAAAAAGAAGATTAAAAGCCTCTTGGTGGACCACCATTTTTCAAGCATACATCCGAACAACCACAAAACGACTCCGGAACCAAGAGCCGAAAGAACTTCAATTCTTTGGGGAAATCCGAAGAAAAAGGGTGCGGTAATCACCCTCCAGAAATCTCCTTCCACTACTCTTGACATCCACAATGCCGAGTAAAAAGCGATCTTCTCGCTGCCTGAAAAGACCATCACTGCAAACACAGCGCCGAACGCTATCAAAAAAATTGCTGTCGCAGCGGGGGGAGAACCTCCCAAAAGCGCGGGCGGTTTGTCGGCCGTGTAGTATCTCTTCGGACTCATGGTGCGCCTTCGCCTCCCGGTCAAACCGTCTAATTCCTGGATTATACCGGAAGAATAGGTTTCATTTACAACTCTCTTCATGATACCTATGAGTGCTCCAAGTCAAGGAAACAAGGCCGGAAAATTTTAACCCGGCAAGTAGTGCAATCGAATAACCATCGAGTGAACAAGCAATCAGAAATGAGCGAAACCATCGAAAAATCCGGCGAACCGGAAGTTGAAAACAAGGTTGAAAAAGACGAAGAAACCGTTTGTGCGGCAACGAACCGCCCGGACATTGCTCAAGAGATATTGAAGCTTAGGGAGCTTTCGTTGAAATATCCGGAGATTGGTCCTCCGCTGGCGGAACTCGCGTTCAAAACCGAGCATCAAGACCTGGGCGAAAGAATTCTCAGTATGGGTTTGCAAAACGAAACCCGCGGGGTGGAATATCACTTTCTATCAGCAAAGCTTTCCAGACGAAAAGGCGAATACGAAAAAACCCTGGAAACCGTCATGGAAGCGGTCGGGAAATGCACCGCGGAACCGGATGCGAAACCTCCGGATTGGAGTTCCGGCCTGTTGCATCTGATCCGACTGGGTTTTGCCGTGTTGATGTTCGACCTCAAGGATCTGAATGCTAAACCCGAATTTATGGAGATCGTTTCTCAAGCGCTTGAAAGAGTCGAACATTGGTTTGAAGAGGATCCCTTCTTCTTGACTCTGGCGGCCCAGGCCGCGTGGTTTCAAAACCCGGAAAAAAGCGAGCGCATGTGGGAGAGATCCGTTGAAGTGGACAAGGAGGACACATCCTGGAACTCTCGGGGCACTTGGTACAAGGAAGCCGAAAAGAATGTTTTCAAGGCTGAAGAAACATATAGGCAAGGCATCCTGGCTTTTCCCAAAAGCCCCCTTTTGCTTCACAACTTGGCTCAGGCATTGATGGAAAGAGCGGCAAACGATGGCGAAAAAGAGTCACCGGAAGATCTTTACCGCAATGCTCACTCCTTCCTTCGCACCGCGCTGAGGGAAAGTCACCGTCCGCACCTCAGAAGACACATCCACGCTACGATGGACAGGCTCAGGCTACTCAGATCTTCGGGTCAGCGATCCGCTCCGGTAAACAAGTTCAGCGTAGGCGACATCATCAAGGGAACGGTGCGATCCTTGAAACCATACGGCGCCTTCATCGACATCGGCCGTGATCTTTGGGGACTTTTACACAAATCCGAAATGGCGTTTGAATGGGTGGAAGACCCCGCTGCCTACCTGAAACCGGGAGATGAAATCCAGGTACAAATCATCGAAATGGAGGAACGCAACGACGGCAAGGGATTCAGAATCGGACTTTCCAGAAAACAAGTGCTTTCCCCCACCAAAACCGGGTCCCGCGAAATCCGAAAAGACAAAGACAACATGACGAAGAACACTTCCAAGTCATCACCGGGACGAGAACAAAAGAAGAGAACCACGGAAAGAGAAAAGGACAAAAACAAGCCCCTTGCGACACTCGGCGATCTCCTCCGGGCTCAGCTCGCGCAAAAAGAAAATACTGATGGTTAGAACTCAAAATGATGGAGTACCAGAAAATGCAGAACCCAGAAAAAGCTTTTCAAGATTATTATTCAGATTCCATGAGCCATTGTTACGGTTGCGGCAGGCTGAATGGACATGGATTGCAGATCAAGAGTTACTGGGAGGGCGATGAATCGATCTGCGTATTCAGACCCCGGCCGGAACACATCGCTATTCCAGGCTTTGTTTATGGTGGTTTGTTAGCTTCTCTGATCGACTGTCACGGCACGGGCACAGCAGCGGCGGCTGCATACAAAAGAGAAGACCGCTCCATGGGCACGGAACCGGAACTTCGCTTCGTCACAGCGTCGCTCTCGGTGGATTACCTACGTCCGACTCCGCTCGGAGTCGACCTGATTCTGCGAGGTCGGGTCGAAGAAAACAAACCACGCAAAGTGGTTACGGCCATAAAGCTTTTTGCCGATAATGAACTGTGCGCGAAGGGCAGGGTCGTGGCCGTGCAAGCCCCCGAACACCTGGTGGCGTTGATTAAAGCTAACACACCGTAAACGCGCGTTGTTTGTCAGCGTGGATCCCTGGATGTCCGTAACCTGTACACTCCCCATGCTACACACAATATTTCCGTACCTCCGGCACAAGCAAAAACAACCCTGAACACGAACTCCGGAGAACCGGTGTTTTTCAAAACCTGAAAAAGCGCTCCCGCCAAAAGCGGCCCTAACAAAAAGCCGACCGCGCCCGCTGCGTTGAAACCAGCCATGGCCGAAGCCCGGTTTTCCGGTGAACTAGCAGCCGCGACCAACATGAGGTTGGGTCCGAACATGACCGCGGAAAGCACGCCGCAAACACCCATGTTCACCCAGAGCCAACCTCCTGAAATCCAGGGAATCCCCGCGTATGCAAGTCCAAACAGCCAGCTCCCTGCCAGAACAAAGCGCCACAAACCCAGGGTTTCTGCAAGTTTTCCCATCGGATAACTCAACGCTGCAAAGGGTATCATGAATGCACCGATCAGAAATCCGATTGTCTTGGAGTCGTGGCCGAGATGGGCTGCATACATGGTAAAAGCGATTATGAAAACCCCTACCGTGAAGCGGTCCACGAAACCGAACAGGTATGGAAGCCGGAAGCCCGGCTTGATCCGCAGTTTCGGCAATCGAAAAGGAATTTTTTCCGGTTTTGCGACTTGTCCCATGGTCCGAATTGCACGCGCGACCCTCTTGTCAAACGCCAGGTACAAGCCCGCGCATGCGACAAACAACATGATCGCGCTGCCGGCTTTGAGCGGAAGCAAAACGTCGTATTTGCCCAGCACACCCCCGAGTGGTGAACCCGCGGCGATACCGAACATTATAGCGCCTCCCATGCCGGCCATCCGGGCGCGGCGTCCATGTTCTTCGGAAAGATGTCCCATCAAGCCCATGAGCATTGTCATCACCCCTGCATGGGATGCGCCTTCCAAAAGCCTTGCCAAGATAAGCATTGCAAAAGGCGGACGATAGGTCATCAACCACCAGAGCAGTCCGTCAAGAACAGCACAAAATACGAGCAGGTTCAGGTGATTTTTTTTGCGATCCGCCCACCAGCCCAGCAGCGGAGCGCCCAGCAGAGCTCCGATCATGTTTACAGACATGAAGGAGGAAGCCGCGAATTCACCCACATCATAGTATTCGAAAATCAATTGCCTCAATATGGGCACAACCCCGGTGACCGGAAGCATGGTCAAAAACCCAAGAGGAAAAATAATCCAAACGGTGCGGCGATCCAAAGCTTTTGGAACCGGTTGATTGCCCGATGAACTTTCAATCCTCATAGTTGCTCCATCTGCCGGCAGCAATTCGCAATTTCTGCTCAAGGAGCGGTCATGGCCGGAGTTCGTTCTGCAAATGACGTTAGTGGAGACCAATGCCAATCTTCATGCTTCGGCCCGGATGTGTCTTGATTCCGACAGGAAACAAAAACCGAAGAAACGGTTGCAAGAAGAACGAGAAAACATTGAGTCATCTTTTTACTTTCCTTTGGTCGTGATTACATTCTATGCCTAAGGGTAAACAAACGATCGGCAGTTCCGGTTGCCCCTACATTTTTGCAGTGCTAGAATACACCGCTGCAAGGAGATGTACAAATGCCCATATTCGAGTATTTTTGCAAAAAATGCGAAAAGGAATTCGAGGAACTGGTATTGAACAAAGAAGAAAAGATATATTGTCCCACTTGCGAAAGCTCGAAAGTGGAACGTTTGATGTCAAAAGCCGCTTTTCGGACAAAAGGCAAAACCGGGTCGTTTTCTTCCTCGGTCGGAGGAGGAAGTTGTTCGTCCTGTTCGGCCACCTCTTGTTCCAGTTGTTCATCATCGAGGTAGAAGCATGGCAGTACTTGAAATCCTTAAATTTCCGGATCCGAAGCTGAGAGTTATATCGAGTCCCGTGCAGGAAATCGATGATCATATACGAAAGCTGGTCGAAGACATGAAAGAGACCATGTACGCGGCCGACGGAGCTGGAATAGCAGCAATCCAAGTAGGCGAAGCGGCGCGGATTTTCGTCATTGATGCGTTTATCGTTTCACAGGATCGCAAAGATGAACCCATTGTTTTTATCAACCCGGAAATTGTCAGCCAGGGAGGTAAACTCGAAGGCGAAGAGGGATGTCTTTCTTTCCCCGGAGTCTATGTGCCTGTAAAACGATCGGCTCGGTGCACTATGCGTGCAAGGGATTTGAACTACAAAGAATTCGAAATGACTGGAGAAGGTCTTTTGGCCCGAGCTTTCCAGCATGAAATGGATCATCTAAACGGCAAGTTACTGATCGACTACGTAGGTCACTTGAAGAAAAAATTCATCAAAAAGAAACTGAAAAAGACAACTCTTCCCTGACACAGTTTCCAGAAAAATTTTCTTCAATCAACCGGCTTCCTTTAACAACTTTTTGAGGTTTCTGTGGCGAAATCGACTTCCAAGAGACCACCCCCGCTCTTCGTGGATTTCCAACACATGAGGAGCGAATGTCATCAATTTGACTGCAAAATCATCCAGGGGTTCCGAAACATTATCCGAGGCAATCTCGTGCTTTCCTCCCCAAACATCGTATAAAAAAAGGATCCTGGTGGATGCAAACCCAATTCTTCGGCAAACCGCGGCCACGTAAAGCAGGGGAAGAACATCCGACACACCGATCAAAAGAGATTTCTTGTCGTTTCCAAACCGGTAGCGCCGAGCGCCCACCATGGGCAAAGACGGTCTCACCAGGGGCGGACCCTTGCGCAATTCAAGCCATTCTTCCAGGGGAATAAAACCACCGCCGGTTCTTTTCAAAGCCGCTGGAACATCCTCAACCAAGGGCCTGATCCTTAAAGCCAAGCCCAGACGAAAAGCATCACAAAGAAACTCATCGCATCCGCTCAAAACCGGAAGCAGAATATCCAGCAAGGACAAGAGAGCGGAGTAGTCCAGGAGGCGCCGGTCGGATCGCCAGATATCAAGCAGCAGATCCTTTCCGGGTTTCCGTCCGGAAACACGCGACCAGTTGTAGCGGCTCAGCAAAGCCCAGCAACCCTTTTTTCGCATCAAAAGACTTTCATCCGTTCGGTCTAAAAACAAATCGGCCGCCTTCTCACGCAACTCCGGGTTCAAGCCGTTTGCTAATTCTTCGTAAAACGAAGGGCTGTTGAGGAAAAGAGGCACTGAAATCATTTCATCTTTTTCGCTTTTAAACAGCACAAGGTGATTGGACCACGGGCTTTCCAAGAAATGAACGGAAGTCACATCAGAAATCGGCATATTTACATGCTTCGCGCCCCCCATTGTACAGGCCAAAAAACCGGGATGCCGGTGCACAACTCCTTTTTCTATGTAAAAATAAGTCTTTCGAACTCCCCTCCGTATGAAAAACGCCGTTAAAACGAGCGCAAGGAGCAACCCGACAGGACCGGCCAAACCGGGATCCAGAAGAGAAAACCCTCTTTCAGCCTGAAGCATGAATAAGCGAACAGTTGCCGCAACAAGGCCCACAAAAATCAATGCTATGAAGAACATAAAGACAAAACGCGCCCGGTTCCGAACTCTATTGTCACGGACTACATGCGGATCCGGATCCAATGTTGAAACTCTTTTTTTCTTTTCCATAAGAAAGGTTTTACCTGACACCGTCTCTGAGGTAAACTCAAGGAGAGGAAAATAAATAGAGTGACATCATTCGATAAAAAGAAAATGGGATCAGGGACATTGGATCTCTATCCTCCTCGGGGCAAAAATGAATTGAATGAGGCTGACTCAGATCAATACACTGAAATACCCGGAAATGAAACCGGGCCCAGAAGCGCTGTGAAACAAGGAGATCCAAAGAAAACAACCCCGCAAAACGGACTCTCCGCATGCAAGGCCGGCAAACAAGGGAAACAATCAATCGAAACTATTGCACCTTTTCCGGAAGATGACCCAGTGCAAAAGGATGACTCTGACGACCTTTTCAGTCCCGGCGAATTGATTGAAAACACCTACAAGATTCTCTATGTGTTGGGCAGCGGATCCATGGGGGTCGTCTACCTTGCAGAAGACGTTTCATTGAAGAGAAAGGTGGCGATAAAGGTCCTGGCCCGGGCGTTTCAAAAGGAAGACTCGGTAGCCAAGAAATTTCACAGCGAAGCCGTCGCCATGGCCAAGGTCCGTCACCCCAACGTTGTTCAGATTTTTTCTTTCGGAGAGCACTCAGGGCATTCCTATTTTGTAATGGAATACATCAAGGGAGCAAGCCTGGACGAACTCGTGGAAACATACAACAAGAAAGACGACCTGATAGATCTCTCCGAAGCAGTGGGTTTGCTAACACAAGCCTGCCGGGGCGTATCCGCCATTCACAAGCAGGGAATCGTGCATCGAGATCTCAAGCCAGCCAACATACTGCTGGACGAAGAATACCGAGTAAGCGTGGTTGATTTCGGCCTGGTGAAAACCATTGAAAGCGTGGACGGCCGATCACTGGAACTGGACGGCACCCCCATGTACCTCGCTCCGGAAAGAATCCGCTCCACTCAACTGGGAAAAAACCAGGCCCATCTTTGCGATATTTATTCGCTGGGTTGCATTTTTTACGAAGTTTTGACGGGATCTCCGCCATACGAATCGGAAAGCGTGCTCACGGTCTTGGACTGCCACCTTGTAGAAGAACCTCCGAATCCTCTTTTAGCAAGACCTGAACTACCGACCACGGTCCAGTGGGTCATCAATAAAGCCATGGCGAAGGATCCTGCAAAAAGATTTCAGTCCTGCATTGAATTGGAAACCGCGCTCAACGACGCTCGAACAGGAAGAATCTCTGTGTCTCGAGGACCAAGGTCCACACTTGAAGCCTGCACTATCTTGCTTTTTCTCGTTATCGACCCGGATGAGGACACAAGAAAATACTTTGTATCGATCTTGAAACGCCGGTATCCCAATGCCCGTATTCAAGAAGCATCCGAGGGAGAAGAGGGCCTAGGTCTGGCTCTCAATCTGAAACCTGCCCTTATCATCTGCCATGCAGACACTCCGAATAAAAACGCTCTCGAAATCTGCGCAAGACTCGGATCCGAACCAGCGGATTCCCGTCCGATAATCCTGGTCACGGATAAAAAACCGGATCCTTTGACAAAAAGGCTGTACAGAGAAATAGGCGCCGAAGATATGATAATAAGACGCCCTTCACCGGAATCGTTCATTGAAAAGTTGAGCGCCCTGCTGCAGCAAAAAACGGCCCATCATGATTAGTAGGCTAAACAACAGGTTGACCGGAAATGAACAAAGACACCTCGCCGAAAACCAATTTTGATCATCCAAAGAAAAGCGATCCGAAAAAATGCATTGAGTGCGGATCCTCGAAAATCCAAACCACCGGCACCTTAAAAACGCTGTGTACGCTCTTTGCAGGCTTTTTGTGCGGATTGCTACTGACAACCATTCTGCCGCCTTTTGCACTGGTCAAGGCCGACACGCCCCGACTTATCCGCGCCAGATGGACTCCCTACCGGAAATTACTCGAATTTGCAAAAGCCCTTCATCACATAGAAAAAGATTATGTCGATGACGTGGATTCGGAAAAACTTGTCCATGGAGCAATCCATGGAATGCTGGATCGGCTGGACCCGCACAGCCGGTTTTTCCCAAAGGAGGAATACGAAAAACTACTGACCGCTGCTACTGGCGTATACGCAGGCATAGGAGTGACTCTGACGTTCGACGGCCCCCGAATGCTGCTCGATGAAGTCCAAAGAGGCGGTCCAGCGGACAAGGTCGGCCTGCGCTCCGGTGATCAGATCATCGGCATCGACAAAAGGGAGGTAAAAGGCAAGCCTTTGGATGTTATAGAGAACAAGTTGAGGGGAAAAAACCGAACAATAGTCGAGCTGACAATACACCGCGAGAATTGGCGCTCTCCTCGTGACATAAAGATAATGCGCAGAGTTCTCAAGGTAAAATCCGTAACCGGTAGACTCGTTTTGGACGACACGGCATATGTCCGCGTCGACGCTTTTCACCCGAATACAGCCCGGGAACTGAACAACACCTTGCGTCAAATGGAAAAAACCGCGGCTTCGCGGAACACATCTCTCAACAAAATGGTTCTGGACCTGAGAAGCAATTCAGGAGGAATCATGTTCGAAGGGCTCAGAACAGCCGACCTGTTTCTTTCCAAGGGTCTGCTGTTGACACGACGCGGAAAACGGGGCCGCCTTGAAGAAAAGTATTGGGCGAATAAAAACGCTCCATGGGCCAAACTTAAAACAGCCGTTCTGATAGACGGTCGCACTGCTTCAGCAGCGGAAATCGTAGCCGCTGCATTGAAAGAGAATAACAAGGCGGTTCTCGTGGGCCGGACTTCGTTTGGAAAAGGATCTTTCCAGGAACTGATCAAATTCGCGGAAGGCTCGGTCTTGAAACTGACGGTGGGCCGTTATTACACCCCGAAGGGCGGAGGACTGGACGGAGTCGGTGTAGAACCGGAATGGATGGTGCAGACAGGTCCGCCCCCTCCGGGTACGCCCATACCCCAAAATCTCCCGACCGAGATGAGAAACGACGGTCCTCTCCTGGTAGCAATCGGAGTTTTATCGGGAACCATCGGGTCGGAGTCAACCGGCCAAGGGAGGATATGACACCGGAGGTCTGATTTCGATGAACAAAGTGTCCGCTTTCAACAGAGAACACATACTTGTGCAATACAAGGGCGAAACGCACAAAATGGGCCGGGGCGCCATGCTTCACCATTTCCTGGAAAAACACGGCGGCCCCGACCAGCATCTTTACATCGCCGCGCTTGTCAACAACCGGCTGTACGGCCGTTCGTACCCGCTGCGCTCCGATTGCACGGTGGAAACGGTTACCAGATCGGACAGGCTGGGATGGGACGTCTATCGCCGAAGCGCGTGCCTCATGCTATACGAAGCCGCCAGGCGGGTCGACCCCAACCTGCACGTGGTACTCAGCCAGACCTTGGGAGACGGCTACTATTTCTACTCCGCTGAACCAGAAAACATTTCCCGCGACACGGTAGACAAGATACAGGTTGAAATGCAGAGAATGACCGAAGAAGACCTGCCTCTTCGGGTTCAATCCATGAGCGTGATTGAAGCCAGGCGGCTTTTTTCGGAGTCAGGACATGCAGGAAAGGTTCATCTTCTGAGAACACACTGGGAACCAAAAGTGAGGGTCGTCTGGTGTGGCGGTTTTTTCGATCTGTTTCACAGCGCAGTGACATTTTCAACCGGAGCCGTTGATACATTCAAACTGGAACAGTATGCTCAAGGCATGGTTCTACGTTTTCCGAGACGTGGATCCACTGGAATCAAAGGAGAAATCCGCGCACAACCCAAGCTTTTCGCAACCTACCAGGAAACCCGGCGATGGAATCAGATTCTCGGCACATACAACGTGGGCGACCTCAACCGCCTGTGCCTCACCGGCGCCATCGACGAGGCGATCCAAGCTGCCGAAGGTTTCCATGAAAAGAAAATCGCCTCGATAGCTGATCAAATCGCTGCCGGCAGAGACCGGCTTCGGCTCGTCCTCATCGCCGGACCGTCCGCTTCCGGCAAAACGACTTTTTCGAAAAGACTGAGCGTTCAACTCAGGGTAAACGGTATTCGTCCGGTCAGCTTGTCTATAGATGATTTCTTCGTGGAACGATCAGAGACACCACGAGACGCATCCGGTGATTACGATTTTGAAAGCATTCACGCGATAGACCTTGGGCTTCTCGGAGACGTGCTGGCCAAACTCCTTTCGGGACAAGAAGTCCTGAGTCCAATATTTGATTTTCACGAGGGAAAAGCCAGACCCATGAACAAATGGCGGCCCATGAAACTGGAACAGGATCAAATCTTGATCATGGAGGGAATCCACGGCCTGAACGACACGCTCACGCACTCCATCCCCGCTCAACACAAGTTTAAAATCTACATCAGCGCCCTGACTCAGCTTTGCATCGACGACCACAACCGCATATTCACTTCAGACACCCGGTTGCTCAGACGCCTCGTCAGGGATCGCCACTTCAGGGGCTACTCAGCTGTTGAAACACTCAAAAGATGGCCGTCGGTCAGACACGGCGAAAACAGGAACATTTTTCCGTTCCAGGAACAGGCCGACGCCATGTTCAACTCCGCGCTCGTTTACGAACACGCGGTTTTGAAACCATACGCCCAAAGATACCTCCTGGAAGTTCCACAGGACGATCCCGTTTTCGTTGAAGCATACAGGCTCCTCAGGTTCATCCGCTGGATCCTTCCGGTATTTAAGGACCGCGTGCCTCCCAATTCCATCCTCCGCGAATTCGTGGGTGAATCGGTTTTTCATTATTGATACCGGCGTTGCTCTCTGAAGTTATTACCCGTTTTTTACAAGTAAAGCGGCGATCTTTTCCTTGGCTAGTTTCATGTTGCGTTTTATCTTGGCAAACTTCAATTCGTAAACCAATACCACCAAAAAAACAGCCCCAGCCAAAATGTACAGCACTTGAGGAACATCTGTTTTCACGCGTAAAAGCTCCAATCCGCCTAAAACGGCGAGAGCAATGGAGAGGATATTCAGCAAGCGCCACTTGGTCACCAGCTTAAAAAGCGGAGGTATGGCGTTTTCGAAAGCCTGGTAAAAACCCACCGTGTCCCTCATCCCTGCGTTCGAGGCAAGCACCATCCCTTTTACACCCTGGGGGACAACTGCTGCCGGCACACGATTGCCCATATGTATCAGACGATCCTCTTTTTTTGCTTCTATCAGCTTTACAGCTTGAGCGATAAACGCATCCACGTTTATGTCGAGTTTGGCAAAAAGCAAAACAACCGGCACCACAGGAAGAGCGAGCGCAACCACCAGCAATGCCGTTGCGAGATAAAATTCCTGGGACATAGAGGCCTCCTTTTAAGGGGTGAACAAGAAAGATTGTTCCTTATTTTTTTTCAACCATTACTTGTGGTACGGCTCCCCCTGCAGAATGCTCAGTGCCCGGTAAAGTTGTTCACACAGGATAACGCGGGCCAACCGATGTGGAAATGTCATGGGGGAAAGTGAAAGCATCCAGTCCGAACCGCGTTTCACCTCATCTTCCAGCCCATGAGCGCCACCGATCAACCATGCCGCTCCCGGGATCGCTGTCTGCATCATCCGCTCCAAGACCGCGGCCAGCTCTTTTGTCGTCAATAGTTTTCCCCGTTCGTCCAGCGCTACTTTAAGGTAACCCTTCGGCACAGCCTTGACAAGCGCGGACGAGTTTTTCACCTCGACAATGTTTATGGGAACACGGCGGGATGCACGCCGGACATAATCATCCACAATGGATTGCAACCCCCGGTCCTTCAAAGATCCCACCGCAGCGACTAACATCTTCATAGATGGGGATCATCCCTTTATCCGGCGTATCGACGCATCCGACCACAAACCCTCTATGTCATAAAACTCACGCAGATCTTCGCGAAATACATGTACCACAATGTCGCCGTAATCCATCAACATCCAACCGCCCTGTCTCCGCCCTCCTTCAAGCCCAAGGGGTTTCCATCCGCGCTTTCGCATAGCGCGGTCTATCCTTTCCCCTATGGCTTGAACCTGGCGATCCGATTCACCGCTCACAATGAGAATCGAATCAGTATAGGAGCAAAGTCCCTTGACATCGATGCAGACGACACGGTGACATTTTTTTTCGGTCGCGGCTTCAACCGCGGTTTCGATCATGCTTTTCAATTCTTCCCCTCGCTTTATCACCTTCTTCTTTTCATCCACCCCTCCCAGTTCTTTCAGCGCTTCAAGTCTTTTTTCGACCACTCCAACATACTCCTTTCAATGAATCCTCTCCCCCTACTTTCCCCCAACAAACCGTCTCCTTGGTTTACGTTCCCGCCTCACATCACTCAACTCTCGCATTTCTTTCCACAGTATGCCAATGCCTTGGCTATAAACTCAGAAAACAATGGATGGGGATCCATGGGGCGACTCTTGAACTCAGGATGGAATTGACAGGAAACGAAAAAAGGATGGTCCGGGAGTTCGACCATTTCGACCAACTCCCCGTCCGGCGAAACCCCGGAAATCTTCAAGCCCGCATCTTGCATCTGCTCGCGGTAATCGTTGTTGAACTCGTAACGATGACGATGACGTTCATGTATACTCTTTTTCCTGTATACCTTGTGAGCGATGGAACCTTCCGTCAAAACACACTCATATGATCCAAGCCGCATGGTCGCACCTTTGTCCTTGATCTTTCTTTGCGAGGGAAGGAGATCAATCACCGGATGCGCGGCATGGGGTTCAAACTCGGTTGAATTGGCCCCCTTGAGCCCCGCTGCATTTCTGGCGAATTCGACGACCGCCATGTGCATACCCAGGCAGATGCCTAAAAAAGGAATTTCTTTCTCTCTTGCATACTTGATCGCCTCGATCTTTCCTTCCGTCCCCCGCTTGCCGAACCCCCCCGGCACCAATATACCGTCCACACCCTGAATAGCGGATTCCAGATCGCCTGTTTCAAAATCTTCGGAGTCGATATACTCCAACGAAACCCGGCAATCGTTTCTTAACCCCCCGTGTACAAGAGCTTCGTTCAGGCTCTTGTACGACTCCACTGATTGAACATACTTTCCTACAATGCCGATGGTCACTGTTTTTGACGGTCGGCGCATTGCCTCCACGATCTTGGTCCAACCGGAAAGCTTGGGTTCCGCGGACCAAATGTTTAACAGCTCGGTGACCTTCCGATCAAGCCCCTCCCTGTGCAATAGCAGGGGAAGTTCGTATATGCAAGAAGCATCCTGCGCGACAAAAACTGCATCCTGCGCGACATTTGTAAAAAGAGAGAGTTTCTTTTTCAGTTCGGGTCCCACTTCGCGATCACATCTGCATATAAGCACATCGGGTTGTATTCCGATCTCGCGCAGTTTTTGAACGCTGTGCTGGGTTGGCTTGGTTTTCAGCTCTCCCGCCGCTGAAATATAGGGTATCAACGTCAAGTGCAAAGATATCGCGTTTTCAGAACCTTCTTCCATCTTGAATTGACGAATGGCTTCAAGAAACGGCAAACCTTCAATGTCGCCCACCGTGCCCCCGATCTCCACGATGACAAGGTCGACATCCTTTACCACCTTTCTGACGGTCTGCTTTATCTCATCGGTGATGTGTGGAATAACCTGCACGGTACCGCCCAGGTACTCGCCCTTTCGCTCCTTTTTTATCACCGAATAATATATCTGGCCCGTTGTAGTGTTGTTCAGCCGGGACATGTTGTTTCCCAGAAAACGCTCGTAATGACCCAGATCCAGATCGGTTTCCGCGCCGTCGTCGGTCACGAAAACTTCGCCGTGCTGAATAGGGTTCATCGTACCCGGATCCACGTTTATGTAAGGATCCAGCTTCTGGATGGTTATGCTGAGTCCGCGGCTCTGCAGCAACGCTCCAATGGATGCAGACGTTAGCCCTTTACCCAAGGATGAGGCAACTCCTCCGGTTACAAAGATGAATTTCGGCGGTTTTCTTGGCATGGTTTAATTGCCTGTCCTTTGTCCCAAAGTGACTTGGATTAACTTGGGTCCAGACATTAAAAAACGGACCAAAGGATGTCAACCACCGCAAAAAACATATCGAGGAAAATGACGAATCATCGAAACGCTTGGAATTATTTACATTGAAACGGAACCCTTGCGGAAATCGGTTTGATCTATAAACGCGTTCACAAGAACGGGAGAGCCGTTTCTTGCAATCCGCAATCCTTCCAGCAAACAGTCGGAAACATCTTCACTCCCCATTGCTTCGATCCCGTGTCCGCCGAGACCTTCGACCGCCAAGTGATAATTCACCCGGCCGATTTGAGTCGCCGTATCCCTGCCGAACAATGCTTTCTGCTCTCTCCCTATCTGGGCCCACTCGCCGTCGTTTCCCACCACCGCGATAACCGGCACGCCGTGTTTTTGGAAAGTGTGAAACTCACTCAATGAAAACCCCGCGGATCCATCTCCGTACAGCAGCCATACGTCCGATTCCGGCCGATGGAGTTTCGCTCCGAGCGCGAATCCCGCTCCCGCTCCCAATGTTCCGAAAGGACCGGGATCAAGCCAACACAAAGGTTTGCGCGGTCTCACGATGTAGGACGCCGTGGACACGAAATCACCCCCATCACCCACAATAACAGCGTCATCTTCGAGCATCCCGTCAATACAACTGCACAGGTGCAAAGCATTGATATTCTTCGTGGGCTTTTGTGCAGCAAGTTTGATCTCCTCGTCCCGCTCCCTGTCTCGGACCTGGAGTGTTCCAAGCCACTCCTTCCATCGTCCGGACTCCAACCGGCCGCCCTCACCCCGATTTATGCACATGGCCAAACTGCACAAAAAACTCCCGGGGTCCGCCCGAACGGCAAGGTCGGGCTTTCTGTTCATCAGCAACTCGCTCCTGGAACGGTTTATCCCGATAACCGGCGTTCTTCGCGGAATCGTTCTGCCATAACCCAAACGAAAATCCTGCACCGCGCCGGCAAGTATAACCAGGTCCGCTTCTTTCAACGCCATGGTTCTCTTGTGTCGCAGATGCAAAGAATGCAGACCCAGCAAGCCGCGCGCCGCGCCGGAAAGATAAACAGGTATTCCGAGTGTGACCAATGCCTGCTGTAACCCTTGCGCACGATCCGCTTGTACAAGCGCCTGGCTTCCAACTACCATGACCGGCCTTTCGGATTTGTTGATCAACCCGACCGCTTTTTCGATTTCCCATTCCCTGAACCACGGCGTATCTACCGGCAATGGTTCCCGGGAAAGAACCGAATCAGCTCCTGAAAACAGAAACTCCAGGTGCCGGTGCATGTACCATCTCGTCGTCCTGCTCACAAATGACGATCCCCTGGGAGCGGCTTGGCTATACCATTGCCGCACCAACTTTGCCGGGTAGAGCATATCAACCGGAAACTCCACGAAAACCGGCCCGGGCACCCCTTCTCTTGCAATCTGAAAAGCCCGTTCCAAAACTGGAATGATGTCTCTAACCCTAAGAGCGGAACCGGTCCATTTCACGTGGGGACGCATGACCGCAGCCTGGTCGATATCCTGGAGCGCGCCCCGCCCCTTTAACATGGTGGGCGCGGCCCCGCCGATCAACACAACCGGAGATCCGGCCATCTTAGCGTTTCTAACCGCTGTCGTGGTGTTGGTTACCCCCGGACCGGCGGTGACCACCGCGACTCCGGGAACTCCGCTCAACCGACCGGTCGCATCCGCTGCAAAAACAGCCGTGGCTTCGTGGCGAACATCGATCACCTGCAATCCCGCATCTTCTGCCGCCACGAGAATCGGAGATATGTGGCCTCCGCAAAGAGTAAACACACGTCGCACACCGTGCCGGGCCAACACCTCAACCACCATTTCTCCGCCGTTTTTCATTTTCTTTTCCGTCATTCTTTCTTTCATGCTCCCTGTATTCCCTGTAGAACATAAGGACCTGCATGTAAACGATTTCATCGGAGCGGGCGGGCACTTGTGGTCCGCTCCATTTGAAAATCCCGAAAGGAGGCTTCTACGTGCGAATTCTTTTTCTGGGCGCAGCCCAAACGGTTACCGGTTCCATGTTCCTCCTGGAAACCGATAAAGGCCGACTTCTGATTGATTGCGGCATGTACCAGGGTCACAGGGAGGAATCCCGCGAAAAAAACCGCCGGCTTCCATCACCTGCATACGACGCGGACGCGGTCATCCTCACTCACGCTCACATCGATCACAGCGGAAACCTGCCGAGCCTCGTGAAAAACGGTTTCAAGGGTTCCATTTACACCACCCCCGCCACGCGGGATTTGTGTCACGCCATGCTCCGGGATTCCGGTCGCATCCAGGAAAACGACGCTGAATATCTTAACAACAAGTACAGACACGACCCGGATTGGGAGCCCATAAGCCCGATCTATACCGAACAGGATGCTGTCGACACGATGTATCAGTTTGTTACCTACCCCTACTGGCGTTCGTTCGTTCCTTTCGAAGGCACCAGGGTCACCTTCTTCGACGCGGGCCACGTACTGGGATCCGCGTTCGTCCTCGTTGAAGTAGAAAACAAACGTATTCTCTTTTCCGGAGACATCGGCCGGGAAAACATGCCCATACTGAGAGATCCGGAAATCCCGGCCAATGCCGACTACGTCGTCATGGAAAGCACTTATGGAAACCGGGAACACGGCCCCATAGCGGAAACAAGAGACTCCCTTGCGCGCATCATAAACGAAACCGCGGGTAGAAAAGGCAAGGTCATCATCCCCAGTTTCGCGCTCGAACGGACGCAGGAAATCGTATACAGCCTGAACGAGTTGGTGCGGGAAAACAAGATTCCGCGCCTGCCCATCTACGTGGACAGCCCCCTGGCTGTAAACGTAACCCACGTGTTTAAGGCCCATCCCGAGTGTTACGACCGGGAAACCCTTCAGTTCATGGAAGAACACGGCGACCCGTTCGGCTTTGAAATGCTCCGTTACACCCAAAGCGTGGAAGAGTCCATCGCCTTAAACGATGAACCCGGGCCGATGATCATCATTTCGGCTTCGGGAATGTGCGAAGCGGGCCGCATCCTGCATCACCTCAGAAACAACATCGAATCATCCGACAACACGATCGTCATCGTCGGATTCATGGCCCAGCACACCCTGGGCCGCCGTTTGGTGGAACGCAGAAAAGAAGTGAGAATCTTCGGCGTGATGCGTCCCCGCCGCGCAAGAATAGAAATTCTAAACGGGTTCTCCGCTCATGGTGACCGGAACGGACTTATCAAATTCGCCAAGGCTTCCGGTCCGGGAACAAAGAAGGTCTTCCTGGTCCACGGCGAATTAGACGCTCAGCAAACCCTTCGAAAAGAACTCGAAAAACGAGGTATTGACTCAGACATCCCCGCACCCGGTGACATTGCAAGATTGTAAAACCGAAATCATTTCGAATCACACAATACACACACAACAAACACGGTGATCAGATGAACACTTCCAAAAACAAAAAGGGCGCGAACGAAAAACACTTCCAACCAGCGGCCTTTTTTGATCTCGACGGAACCCTGCTTTCGGCCAACAGCGGCAAACTCTGGCTTCAACGCGAACGAAGAATGGGCCGATTGGATAACAGGCAAACACTGTTAGGCATCTGGTACCTTGCTCTCTACAAGGCCGGCATCATCGACATGGAAAAGGTAACGGTCGAAGCACTGAAAACCGTAAAGGGCGAAAAGGAAGAAACGTTGAGACGGTGGACCCATGCATGGTTTCAAGAAACAGTGGTCCCGCACGTGGCGCCCGCATCCGACAACGCTCTCGCCTTCCACAGAAGTCAGGGGCATCCCCTGGTTTTGTTGACTTCCTCGTCCAGATACGAATCAGAAGCCGCGGTCGAACATTTCAACTTGGACCATTTCCTATGCATGGGCTACGAAGTATCGCACGGAAGATTCACCGGAGAAGTCCGAAAGCCCTTGTGCTTCGGCCAGGGCAAGGTGATTCACGCGGAAAAATTCGCTCTCGACCATGGCGTGTCCCTTGAAAAGAGTTTCTTCTATTCAGACAGCGTCACCGACCTTCCCATGCTCCGCCGGGTCGGCCGCCCCGTCGCGGTAAATCCCGATTTCCGCCTCAGCCGATACGCGAGCAAACTCGGTTGGCCCATCATGGACTGGTCCACCCCTTCCGGGTTCATCATTCCGAAATAAACCTATCACGGCCGTTGTTTCACCAGAAAAAATTCCATACCCGCAAAATAATTG
The DNA here is from genome assembly GCA_007131745.1 of Myxococcales bacterium. The sequence continues at coordinate 21,385 of SLPX01000097.1, forward strand.
TTCCGGCTTCCCTCATTTTCCGTATCCTTTCTTGGAACTCAATGAAATCCTGTTTAGTTCATTGGATGGTTTGTCGGCCCGATCCATCCCGCACTCTTCGATCCTTTAGCGGAGTGTACTCAACATTTTTTCCGCCTGCTCTGCGTCTTCCGTTCCGAACAATGACTCAATCATTAGTAAAAACGAAAGATCCGCCAATCGCCGGGGACCTGTGATCCATGTATCGTGGAAGCGTTTCACCAATGTTTTCAAATCAAAAGGTTCGACGGAATGAACTTGGGCGAGAGCCTCGATATCCCGGTCAAACCCTCGAGCGGCTTTCATCACTGCCAGGTCGTGGCGCTCCGGGACCTCCACGGTCAAGTGCATCAAGCCGGGTATTTTCAACGCATAGAATCGGTTTTCGTGATCGTATGGAGCGAAATACACACCTGTTTGATTGACCGGAACCGGGCATTTGCCATCGAGCTGCAACTCCGTAAGAGCGTCACTTACTTCCTTGTCGGCCCACGAGTAGTCTATGTCTCGAGTCCGGTAGGCGGGAAGGTGACAAAGGCCGATGACAGCGCCGCCGATCAAACGCAACGTCCCCGGCCGGGTCAATCTCACGTCAAGGATCCTGAAAAGAGCCACCATGTCGGCACGATCAAATTTCATACATCAACACCCCGGTGCTGCACATTCCGTAAATGAATGGAATTTCTCCCACGCATCCTGGAAATCCTGGATGGTCGTGTTCATCAAAAAACCCCACTTGCGAACCACGTCCGGTGTGCGGTTTTCCGCCAGCTCGCGATACATCCGCCCGGTCGAACCGTTTGCAAAAAACAGCACCGGCGGATCTTTCTTTGAAACCCTCTTAAACAGTTCCTCAGCCCAAGCCACAAAAACATCCGATGATGTTAACACTGCCGTCAGGTCCAACAGCATACCAAGCCGGCGCAAACCTTCTGATCGGACCGAAGCACACAGCTTTTCAAAACACAATTCGGACCTGTTTTCCCACAAGACTATCGGCAGTACCCTCAACAAAGAGGGATGATCCTTTGCCTCTTCCAACCCTCTTGCAATAGCGCACTCCAAAGTCATGGACGGTGGACGACCGTTGCTCCACAGAGGGGCGCCATAAGCCACCAAATCATTCACTACATCAGGAATGCCGGGCGCTTCGTTTTCCGGCAATCTTCTATAGCGTGTCCGTCGCTCCCTGACACCATTCGAATCTTCCATGAGTTTTTCAGTTAGATCATCATCGTTTTTGTCCGGTCTCTCGTTCCGGCAATGAGTAATTTCATCGGTCCAATTCGGATGGTAAACCATTTCAAGTGTTTTCTTGTGCCGCTCTATATACTCATCAATCAATTCGGAAAGGATTTGTTTCATTTCCTTCCTTTGTATTCCTGCAATTATTTTCAGGATATCTCTTTTTTCCGCCGGAATTCGCACAGTTGTAGTTTTCATGAACAGCCTCCGATAAAAAAACGGCATAAAAAGCAGGAAAAGCAATTACTTTTTACGTCAGCCAAGCCGTAAAGCTACTAATAGATTATGCTACTAATCTACCAACGTCAACACACACACCATGCCGGGTCGGCCGCCCCGTCGCGGTAAACCCCGATTTCCGCCTCAGCCGATACGCGAGCAAACTCGGTTGGCCCATCATGGACTGGTCCACCCCTTCCGGATTCACCCTTGCAGGATTAGATTGACACTTGAACCAAAGCGGAAAAGATATGGAGAACAAAAGAATTCAGCATTCTCTAATTGTATCCTTGAGTGGTTTTTATCTGTTTCGGCGAAAAGGAGGAGTTATCCGCATGCGATGCAAACTTATTTGGTGTGCTGTGCTGACACTTTTTTTTGTAGGTTGCGACAAGAAAGAAAAGGGGTCGGATGAAAAGGAGAAGAAGCCGGAGTCCGTGACCGCTGATTCAACGGACGACGAAAAGGAAGAAAAGCCGCCTTCCGCGGAAACGGTCGACGACTACCAACCTCTAAAAGGGCCGGGTCCCCACCAGGGATTCGACATGAAAGAAATCCGGCAGAAACTCCAGGGAACTTGGCTCGTGGGTGGCTCGGCCTTTTCGAACATTCCCCATATATGGCACATCGAAGGCGACCGGATCACGATCGTGAGAGATGGAGAAAAGAAGAAGCCGGGAACCATGCGGCTGCTGGCCCCCTGCGTGCTCATGGAGGACCATGGCTCCAGCGCGGTATATCACACGTTCGTTTTCGACGGGGATACGCTATACGCCGGTTTAGGCAACGCCGGCCTTAAGATGGGAGACAAGACGGTTGCCTGTCAGGCAGCCGGGGTGTTCGTTCATCAAGGCGACAAATGTACACTGTGGAGACGAAGGACTTTTGCGAAGCCGGGCGAAAATCAGTGGCAGGAGGATACGGGTGACTGCGGTTACGAGGACGACGGCAAAAAGTTTTTTGGTGATGATACGAGGAGCAGCCGCAAGATCTACGGCAAAAGCGCGCTGGATGTGCAGGGCGATGTCCTGCTAACCCGGCAAATGGCCGGCAATAAAGCTACGCGGGTCGCGAACCTCGAAGAAGCTATGACCGTCCAAAAAGATAAGATCGCGGCCAAAGAAGCGCTCAAGCATCCACCCAAGAACCTGCCGTTCCTGGAGTGGGATTTACCCGAGGTCAATATTCGCCCTGAGGGCCGAGTACATGTCTGGGCCGCAGGTATCAATCGAAAAGGCAATTGGGCCTTCGGCCACAACTACTACGGCGGTCTGAATGACAACATCCACAAGATGTTCCTGCTTGGCTCCGACGTGTGGATGCCGGATGCGTTCATGAAGCTCGCAGAACCGGCAAAGGGACTGAAGCGTGGAACGCCCGTGCTGCTGAACTCTGTGAAACGCACCTATGCCAGAGTCGTCAGGGTAAAAGGAGACACGGTAACCGTGGAAACAGCGTGGAATGACAGAACCAGGGAGCAGGAAAAGAAAACAACCGAGGTCCTGCCCATCACGCGCGGCGGTTGGGACATGGGCGCTTTGGTGACTTACAAAAACGAGGACGGCCATTATGATACAGCGATGATCGTCTTGGCTCATGGCGAAAAGGTCTACTTGATGGCAGAGACCCTTGTGGTCAAAAACAAGAACGACCTGACATTGCTCGACCTACGGCCGATGCGAGTCGGCACCCGGGTATGGGCCATTCCCCCAAGCGGGGTTTCACCCCTACGCTACGAGAAGGCTCGGATCGTCAAGGTTCACGGACAAGGAGCAGGTTACGAGCTAAAGACCGACAGCGGCCGTACCTTCCACCAGTCCTTTGATCGCGTCTTCAGGCAATAGCTATAAATGCCAAGAGGGATTCCGGCCGAATCAGTTTCCAGTTCGAGGATCCGGAAGCTCCGAGTGCAAATCGTAAAAGACGGACGGAAATACAAACATAAGGTGTTTTGAAAACACTCTTGCAACAAACGTCAACTGACTGTGGACAGAAAAGTCGGGGAGGAATAGAATTGAGCCGGCCGGTTTGCTAATGCAACTGTTTCCGGAAGGACGGTTTTTTGCCATGAAATATAATTTTCTATTTTGCTCCAACCAAACCGAACTAAAACGACGGTTTTTTGCTTTCTCCGTCTTATCATCCGTGTTCGTTTTCATGTGCAGCATTCTTTTCGTCTCCCCACTGCTCGTTTCCTGCAAAGACAAGGACGGGGGATCCGCGGACGCGTCCGTTGACGGGGGAGAGAGCGACGGAACCGCGGATGACGGATCACTTGTCGATGGAGGAGACATCGACGACGGTTCAACAACGGACGGACGGGTGGATGGGGGACCGTGTGAACATTCGGGTGAGCTTGGAGATCCATGCGAACACGATTGCGATTGCGCGGAAGAGTTTCCCTGCCGGGGATATCCAGGGAAGAAAGTATGCTCGGTGGTTTGCAATGGATACAACCAATGTTCGGACGGTCCCTTGGAATGCGAATTGATAGCATACTGCGACTTGAACATAGGGGCTTGCAGGTGTTCATGCACGGAAAATAACTGTCCCGACGGGGTTTGTTTCTCGGGGCAGTGCGTAGGTTGCGCTGTGGATGAGGATTGCAGATGGCTTTCGTGCGACGATGATCCCGCGTTACCTGCGCCACGATGCCGCCCTGACACCGAGGAGTGCGTGTGCGCAGGGGTGTGCGGAGACGGGATATGTGATGAGTACGAGGAGGCGACGAATACATGCCCGGAGGATTGCACCGGACCCTGCGAAAACGGACAGACCCTTCCATTTTCATGTATGAACGGAACGGTGGTGGAGTGGTGCCGCTGCGAAAACGAGATTTGGGTATGCAATGAGAATCCGACCCAACAGTGCGAAGGAGACACGGAATGCGAACAGGCCGGAGGAAATTGCGTTTCACAGGAGGATCATTGTTACGAGGGAGTGATTGCGGCTGACGCTATGGGTTGTACGGGAGACATGGATCTATGCTGTGTTTTGCCCTCATGTGTCGGAATCGGAGAGCATTTCTACCCTGTTTTGGGACATTGCTGCCCCGGCTTGCGCGCTCTTCCGCCGTCAAGTCCGTCGGAAGGGATGATTCCAGGAGTTGAAGGAATCATGTGCTTTGCATCATGCTGGATCATGACTTGCTCGACCTGTGGAGACGGAATCTGTCAACCGCAGTATTCGGAAAACTTCTGCAACTGCCCCGAGGACTGCCCACCTCCGCCCTATGAAATGGCATGCTCTTCGGTCGATAGAGAATGCGGCCTGCCCTTCTGCCGACAGGAAGCGGGCGGATGCGAAGAACATGTCCCCAAATGCTCAGAAAACAGTTGTTCATGGTCGGTGGAGGTTTTTCCCGGCAGCGTGTGTGATGGAGTGAAGCGCAGATGCGTTTCACTTTAGGGCCGAAAATTTTCAACCGCTTGACCTTTCCGTTAGAAATCATACCTTGTCATAGCGGGTCGCTAACGACATCAATCGGGTGAATTCATTAGAAGATTTTGGTTTAAACTTTTTAGAAACGACAAAGATACATTATGAAGAAATGGCAGTGCCCGGATTGTGATTCTTTCAACCCAGAGACGGTTGATAATTGTCTTACTTGCGGTTCGAATCGAACTGGTGAAATTCTAAACGTGGATGGAACGCCGGCCGATCTCCAGGTCGCTTGCCCGCATTGTGACGGGAAGAATCCTCCGACGCGGTCGCTTTGCCAGTGGTGCGGAAAACCCCTTCCCGCGGAATTGTTTCCACCAACAACTGACCCATTGAACCAGACGGGGTCACAGCCTACGACAGAGTCGAATCAGCGATCCCGTACTCCGGATCCCGCCCGTGTTGCGGGACAACCTCCTCCAGGCGTGATGAACGCATTTATGCCCGTGTCCACAGAGGAAACCGACCTGGCCCAACAGAAAAGAATTGGGCAATCCAAATCCATGCGTCCCTGTTTTTCCTGCAGTGTCATGATGGAGCCGGATGAATGGATCCTGGTGGCCGGACCGAAACTGCTTTGCCGAGTATGTTTTCACGAAGAATTCGGAGCGAAGGCGGATGAAAAAAGAGGCAGTGATTATGCATTTCAGGATTCCGGAAAATCATACGAAAGCAACCCGCATGAGGATAAAGAAAGGGCTGCGATAAATGGAGCGGATGTGGAAAATGCGACCCTTCAAAGATCGAACATGCGGGGTGCATCCGGTTACCTGGCAACCGGAGTTTTGTGCTTGGCGGGCGGTGGTGTCGTAACTTGGCTTTGGACTTTCACCTGGGGTTTTACTCCGCTGGCAGCGGGCGCGTTCCTTACGATTTTAGGACTTGTTAAACTTCGGTCTCCGGTCCACTGACATAGTCTCGATCAATTCATGGACACGAAATCCAAATCCAGGCGTTTGAGGGTTTTCCGGGTGGGCACGCCTTTTGAGTCCCATCCACGGATCTTGTAATAATCGGGCAACATTTTATCCAGGGGCACCACAGAGTCTTCGCGCGCCGGATTCAGCCGTTCGTGGGTGAACCTCTTCGTCATGTTGTCCTGGTCGCCCGCGACTCCCTCCCTGATGTTGAACATCCGCTCCAGGTTATAGCCCCTCTCGCCGACTTCCAAAAACCGCCCGAAATCCATGTTCATTCCGGTGGCAAGACGTACGTACTTAGAATGAGGCAACATGGGCAGATTCAACTTGAGAAATTTCGGAGGAATTTTCTGCAATCCGACAATAACCGGTGAAATAGCGATCAAAACCTTATCAATCGCCTTGGAAGCCAACGGCTTTTCGGGAAGAATAAAGGCCTGCGGAGGCACGAAAGTCCATGCCGTAAAAAGACAGCTTCCACCCGCGCTTATTGCGGCCATCAGGTTCTGGTTCAAAACCGTCCACCCCGGTTTTGACCTGTAATGTAAAGGATCCATGGTCATGGGACCATTTATCTCGAAATAGATCACGTAGCCGCCGTCCAAGTGACAACCCCCGCGATTCGCTGTAGCATATCCCAGCGCATGACCCACCGCAGCCCGCGGAGAATAACCTGCAAGCTCGAGCCCTTTTACATGCGGGGCAAATTCCCGTCCGCCGTATTTCTCGGAAAGGTAACGCACGCCCTCCGCCAGGTCCGCTCCTATTCCTTTCCGGTAGGCAATATCGTGGATGACATCTGCAATGTTTTCCGTCTTTCCGAAGTGAAGGCCGTTATCCCACAAACCTTTTTCATTTAACTCCATGGCAAAGCCCAGCACCGCGCCCGCGGACATGGTGTCGATGCCCAGCATGTCCAGGTCATAGTTCCATTCTATGATCTTTTCCATGTCGCCCACTTCAAGGTTAGACCCGATAAGGCAAAGTGTTTCGAACTCCGGCCCCTTTATCTTCTTTCCCTTGTATTCCACGACCCGGCCGCAGCGAATTGGGCAGGAAGGACAACCGGTGTTCCCTTTCAAGAAATCCGCGGCCATTCTCTCTCCGCTCAAATTATAGGCGTCCTTAAAAGAGCCCTTGAAGAAATTACGCGTGGGAAGAGCATTTTTGCTGTTGACGCGGTTTATGAACTGAGCGGTACCGTAGCTGGGCGCCAACACTCCTGTGGCCGGGTGTTTTTTGAGCATATCAATCCATTTTTTCACCTCTGCTCTATAATTTTCCGGATGAGGAACATTGATCTTCTTTTTCCCATCGGCCACGATCGCTTTCAGGTTCTTTGACCCCATGACCGCTCCCATCCCCGTCCTGCCGTGGACGCGATCGTGGGAAACCACCACCGCGTATTTGACAAGGTTCTCACCGGCCGGGCCAATCGCCAGTTTCCCGCCTTTTCCCAGGGCTTCCTGCGTTTCTTCAGTGTTCTTGCCCCACAAATCATCGGCCGGGCGGATTTCTACTTCGTCTTCATTTATATGGATGTACACAGGCGAATCAGCTTTTCCACGGATCACGATCCCATCAAAACCCGCCTTTTTCAGTTGAATTCCAAACCGGCCTCCGCTGTTGGAATGGCCTATGGCCCCGGTAAGGGGGCTCTTCGCTGAAATATTGAAACGGCTGCTGCACGGAGCCCCCGTTCCGGTCAACGGAGAAGTCATGACCACAAGAATGTTTTCTTCGCCCAGGGGATCGATCCCCGGACCCAGAGAATCCCAAAGAATCTTGGTGGCGATAAACCGACCACCCAGAAAAAGCTCTCGATCCCTGTCCGAAAGCGGATACTCTCCTACCGAACCCGAAGAAAGATCTATATCCAGCACTTTTCCCATGTAGCCGTCATACACTGTCGCCATGATTCAACCTCTTCTCTCTTGATGGTTTATACACAAGCTTTTTCCCGGCGCCCGGTCGGAATGTAACACATACGAGTTCAATTCGTGGAACAAATAATGAACCACAGATTCAACCTACACACGGGCCCCAAAATTTTTCATCTGCTAATCAAAATCCACGTGCAAGGTATAGGGCCCACTCAATTCCACCCCGTTTGATACATATGTATCTACAATAATGAAATACCTACCTGGTCCTATGAAATGAGAAAGCGAAATATGTGCTCTGGCAAGGCAGGCATTGGGATCGTCTGCGTCGAGAAGATGAACATCCATGTCATCGCCCTCGCCGTCATCGACCGTTGCAGTCAGTGTTCCACTCCGGTCCACGGTGAAAAAGTATACCACCTCGGGACCACTCTCATCAGCGGGCGAACAGTTGTAAATGTCAAACTCCCTGACACCCGAAACCGAAGTGTCGTCGCTGTGAGAGAATGGAAAGCTCGTGATTTCGTACGGACACTCATGCGTTCCGTCCGGAGTGCACGGAAAAAACACCCTGTGGTCAATGTCCCTCACGTCTATCAGGAAATAATCTACAGGGTCATTCATGTTCGTCCAGGCGTGAGTTATGAACTCGATCCAGTTGGCTATGCCGGGTATGACCTGGCAGCCGGCGGACCAGTTGTGTACCGCAGCTCCACCCAGAGGAGCATTAACGGATCCCATGTGAATATTGTGAGCGCTTCCGGTGCGCTGGTGATCCTGGGGCGAATGAGGGGGAAGCCAGCCGTTGCGATCGCTATCCCAAAAACCGTTGTTATTCGCATCATCCCATACCAAATAACTGCTCTCGTTTATCCGAAGAGCATTGTAACTCCGGTGCCAACCGTTTATGTATCGATAACGCCGGTTAGCCCTGAGAGATGAAGAATTGTGCCAGCCGAAATCATACGCCCCCGTGTTCGTTGTAACGGGAAACTCCCTGACATTTTTGTCTCCGTTCAGGTCGCGCCACAAAAGCACTATGGTGTTGTTGAATCGGTTGGGAAGATTTGAATTCGGCACAAGACGACCTGGGTAACCCCGACGCAATCCCACAACGCTCCTAACCCCCGGAGTCGTGACCATGGAAACACCCGTGGTTAACTCCGCGATTTCTCTGTAGAGATCATAAGCTTCGTCTTGGGTCAGGTTCATCACTCCGACCGGTGTCTCGTAGCACCGCGTGGGTTCGGTCCACGCGGTCGCCCTTTCAAAAAGGGGCATGTTGTCGTTGTAATCCGGAATAACGATATCAGGGAGATCCTTGTGCAAAGATCCCGCCCTAGGAAGTCGGTAGGTTCCATTCGGCTCGGGTTCTATGTGGGCTATTCTGCCTTCCTCTTGATCATCAATCTCGTTTCCGCTCATTCGAAAAAAGAGCTGATGGTTCGCAACGTATTTGTCTCTTAACGACTTAAGGTCGCTTCGCTCAAATGTCTTGTACCCGGGGTGCATGAAAGATTCCGCTGGATCGAAATCCATCATGTACACGAAAATATCGTCGTAATCAAAGCCGCAACTCGTGGGAACATAAGCATCGGGTTCATCAGGGCCTGCATCCTGTAAGACCTCTGCATCTTGTTGGATAACCTCTCCATCGACAATGATTTCACCGTCTGCTTCAACAACGGATCCGTCAATCATGGATTGTGACCCATCCTGCTCTTCACCTGCGCCGCCGAAAACCCCTTCACCGCATCCCGCCGAAATCAGCGGAGCAGCGGCAAAAAGGACAACAATCAACTCAGGTAAAAAACCTTTTACAGTGTTAGTTTTCATCGCCTTTTTCCCTCTGAAACCCAATTTTTCATGACACTTCATTGCATTTCATACTTTCCACACTGCAGGTATTACTTTTTCTTTTCGATTTGCGCCACGGCATTTTTTATCGCCGCTGCCAGGTGTCCTGAAACCTTTTTATCTATCGTCAAGTTCATCTCGACCTTCCTGCCTTGACGACCTGCGTCCAATTTTGCAAATACGGATCCCATGCCCAACCCTTTTTCGAGTTCCCTCACATGTTTCTGCATCGACGTTTCCGCTGCCGCTGCTTCTTTTTCGCTTCCAAAATAAAACCCCATGTTCAAAACCATATCCCCGGACAAATCCAACTCCAGGGTCAACCCTTCGGGTCGCGGCGCCTTTTCGTCACCAAACATCTTTTCAAAGAGCCATGAAGACGGAAATCCTGCCAGCCACATGGTTTGTTCATCGCTAAGCTCTTCCGCGAATCGCCTTATCCGAGGGTTCATCCAGGCGTTGTTTTTTCGTTCTATTCGATCATTGAACCACTTCTCGTCCGCGTTTTTCCTGCTTGTAAGGATCACTGTGTGTTCATCGGGCCACCCTATCCAAAGCGGTTTCTTTTCGAAAACGATTTGTGTCAAGCGATCCCGCCGCTTCAATGACATGTCCGCGTCCGACATGCGGCCGAATACTTCAACACATGATTCGAGTTTTTCTCTCGTCCATTTACCTCGGATCACAACATCAAAAGACTCAATGGTCTTTTCGCCGAGCGCTCCAAAAGCAATCCACTCCAGATCTCCCCCCGGATCAATGCTGCACATGCTCGACACCAGTGACAACAATAGTTGCACCTTCGGAACATTCAAATCCTTGACAACTGCCTTGAAAAAATCCGTCTCGACAAGCTTTGCATAAGAAAACCAGGCCACAAAACCATTGTCTCGATCCATCATCCGCAAAATCGTGCTTGATGGAACAGAACCGCCCTGAACTCCCCTTTGACCCGGTCCATTCTCTTCCCGCGTTTGCGTCCGTTGATGCCCCAACCCTTCATTATCCAAAAACTTCATAGCGGCATTCTCGGCTTTATCCAATGCCTGTTGCATGAAACCGCTCTCAGGTTGGGTGGCCCTTTGCTCTTCACCCGTCGGATAGGCCACAAAAACGTAAACAGCCAATCCCGCGACAACCAACAACCCTGCAAGTCCGAATACCGCGGTACGCCATTTATGCGACCCGGATTTCATTTTTCTTACTATCGGTGCAAGCGCATCCTCTCGGGTCATGCGCCGACGAGGAGGTTCCCCCTGCGGTCCTGTAGCTGTTTTTCCGGATGAAGATCCGGGCTGAACAGGGCCGGTTATCCTTCGTCCATCTACGTTTCGGCCCTGCTTGGAATCCGAGGCCGGTTTCATCTCGATCGTCGGCCCGGTGGGAGACACATCCACGCCGCCCGCGACAGGCATATCCGCTGTCCGGCGCCTCGGCGCAATCCCTCCTCCGGCCGCTGCTTCCGCAATGGTTTTCCCAAACTCAACAACGGTTGTCGGCCTGGCTTCCGCCCGAGTGGACAAGGCTCGAAGCAATTCAATTTCCATGTCACCCGGGAGTACGATTCCCAAGTCCGAAGGACGCGCGGGGTTCAGCCGAGATTCCGGATCTCCCGAATCCATCCAAGGAAGCCTCCCTGTCGCCATGGCATAGAAGACAAGGGCCAGCTCGTAAACATCCGAACTCTTGTTGGCCGGCTGACCGAAAAACCGTTCCGGAGCCATGTAAGCCGGTGTTCCTCTCACTCCCCCATCTCTCGTCAATGTCGACATCGGCGCGCTCTCCGCTTTTGCAATGCCGAAATCCAACAACACAGCGTACTGTCCTTCACCGACAAGAAAAATATTTTCCGGCTTGATGTCCCTGTGAACAAGGCCCCGATCGTGAAGCGCTGCCACAGCTGAAACCAGCTGATCCAGCAACGATAGCGACAGATCCATCTCCATGGGTCCGCGCGCCAGCCTATCGGCCAAACACTCACCTTCCAGCCGCTCCATGGCCAGATAAGGCCTTCCGTCAGGAAGCTCTCCGAATCCCAGCAATTTCACTACGGCCGGGTGGTTAATTTCGTACAAAAGACGAGCTTCCTCGAAAAAACGGCTCTTATCGCTTTCACTTTCGAGCATTATGTTATGCAAAACCTTGAGAGCCACCGTCCTGTGCCCCCAGCGCGCACTGTACACCGTTCCACTACCCCCGCTGCCAAGCACGTCCTTGAGAATAAAATCTCCCAGACGATCATTCATCGATTGATTTACATTCACATCCATAAACCCGAATCTATCCGCATTTCTGTCGATACGCAACCTGCAGTCGACCACCGCTTGAACGCTGCCGCTCAATGCAGCCCCCCTTTTCTTTACAGAGGTTTTGTTTGAACTGAAAAGAAGAATGCTCGAACATGCAGATAGCAAATACACCCGGCATCCAAGATGTGATTTCCAAAAGGGAGAGAAAAAAAGAAGGGGCAAATCAACCTGCAAACAGACGTTTGAGAATCACGCCGAGGCTTTTAACTGCTTTCTTTTCTTCAATGCTGAGGACCCGTAGGCCGCTGCGGCTCCCAGCCCGGCCACCGCTCCCACAAAATACGCCAGGCTCCTGGCCGAAGCGGGCGCCATCGGTCCCAGGTCGTACTGAGGGTTCACCAAGATCGAAATGAGAGCCATGGCCACAAGTGCAATCGCTGCTATGGGCACCGCCTTGTTCATGAACATCATAACGATTAGCGCCAGCGCTATGACCGCGGTCAACCCGAAAAAAGCCGCTCCCGCCTTCAGTCGCCCGGTCTGCTCATTCAACGCCAGAAGACTCTTGGCATCCTCGGAACCCGAATCCGCCATTTGGGTCAACTCGGCTTTCATGGGCGAGACGAGCTTGTTGATGTCGTCGGCATCTTTCATGCTTCTGTTTGTTCCCAAAAGTCCGATACCAGCCGTTACCACCAGCATCAAAACCGCTATGATCATTGTTGCAATACGCATGGCTTCCTCCTGTTTTCCTTGCTTTGTTGTTCCTTTGTTGTTGAGTTCAAAATTTTCATTGCAGCAAGAAAACAAAGCAACAGGTGTGCCAAAACCACAACACCCTGAAATTACTACATGTTGCAAGCCTCCCAGTTTTCCTCCGAACGGTTGCACGCGGTTTTCCGTGTTATGCAAAACCCGCAAAAAGCACCCTCTTGTGTACAATTCCCCACGAAGCTGTCAAACCGTTTGCTTTCCCGTTGGATTTCGGCAAAACTCAAAACGCTATGAGATTTACTCGAGTCACGAATCAAAGATATGTCGAGTCACCCGTGCGAACCAGCAGCCTAAGGATTCTCAAGGGTCCGGACGCTGGGAGGGAAATCTCCATACCCCCTGTAGGTGTAGTGATCGGCGCGGACCCGGCAAACGACGTTACCCTTACGGACGAGGCGGTATCCGGAAGACACTGCACCATCGTTCCAACCCAAAACGGGTTCAAAGTACAGGATCTCGGTTCCAAGAACGGCACTTTCCTTGACGACCTGGCACTTACCGAAGCTGTGGTTCCTGTGGGCGGCGTACTGCGCATCGGCCGCACGCTTATTCAACTGATGCCCGGCGAAGAAATAATAGACATACCCCCAAGCGACCGGGACGGTTTCGGAGAGCTTCGCGGAACCAGTCTCGCTATGCGAAAGGTGTATGGTTTGCTCGAAAGAGCGGCCGGCTCGAACGCTCCCATACTTTTTCTGGGAGAGAGCGGCACCGGAAAAGAACTGGCTGCAAGAGCCATACACGAAAACAGTCCTCGCAAAAACGGCCCTTTCGTTATCTTTGACTGCGGCGCGGCTTCCGAAACCCTTATCGCTTCTGATCTTTTCGGCCACGCAAAGGGGGCTTTCACCGGCGCGGATCAATCCAGGAACGGAGCGTTCGCGGACGCTCACGGAGGAACCCTGTTCCTGGATGAAATCGGAGATCTTCCCCTAGACCTTCAACCCAAGCTTTTGCGCATGCTGGAAAGAGGAGAAGTTACCGCGCTGGGAACCAACAAGACCAAGGTTTTCGACGTGAGGATCGTAGCTGCGACTCATCGAAACCTCTGGGACGAAGTGTGCACCGGAGCGTTTCGCGGTGATCTCTACTATCGCCTGGCGGTGGTGGAAGTTCATCTTCCACCGCTTAGAGCCCACAAGGATGACATTGCGGAACTTGTAGCCGGTTTTCTATCTGCCCATAACCGCGCCGCAAAATACAAACCTCTCGACATAAAGGGCCCGAACCTGGATCTGCTGACCTCATATCACTGGCCTGGAAATGTAAGGGAACTGCGAAACGTCATTCAACGAGCGCTCGCGCTGAGTCCGGAAAACGCGGGTTTTCAAGACATGCCCATTCTCCTGCGCTCCGCGCCCGGCTTAAACGAAAGTGAAACCACGGTCACCGCGGATCGTCCTTTTCGCGAAGCCAAGGCCGAAGTGGTGGAACGATTTGAAAAGGCATATCTGCAGGACCTGCTTCGGCGGTCGGGTGAAAATCTTTCCAACGCCGCGCGCATCGCGAACCTGGAAAGAAAGTATCTTTACACCCTGCTGGACAAGCACGGCCTTCGAAAATAATTTTCTACATCCGCTGTTTTGCGTAAAGCCCCAGCGCCCAAATGGTGAATTCATCTTTGTAAAGACAGTAATGATGCATGGCTGTGTTGAAGAAAACGCCTCCCACCCCCTCTTTCGGCCAGGATCCGTCTTTTTCCTGCCTGGAAATAAGAAGCGCGGCCGCCTCGTCGATGGCCCCACGCGCTTTACCTTCGTATGCACCCGCCTTGAGCAAAGCCATAAGCGCCCAGCTTGTCATGATGACCTGGCTTTGCTCGTGGGGAATGTATCGCTCTTCCACGCATCCCCGGTATGACTCCCCCCACCCTCCGTCGGGAAGCCTGACCGAAAGCAGCCAATCGCACGCGCGCCGAATCTTTTTATCTGTCGTCGGCGTGCCCGCGGCCAACAGCCCCATAACTCCGAAAAGAGTTCCGTAAACATAATTAACTCCCCAAAAGCCCGGCCAGCACCCCTCCTTTATCTGGGTTTTCTCCAGCAACTTCGCTCCCCTGCGAATGGCCTTTTCCACCTGCCTGATCTCGTTTTCCGAGAGGTACCCGCCGAACTTGTCCAATCCGTGCTTCAATGCCACCATGCATGAAGCAGTGCATTCTACGTAGCTGTGCTCCACCATGCAGTTTCCAAACATCTCCGACGGGTTGAGCATCTCCAGGAACATCCCCCCCCGGCGACGCTCGTATGACCCCCAACCTCCATCCGGATTCTGCCTCGTCAAGATGAATCTCACTGCCTCGGCCAGCATCTCAGGCCCCGGCAGCATTTGCCTCGGTACATGCGATTCCAGGTGAGCAAGCGCGCTCAGCGCTTCGGCCGCGCAATCGCTCACCGGCCATCGATGATGTTCATCGCTGAAACAAAACCCGCCTCGACGTTGATCCCTGTAAAACCTTTCCCTCTCATCAACCTCTTCGGTCATCTGAGCGTTCTTGAAGTAACGCGCCGCGTTTCTTAAAAGCTTGGAGGCCTTGTCCGCAAAAGGCCCTTCGCAAACTCCCTGCACCGTAAAAGCCGTATCCCACGTATGACTGTGCGCTCCATTGAAACGCTCTCCTTCTTCATCGTCGCTCCACGACCAGTAATCCACCCCCTTAAACGATTCCTCGAAATCAGGATGCTCGGCGTGATACAACGCAAGCGTGTTGAGCAACCCGTTTACCGGACTTATCGCGGCAAACCGACTGTCTCGCTGGTGATGCTCGATGTGTTGCAAACACCGATCAAGCGCCAGTCTCCGAATCGGTTTCGGATGACGCTCATCGTACGCTCCGCAAATCTCGTATGCAGCCTTCAAGATGGGATGAGGATACTCGAAAACATCCGAATCCGCGATATCGTACTTGTGCGCGGGAAAATCGATGGACTTAAAAGGCCGGTGGTAGAGTTCTTTTCTCAATTCGCGGATGAACGCGTTTTCCTGCATCTGGAACTTCACGCCGAAGAGGTAACTCAACCCGAGATAGATCATGCGCGTGTGGCAATACATCCGGCGAGGATGAAACGGAGATGAATCCGGCTGCAGCCAAAGCTCGGGAATCATCGCGGTCACGCCCTTCCAGGAATAAAGATTCATCATCGCAAGCCACGCCTTGCCCCAACTCGGAATCGCCAAGACCCCGCCGTGGTCATCGATCCACTCCTTCGCCTTTGTACAAAGAGGATCCTCCGCATCGACTCCCATGATGCGCAACGCAATGTATACAAGGGTCGTTACAAACACGTAACCCGGGCTTTCCGCGTGCATACCCCAGGATCCATCCTCAAGCCGCCATGCATCGAAATGCTTCTTGAACCGCTCTTTCCTCTCCTCCGGAATTCTCTGCCCAGTCATGTACGCGGTCATCACGTACTGAGCCGTCAGCATCGGGCACCACACAACCTCGCCCACCACGCATCCTTTTTCCCACTGAATGCTCTCCATGTACTTGATTCCATCCAGCACCGCGCTTTCAACCTCTTCCATCGAAGGCCGCCCGCGTGAAGCATCTTTCCCCATCCGGTTTTCGTACAAGTTTACATTCAGTCTCATATTATTTCTTTCTCCTCTATTAACCCGGCTTCCATCCGTAGCGCCACCCAGCGTCACCCCAAGCCGCAGAGCGCCCGACTGGGCCGGTATGATTTCTCCAAATAAAATGAAGCTATACACAAAGCAGCGGAATGCAACAAGAACCTTTTAAACCACTAAACCACCGAACGTGCAAGTGATTGCCCGCCATACAAGCCCCGCCGATAGCAATTGACCTCACGCAGCGAGGTGGGATAACCTTTTTTCCGGACGTCATGAACAAGACACCCGGAGGGAGAATATGCACATAAAAAAAATCATCTTGACCCCATTTCTATTCACAATGGCCGCAACCCTTGCAGTCTTCTTGACGTTGGGATGCAGTTCCAAGAAATCCACCACCGAAACGGACGGATCCGTTTCGGATCGTGACGCCGAGCCGGACGGCGGTATTCCCGACGGATCTGTTTTGGAAGATTCTTCCATCCCGGCTGATGGAGGCAACGGCTTGTCAGGGGGCTGGCTTGAGGACATGACGACCTTCGGGTTCTATGACCTTGAGATTATCCAGCCGCTCCCGGATCTCAGCACAACGAATCGGTTTTACAAGGCCTACCCCGGCCTTGTTTACAACGTGCGGATGGCGGTCATAGGCGGGCATTACCCGTACACCTACGAGCTGCTGACGGCTCCGTCGTCCATGACGATCAACCCGATGACGGGAGAGATCAACTGGGACGACCCGACGACCTCCGGCAGCCCTCATACGGTGACTGCCCGCGTCACGGATTACGTGGGAACACAGCAGTCGGTGACGTGGACCATCACCGTGACGACCAGCGGATTCCTGTTTGTCGATGGAGTCAACGGGACGCCTGCGGACCAGGGCGGCACCGGCTCGATCGACAATCCATGGAAGACCATGAAAGACGTTTACGGCGGCGACGATTACAATACGAAACACAGCGATCACCATCCCGGAGCTTTTGTATATTGGCGCGCTGGCACATACGGCATTGATGCCTATCTGGAGGATCCGGGGTCCGGAGATGACGCCGGCCGCGTTCCTTGGAGCAATCGAAGACCGTTGGTGTGGCTTGCTTATCCAGGAGAACTCCCGCAAATCAACTTCAACCTTCCCGGCTACAACAATGCGCGGATACATTTTTATGGCTCGGTGGAAAATCTGTACATTGATGGTTTCGACTTCAACAACAACAGCAATGCGCGTGGAATAACCGTGGCTGTCTCTCCCTCTGGGAATACCGTGTTCAGACGCAATATTTTCCGAAACCTGACAAACGGTTGGACCGGCGGGAATAACTCCCATCTGTTCTATACCGGAAACTCCTCGGGTCAACATCATGCTATCCAAGACAACGTCAGTTATGACAATCAACAAGTAAATGGGTACTGGCTGCTTGGTTACAATTCCCCGAAGGCGCTCGTTGAAAACAACGACATCTCCACAATCGGCGCGCATCCGATCAGCCCAAAGTCAGGAAACACCATGTGGTTCATTCGTGGCAATCACCTGCACGACAACTCCTACAACAGCTTTAATCTCCAATACTCCACTTCCTACGGCGATTACGGAGATATTGAGATTTGCTATAACCTTGTTGTTGGTGGAGGTGGGCGGGCACTGATCAATAACAATCAGACTAATGTTGCAGGTGCTGTGTATGTTTATCGAAATACCTTTGTGGCTGTGGTTCGACAAGCCGGAGTCCGCGATGAAAATCAGGGTCCTTTTCATTATTTCAATAATGTCATTGTAAATAGCGTGGATGATCCGGACAGAATCGAAAAGGCCAATATTGACTACCCTGACCGCCTGATCATCGAAGGCAACCTGACGAACTACTCGCTGGATGACATCGTTGATCAGGACGGCAAGCTGTTGGAGCCGCACCGCAGCACTTATCTGGGCGACGTGGGTTACGAGACAACAGACAACAGCACTGACTGAATATAGACTTCATACATAACACATCAGCCCGCTCTCAAAACAAAGATGGCAATTGACCCCAAGGGGACAGACGGGATAAACTTTTTTCGGATATTAGTTAAAAGACACCCGGAGGGAGAATATGCATATAAAAAAAATCATCTTGACCCCATTTCTATTCACAATGGTCGCAACCTTTGCAGCTTTCGTGACGTGGGGATGCAGCTCCAAGAAATCCGGCTCCGACGCTGACGGGTCTGTTGAAGGAGATTCTTCTCTTCCCGTGGACGGGAGCCCAAACGGCGACGAACCGGACGGCCGGATTCCCGACGGGGGCGAGACATGGATCGATGCTGGTCAGTCTGTCAATGACTGCACAGACCCCCACCCGTCCTGGCTGTTTTGCGAGGATTTCGAATACGGAAACGGCGACTATGATACATGGTTCGAGCATTCCGGTTTTTTGACTGCCGTGGGCGGGGACGACCGGGGTCGAATCGATCTTTCGAACGTTCACGCCGTAAGCGGAGAGTGGTCGATATACATGCCAGCGTCAGCGGAATCCGGGCACAGGGGAGCGGACCTTGTGTGGTACGCGTGCGACGGAGAACAAAGAACCAACTGCCCGCTGCTGGGTTATGAAAGGCTTTACTTCCGCACCATGATCCGCTTTGCGGAAGACCACAGTTTCATGAGCCACTTCCTGAGCGTCAGCGGATTGGATCGCTTCTGGGCCTACGGAAGCTCCGGTTGCTTGCCCAACGGAGTTAGTTCTATGGGCACCACCGTGGATTTCGACCGCGATACACATGAAACCTTTTTCTACACATACTATCTCGACATGGGTTGCGATACGAACTGCGGCAATTACATGAACGTGTCTGAAATATGCGCGCACTGTGACAACATCGGCTTTCCCACCTGCGACGAGCAGGAGCAATGCTGCTGGGGCAACCGTTTTCGTCCGACCACACCGGCCCCCCTGCCGGTAGGGGAGTGGTTTTGCTTCGAGATGATGATGGAAGCAAATACGCCGGGCGAAGGGGACGGCAAAATGGCATACTGGATAAACGGTCAACTCGGTCACAATGTCGAAACAATGAGATGGCGCACGACCGATTCTCTCCAACTCAACCGCGTCAAGCTTCAGCACTACATCCCGTCCACCGACAGGGCCAACAGGGTGTGGTTCGACGATGTAGTAGTATCAACCAAGCGCATCGGTTGCCCGTAAATTCGACCATTTGCTTTCGCTACGTAACATGAGGGGATGGGATAATGAATATAATAACCTCGTTCACCTGATCGCCACTCTCAAAGATAAAAAAGATTTGGCGGACATTCTTGGCCGCACCACTCTTTCCAATAAGGTGCGTGTGGATGTCGAGCTGTCCGACGGATCCAATAGAACTTTCTTCGCTCAATTCTCCCTTGAACCACTGGGTGAAAAAATCGTTCCAAACTCCCGAATAGAGATTCCTCCTGCAAACGCTGCGGATCTGGGTTGGGGTTTCTTTGTATTACACCTATTTTTTTGAAACCAAGTGAAAGATTTTTTTGCCACTGGAAAATAAATCTTCCGGTTTCAAACTCTGAAGTTTCCAGACCGCACAAACCATTCTCTCTAAAATCACAATAATATCAAAGAACAAAGGGTTTCAGCATCTTCATCTTCCAAAAGGATCGGTTTTTGCAGACTTTCTGGGCGGAAAAAAGTTTTTTACGCCCCATTGTAGGGCAGACGTGCTGAGCGTTCTGAGGAGGAGAGCATGAAAACGAAAACACAAAACACCAAGGGATTGTTGTTCCCCCTTTTATTATGTGGGTTTGGTTGCATAATCCCTGCATGTGCCGGGGTCTATGAAGAAGGTGTCGATGACGAATGCAAAGGGAGCGCTGAATGTCTTGCAGATCCAGGTGGCTCAGGCAAGTTCGACTCAATCTCAGACGCGTGGAATAAAGATCTCAAGATCGCCATTGAAGATGGGTATTACGAAAACGATTTCGATTTCGGGCAATTCGCCACTAAAATCGGACGTGCAGAACTTCCCTCGAGAGCGCAAAGCATTTTTGACCGTAACAATGCCGATCTGTCCGACGCTTCTTCCTTGGCGTACTTCTTTAAAGTAGATGAGCGGATCGTGTATCTGGTGGTGATCTGGGACACGGGCACCATGGGCGCAAGACTCGACGTTGTGGACGCGACCGACGAGGTCGTTGCTTCGGCCCTGTTATGGGACGATGGCACTTTCGAATGGGTGGCGCCGCGCGCCGGCTTGCAGACGGAATGGGCATCCAAGGTACAAAGTTTCTTCGAGACTTCCACGGAAACATCCGATCTGCAGTTCGAGGATTTTGCCTGGGAGATTGGACGCGACGATTTCACGAACACGTTCATCTGGGACCAGACGGATGCGGAGTTCGATTACTCAAGTCCTCTGGGCTACGACTTTACTGTTGATGACTGGACCGTCCAACTCGCAGTCGTTTGGGATCCCGATACAATGGGAGCCTCTGTGGATCTTTTGGACCTTAGCGGCTCGGTTCTGGCTTCGGGCGCAATAGCCGATGATGGAACCATTTCATGGACGGATCCAAGGTCCTCGACGCGTAAAGACTGGGTCGGGAAAATCCAAAGCACCATGGAAACCCTACTTGAAGCCAATGATTACCGATTTGAAGAATTCGCATTTGAAACGGATCGAGATGAACTTCCGGAACGCGCTCAAGCAGCTTGGGATGAATTAGCCGAGCAAGTGGAATATGCAAGCCCGGCTGCGTACACGATGTTAGTAGACGGTTGGACGACCTACCTCGTCGTTATCTGGGATCCGGATACCATGGGAGCGACCATTGATGTGTTCGGCAACCTCGCCGGCAAGTTGACGAGAGGTGACATGGCGGATGACGGTACATTGGAGTGGAGGTAGAGCCTGCATCCTTGGATGGACCCCCAATCCCATCTCGCTTCCCAGGTCTTCAGACCCCGACGGCGTGACAAGTTGTCCCGCCCTTTTTGAGCTTACTTAACTTAGCCTTAACTAGCCGTAAACACTAGACTAAAATTCCAATATGTACCGGTATGTTCTTTGGAAAAAGAAAGGACAAATGAAGATCTGAAATCTGAAATCAAGCCGCACCCGCACAGGATCCGGCGCTCACAAAAGGAGGCCAAATGCGTAAACACATTCTATCACTTCTTGTTCCAATTCCACTCTGCCTTGCATGTATTCAGGTCTCCGGTTGCACAGCCTCTCCCGGTGACAAAAACTCGGCTGATGATTCTCCGGCCAAAGCGCAGTTGACTTTGGAGTCCGGAGAAGCCGCACAAGTTCGGCAGACAATAACAATCAAGGGCGAGCCGAAGATTTACAAAGAACAATCACTATTCACAACACCGTGGGGGAATGAAGAAGGCGCCTTGGGAAAAGAAGATGTAGGCGGCCGACCGGGACCCATGAGTTTTACCATGGATCCCTTTGGAAACATTGTTGTAGCCGATTCGATCAACGGCAGGATAGTAAGATATGATGAACAAGGCAGAGTACGGTCGATATTAAAGACCGGTGAGACGCTGCCTGAATTTGTATCTGTGGATACCCAAAACCACACCCGGGTTCTTCTCTACGACAGCCTGGAAACAGCCTACCGAGTGATTCATTTCGATGAAAACGGCGATGAAATCGAAAACCTCGATGTATTCGTTCCACAGCCGACAGAGGTTTTTTCTCATGGCGAAGACACTTTGGTGGAATCCCGTCACTCGTGGGTCTACAAACCGGATTCATCCGGCAATGAACGCAACAAATGGAAACCGTTTGTTATTGGACGCCCCGATCAAAGAGACCCTGATGTGTTCTGGTCCGCAGCAAAAAACAATTCGGGAAACGGAATTTTGTTGCAAGCTTCAAACCGGAAAAGAGTACTCATCCAATCCATATCTTTGGCACTACAAGGCCGACTCTTGTCTCTCTTCTCTCTGGACACCGACTCGGAAGGAAACATTTATGTCGGTTTCTACATCGATGACAGGGCGGAGTTGGCGGTCATATCTCCCGAAGACGGGTTGATCGGTCATCTTCCGATCACGCCGATACGTTACAGCAGTTCGAAACGTTTCATATCGGTGGGAAGAGACGGGAGAGTAGTGGAAATGAGAACAAGCCCCGAGGGCGTACACTTTGTTCAATTGGATTGGAGGAGATGATGAAAAAAACAAAACACATATCGATCTTCATCTTTGTATCCGCGACTCTTCTTCTAAGCAGCGCAGACGCCCAAGCCATAGAAACCATGAGCAGAGAACAAATCATTTCTCGCGCTGCCACCGGGGTCGGCAGTCCTTACTGGTGGGGACGTTCCTGCTGGCGTTCATGGGATCGAAGCTGGGGTGGAGCTGATTGTTCCGGCTACGTGATACGCGTTTGGAACGTACCTAAAACTGTGCCCACGGATTACAACTGCGCTTACCACCCATACGGTACTTGGCACATGCGATACCAATCCAACCACTGGACACACATCAATCGCTCCAATACCCAACGAGGCGACGCCCTTGTATCGAACGACGGATCATCGGGACACGTGGTTTTGTACGCATCAGGCAACGCATGGGGATGCCCTGAAGTTTACGAAGCCCAGTGCGCTGGTTGCGGCATTCGCCACCACACGCGCTGTTTCGATTCCAGCTATGTTGCAATCCAACGTCACAACCTGAGCGTTCAAAATGACCAGGGAGGAGGAGGCGGTTGCTCAAGCAATTACTCTTTCCCCGGAAACCCCGGAGTGCTTTTTCCCTTGATGATCCTGGGGTGTTGTCTCATTCCCCTGAAGAAGAAAAAACAATAGAACTGTCTAAAGACAGTTCGGAGGCACCCTTGGCCCTAGTCCCCTACCAATTTCTTCTAAATCGCAAATAAGTCCAGACCAATTTACGACATACCTTAAAATGGTCTTGACTCGAAAACCATTGAGGCTCTCTTCTACTCATTCACCCTGCGCCCCTGGACGCCGAATATTTCAAAAACCCTGCACAAACAACCCAAGATTTACCTATGGGACAGGAGCCTGGTTCCCGAAGAAGGCGGTCGAGCGGAAAACTTCATTGCTTCGTGTGCGTTTGCTCAAGGCCGTCCACTGGTGGACCGACACCGGAAACAATCATACCTTCACCGGAATTCTGGAAACGCAGAAGGCAAATCGTAGATTGAGAGAGCGGAGATTTTGTCATCCAACAAAAATGTCTGTTTCCCTGGGTAGACAATATAAAGATGCTCCAGGCCCAGGTCCGCGATTGCTATTCTCATGGACTTCGCGGTCCTGGGAGCATCGGTGTACTTGATCTCAAACCCAAAGGCTTTGCCCTTTTTGAACATGAGCAGATCCAGTTCCGCGCCCGCGTGGGTGGCCCAGAAATAGAGGTCGCGGGTCCGGGTGATTGCCGCGATTTCCTCTATGACAAACCCCTCCCAAGAAGGGCCCAGCACGGGATGGGATGTAACGTCGTCGCTCGTTTCCAGGGAAAGCAGAGCGTGCAGCACGCCGCTGTCCCGGATATAGACCTTGGGGGATTTGACCTGGCGTTTTTTAACATTCGCATACCACGGCTGGAGTTGGCGCACCATGTATGCCCCGGACAAGATATCCAGGTAGTTCCGAGCAGTGGCCTCTGCAGCGCCCAGCGAACGGGCGAACGCGGCCGCGTTCCACACCCGCCCGTGGTAGTGAGCGACCATCGTCCAGAAACGCCTCAGTGTTTCCGCTGGGATTGAGATTCCAAGTTGGGGAATATCCCTTTCCAGAAAGGTCCGGATGAAATTGTCTCTCCATTGAAAAGCATCGGAATCGCCGGCCGCCAGATACGCCCGGGGAAACCCGCCTCGGTTCCAAAGAGCGGGCAGATTCAGCGGCCCTACTTCTCCCAGGTTGAAACCCGACAGATCCACGAAAGCAATTCTTCCAGCCAGTGATTCAGACGCTCCTTTCATCAGGCGGGGGGAAGCACTGCCCAGCACAAGGAACCGCGCTTCAGACTTCGGGTCATCCACAAGCACTCTCAAGGTTTCGAACAATCCCGGCATGCGCTGGATCTCGTCGATTACCACCAAACCGTGGAGATTTCCAAGCGTCAGAAGCGGCGCCTCCAGGCGGGCCCGGTCCGAAGTATGTTCAAGATCAAAAAACGTATGCTCCCGGTCTCCGCCATACATTCGCGCCAGCGTAGTTTTTCCGCATTGACGAGGGCCCAGCAACCCGACCACGGGGCTGATCTTGAATGCTTGTTCCAATTGCCGAAGGTAGCCGGGCCGACTGATAAGGGACATAATACTAGCATTATCCATGAAAATCGTGAAGTCAACTACCGATTTTCAAGCACGTTCCCCGGATATCCCCGACCAATTTCTTCTAAATCGTAAATCAGTCCGAACCAATTTACGACACCCCTTAAAATGGTCTTGACTCGAAAACCATGTTAAAATACCATTTAAGAGAAAAAACCACCATGGAGCATGCAATGAACCGTCTGTATGAAACTCTGCTGCGAGAGCATTTGAAAGACAACAGGCAAATTGCGATGCTTACCGGACCGCGCCAGGTCGGAAAGACCACCAGCGCCCGAAGCGGAGCAGGCCGGCACCACTACTACTCTTGGGACAGGCAATCTGATCGTTTGACCATAACCCGAGGACAGGACTCGCTGGCTGAAGATCTTGGACTGAATCGACTTTTGTCCTATCCGCTACACGTTGTTCTGGACGAAATACACAAGTATCGATCGTGGCGTACCTTCTTGAAAGGGTTCTTTGATGTGTATGGTGATCGCACCAGAATCGTGGTAACCGGCAGCGCTCTACTCGGGTTTTTCCGCCGAGGCGGCGACAGCCTGATGGGCCGCTACTTCCCCTACCGGATGCATCCCTTGTCCGTTGCGGAACTCGCCTGCACAGCGATTGCAGAAAACCCGGTCAGAGCGCCTGTGCAGCCTGAACGCGAGACCATTGATCGACTGCTTCGCTTCGGCGGCTACCCTGAGCCCTTTCTGAAAGGCACTACGCGCTTTTACAATCGCTGGAAACGGGTACACGGCGAACTTCTGTTTCGTGAAGATCTGCGGGATCTGACAAGGTTTCAAGAAGTAGGACAAATGGAGGCGCTTGGGCATTTGCTTGCATCGCGTGCCGGCCAACAGGTCAACATGTCGCACCTGGCGCTGGATGTAAACGTCTCCGTGGACACGATTCGCAGATGGCTCGCCGCGCTCGAGGCTCTCTTCTACTCATTCACCCTGCGCCCCTGGACGCCGAATATTTCCAAAACCCTGCGCAAGCAACCCAAGATTTACCTATGGGACTGGAGCCTGGTTCCCGAAGAAGGCGCGCGAGCCGAAAACTTCATTGCTTCGCATTTGCTCAAGGCCGTCCACTGGTGGACCGACATCGGTCTCGGCTCGTTTGAATTGTTCTATCTGCGGGACAAAGCCCAACGGGAAGTTGATTTCGCGGTGATACGAAACGGAAAGCCATGGTTTCTCGTAGAGGCGAAGTCATCCGGCCGGCGTTCCGTAAGCCCGGCACTTGCGTACTTCCAGCAACAAACCGGGGCCGCCCACGCTTTCCAAGCTGCCATGGATCTTCCATATATCGAGGCGGACTGTTTCGAACGTAACGAGCCTACCATCGTCCCCGCCGCAACCTTGCTGTCACAACTGGTTTAACCGCTGAAATCAGGTATAACCGCTGAAATCCATCGATGAATCGCCGATCCGCGGTGGAAAGCGATACTCCAAGCCGGCAATGTACCACTTCGGTTTGTGGATCGATCCTGAAATGTGGGAATAGTTTATTAAAGCTTGGTCGGCAGCGAGGCGGTTTCGATCATTGGAGACCAAGGCAGCAGCGAAATCCGCGCATGGGTGAAGAAGCGTAAACTCCGGCCCAGGAAATGGGTTCATCCGTCATGGGATCGCGATCATAGCATTGAGTTTTTTCCAATGGCCCGGTGGGTCCCCCTCCCTTTCTCACACAACTTTTCGAAAAAAACACACGGTGATAATCGCAGTGGTTCACCCATTCCGATACATTTCCACTCATGTCGAACAACCCGGGATACCCTCCTTCGCACTCGGGATAACTCCCGACCTCTACTTGTTCAGTAGGGAAGTAACAATCTTCGTCCATGGAACCGAAATTGCATTTGCAAGGGTCATAGTCGTCGCCGTACGGATACTTGCTTTCATCCGGGCCTCCGCACGCTGTTTCCCACATTTCAAGCGTACACAGCTCTTTGCCCCACCACTCGCACGCAAGCTTCGCGCCGACATAAGTCACATCCACAACAGGATATTGCTCAAACCCGGGTACTGCCTCCCATTCGCCGTCGACCTCGGACACAAGTTCTTTCCTGCTCGACGGCCTTATGTCCTTGTAACAGCCGTACTCACTTTGATCTTCCACATAAGCAACGTATGCTTCTATAAAACAGTCGTTTCCATGAGCGTTCAAGAACTCCACGTATTCCGAATTGGTCGCCTCGTATGCATCAATGCAAACTCCCTTGCCATGGATCTTCACCATCCCCTCGGGACATCCCCCTGGAACGTAACACCGCCCGGTCATGGAGCATTCCTTGCCCGCTTCGCATTCACCACATTTCACACCCTCTACGGGTTCACCGCACTCTCTTCCGGCACATACATGCTCGCACTTGCCGTTATCCACGTTGCACCTGTATTCTTCCGAATCGCATGAGCCGCAATAAGTGTAGTAAAAATAGTGCCCGCACTCCCTTTCGCCGCATACATCCCAGCATTGAAAATCCCGAGAGCATACCTCACGTTCATTCGTACAGGTTCCGCACTGATCGGTCCAATGCCCCAATACCCCTCCACACTCCTTCCCCTCGCAGAAATCAATGCACCGGCCTTCTTCGCTGCACTCGTCCCCCGCCGGGATCCGCCGGCGATTTCAATCATCATTCTATCTCTCATGGACCTCACAGCCAATTGTAAATACCGAACACCGAATTGGGCACGGGAAATCATATCTCGGTTATTCCGTGGGATGGCGAAGCGGTAGCACAAAGAATGCACACAATGAGAAAGGACTTCAGCCGTAGCGCTTTTCTACGCCCCCCCTGAATTTCGTGAGTCGCTTTGTCTTCGTGGCGGATTTCCACAACAGGCAAACTGAACTGTTTATTCGACATCCGTTTTCTCCTTTTCCCCTGTTATCGGACGGGTGTCGGAATTGTTGCGGATTTATTTTCGGGTTGGTGGGTTTAATCGAGTTCGTTCACATCATTGGAGACCAAGACAGCAGCGAAATCCGCGCATGGGTGAAGTAGCGCAAACTCCGGCCCAGGAAATGGGTTCATCCGTCATGGGATCGCGATCATGGCATTGAGCCCGGAGCGAGCTGCTTCCATATCCCCCTCCCTTTTTGACACAACTTTTCGAAAAAGACACACGGTGATAATCGCAGTGGTTAACCCATTCCCCGGATTTCCGCTCATGTCAAACAACCCGGGATGGGACAGCGTGACTTCTTTGCAGTTCTGGTTTTCTACTACATCCGCCCGGATCCCCGGTGGCTCATTTGAACGGCGAACCTCAGCGCCGTAATCAGCAAGAAGAAAAGCAGCATGGCCGCGGGGGGGCAAATCCCGCGGAAACCTGTTCGCCGAGGCCTGGCGACAAGAGCAGCCGCCCGAAGCTGTTCCCTCACGTACATCCGCTTCCGCGTCAGCGTCAGCGTCCGCGTCAGCGGAAAAGGATCCATCTTCATCTTGCGCCGCGGCGTCTGCAGACCCGTCGTATTCAACCGATGCATCCGGGTCATCCGGGTCCCTGACTTCATATACAAAAGATTGTTCGTCCGCGCCGAAGTCGTTTTCCAGGAGAATGGTAAACGCGTAGTCGCCCTGGGCGGCCGGTGTGAAATCCAGCTCGCCGGTTTCGGCGTGGA
>SLPX01000372.1 GCA_007131745.1 Myxococcales bacterium
GAGCCGCCATCCCAATCATCGCTTTCTTCGTACACGGGAGGAGGTGGTGGTGGAGGCCGGTATGTAGGCTCTCCCTCATCTTGCCTGTAATCCGGAGGTATCTCAAAAGGCCCATCTTCATAATGTCGCGGCGGTGGCGGCCTCCTTCTCTCCCTGCTTCCGAAACCGTCCACGACCTGGGAGATACGCAAACTGATCCCCATTATCGGAGCGTATATAACCGGATCAAAGTTAAGCGGCTGGTAGACGCCGATCGTTGCATGAACCACTTCAGTGAAATGCACCTCCCAGCCCACTACAATGTATGGATAAGGCGTGTGTCTCAGCCTGGGCCCGATTCCACTCGTGGTTATATGTCTCTCCTCGGTGATATCTTCGTTGTATGGATGATTCCTGATGCCCGCGCCGATAGTAAGATGGCTGAACCCCAGATCCAGTCCTATGGAACACTGTGTTCTTGCGATGAACATTCTGGAAGTCATGATCTTTTCCGACCAGCTCTCGTCGTATTCTATATCCTCACAGCCGCTTGCCTGGATGTAGGCCACCCGCGAGGGAATCTCATAGCCCCATACATCGGAAGTCCAGTCCAGCGTGACCATGTGATTCAATTTGATATGCAGGCCGAAGTGCAATCCGCCTCCGCCCACTCCGTGCTTTGGAGGTGGTATGATTCCCTCCGACACGGGCACGCTGCCCAGACCCAAGCCGTACTCGAACGAAGTACCGATTGACACTATCGGGTGCGGGGAAAACGCCAAATACCCCCCAAGCTGTTCACGGGGAACATAGAGTCCCACGTTGGATCCGGCCGCACTCCGCGGGGGTCTCGCGTAAAACAGCGTATCCGATGATAACCCCGCTTCCACGTAACCCGATGGTTCCTTTGCAGGCCGCATCGAGGGAGCCGGAAGCGGCACAACTGCAGCCCGCCGCACACAGTAATTTCGTGTTGAAACACATCCCGTGTTCAAAGACGCTCCAGCCGCAACCGCCCCGGCAAACATCAATGCTTTCATCAAAAGGGAGTTCAAACAGCTTAATACTCCGTAGTTGGTATTCCTCTTGCTGCCGTTTCTTCTTCGCTTTTTGTACTTATTCATGGTTCCAGCCTCTCAAGTTTTGAAATACTCATCCCAATCCAAAGCCTCCCTGTATTTTCCCAAATCGTTTTTCAAGCGTAAAGACAAAAAAAGTTCAAACCGGACGGAAAGGATTCTTATCGCCGGCAACGGCGATAGAGGCGACAACAAACAAGATCCTCCCGTGAGCCCGCGTTGTAGACCGGGTTCTGCGGATAGGTTTGCGGTTTGATACCGGAATGTGGGGCAGCTACACCGTTCAAACTCCCCGCCACATAGCAATATCGCTTTTTTCGCCATGATTTTTTTCTTGATATCAGCATGCAACCAGTCTTTAACAAAACCCGAAAGAGCCATATTCATCACTGACCGGAAAGTAATTTCCGAATTGGAGCCGGTTTACAGAAAGGGCGAGTACATTGAGACCCATCAGAAACATCAGCATATGTGTGGTGGCATTTACTACACTCATGTTCATCGGCGCGTGTAAAGACGATGAACCTCCCACAGAGGTTGTTTGGCAGGATCTCAGGGTCAGGCTCACGCACAAGCCTGCACGACTGGAAATCCTCACCGCGGACGGAGAAGTGATCTTGCGCGGACTGCGTGGTGGAAAGGTCAGGGAAGGAGATGACCCGCACGTGGGCATGGCGTTCAGGGCCGCTGTAGCCTATTACGAGATGCTTTACGGGTCATTCTACATAGAGGAGACCTCTGCCGAACCCTGGCGGCCCGCAAGCAGAATTTCCCAGGTTGCAGAAACCGCTCTATCCTTGAGTTTCGATCTGCTTGATGAAAAAGGTTTGCCCGTCGCAAAAGGCTCAGTGGAATATGCGGGGCCGGGAGAGCTTTCGCTGGAGTTCAAGGCCGTTGCGGAAAGCGACAACAGGGTCTCGTTCGCGTACGAATGCCACCCAGGCGAACATTTCATAGGAATGGGCGGACAGAGCTTCGACGTGGACCATCGAGGACTCACCGTGCCGATATGGGTTCAGGAAGACGGCATCACAAAAGCCGACACCAACGATTACGGAGCGGATCTCTGGTTTCTTCAGGGAAGAAGAAACTCCACCCATACCCCCATGCCCATCTTTTACTCGAGCAGGGGCTATGCATTGTTGCTGGACACCCCTTACCGGTCCCTGTTTTCCTTCTGCTCGGAAGATGACGGGGTCGTACGCATAGAGGCATGGGAAAACACCATGCGGCTGAGATTCTTTTACGGCCCTTCCCTCAGCGAAAGTATTCGCAAGGTCACCGCTTTTGTCGGACGGCCGGAAATGCCTCCGCCTTTCACTTTCGCACCGTGGCTGGATGCATTGTACGGGTCGGACAACGTGCGGCGGGTTGCGGAAAAGCTGCGCGAGGAAGGCGTCCCCTCTTCCGTGATCTGGACCGAAGATTGGCGGGGCGGAGCGTTCGATGCATACGGTTACACCTTGGAAGAAGACTGGAGGGTGGACAGAGAACTCTATCCCGATTTCGAGCTTCTCGCCCAAGACCTGCACGACTTGGGCTTCAAGTTCCTGGTGTATAACAACACTTTTATCCACGAAGGGGTGGACGTGTGGGATGAGGCCGACTCCGCCGGGTACACCATTCAGAATGAAGCCGGCAAGACATACCTGTTTAGCAGCCACAAATTCGGCAAGTCTTCGCTGCTTGATCTAACAAACCCGGAGGCATGGGAGTGGGCCAAGGAAGTCTACCGCGAAGGGCTTTTGCTCGGAGCCGACGGCTTCATGGCTGATTTTGCAGAGTGGCTTCCGGTGGACGCTGTTCTGTATTCAGGTGAGGACGCTGAGGCCTATCACAACATCTACCCGGTGGAGTACCAGCGATTGAACAAGGAGCTCTTCGACGAAATGTACGCTGAAGACGGAGTGGAGAGGCTCTTTTTCGTCCGTTCCGCGTACCTCTATTCTCAGCCGCTGGTATCCGTGGTATGGGCGGGCGATCAGCAAACCGACTTCTCGATCGACGACGGCATGCCGTCGGTCATCCCCATGGGAATCGGGCTGGGCGTAACGGGGTTTCCCTTCTACGGGCACGACATCGCGGGGTACATGAGCTTCATGACCCAGCCAGCGACAAAAGAGCTCTGGTTCCGCTGGACGACCCTCGGCGCCCTGTCTCCCGTGATGCGGACCCATCACGGAAAAAGCGCTGATGAAAATTGGAACTTGGAGAGCGACCAAGAATCGATCGAACATTTCAAGGTCTGGGCGACTTTGCACATCCGCCTTTTCCCATATCTCTACGGCCTGGCGCGAATAGCGGTAGACGAAGGAATTCCCATGATGAGACCCCTGGCCCTTCACTATCCCGATTATGAAGAAAGCTGGACCTTGACCGATCAGTACATGCTCGGCGACCGCATCCTTGTCGCTCCCGTGGTGGAAGAAGGCGCCACGGCCCGAAAAGTCTTTTTCCCCGAAGGCACGTTCTACCCTTTGCTGGGAGGGGACCCGGTGGAAAGCCCGAGAGAGGGAAGTTACGTGACCGTAAACGCCGGTATTACGGAGTGCCCGGCTTTTGTTCCCGCAGGCTCGATCCTGGTTTTTCTGCCCGAAGACATAGACACCCTGGTGGACGCGGATCCAAACGAAGACATAATGACCCTGGACGACATGAAAGACGACCGCGTAATCCATGTTTTCCCCCGGGGTGAAAGCACCTGGACCGAAGCCTCCGGGCTCCAATACGACTGGAAGGCTGAATCCCTTCATACGCTTCCCTCGTCGGCCTCATGGAACGGCGAAACCGTGGCAATCGAAGGAAACACGGTCACCCTGCAAGGAAACGGCGAACTTCAACTCTCTTCCGACGCTTCCCTTACAATCGAGGGCGGCAAATCCGACCGCATCATCCAAGTCGTGTTCATGCACTAGTCCGCCTATTGCCTTAACACCCAAAGATACCTGCCGAATCCATTCCAGAAATCCAATGGAAGGCTTTTCGAAAAAATTCCGTATCAAAAACCATGATGTTTTCGGAATAACTCTTAGACTTAATCATTTAATCTGAAAGAGAGCTGCCGTGAAAACCAAAACAAAGGAAAAAACAAGATTCGCTCCCATGATCGAGTGGGAACTCACACGCGGTTGCAACTATCGTTGCGCTCATTGCTACGTTTTTCCGCATCGACCCAGACGTCATGAAATGAACACCCAAGAAGCCATGGACGTGGCCCGGACTCTTGCGGAAGCAGGCTGCAAGTCCGTGACCCTTTCCGGTGGAGAACCGACTTTGCGTGACGACTGGCATCTCGTGGCCGAAACCCTTGCAAGCAGAAACGTCGGAGTCCAAGTCTTTACAAATGGGCACAATATAGACGCGGAAACGGCACGAATTGCGAAAGAGTCCGGGGTTCGTTTTGTGTTCGTGAGCTTGGATGGGATGAAAAAGAGTCACGACCTTATACGAAAAAAATGCGGAGCTTTCGAAAAAGCCCTCCGCGCGATTGTCAATCTGCAGGATCAGGGGATCCCTGTCGGTATCAACACTACGCTGTTGAGCCCCAACATCCGGGATCTTACATCCATGTCTTCACTGGTGCGCGAGTTTGACATCCCTCTCTGGATGATCTGGTTGGGGATGCCGACGAAGAACAAGTATGCACCCTTGTGGCTGAAGGAAAAGCGGGTGCCTGCGCTCGTCAAGGAGCTGAGAAAAATCCAAGCCTGTTGCCACTCTTTTTCGCCCGGCGACAATCTGAACTCATTGCTTGGCACAAAAAGAATTTCCTCGATAATTACATCGAGAGGAAGTGGTTCATCCAACCCCGTGCCGGCCGAAGCGCTGTCACCATCTTCTTCTTCCTATATTGGGGGATGCCCGGCAGGGGTTTATACCCTCGCCTTGAAAAGCGACGGAAACGTCACCCTGTGTCCTGCGCTGGGGGAATCAGCTATTCTCGGCAACCTGACGGGTGAGTCTCCCCAAACCATAATGGAGAGAGCACGAAACGAAAAACTCGGCTTCTGTATTCAGGCGCGAAAAGCCCACACCGACAAAAAACATCTCTTTTCTCGCCATCCTTGCCACGCAACGCGTCTTGCGTACAAGCAAAGTGCCGCCGAAACTGCGCCGACCAATTCGTTCCTTCGCAAAACTGCTTGCATAATTGCTGCAGCGGGCCTCGCTGCTTCACCTCTGGCCTGTAGAAACGTAGAAAAACCAGACACATCCTCTCAGCCCCGCCCATCTGCAAACTCCGGACATCACGATGCAGCTTCTCCACCCACCTCCGAATCACCCTCGCCTTCTCCGCTGTCAAAAGAAGCGGATGGGGCAAAAAAGACCAAGGATCAAGGAGCCGTCCCGAGCACCGAAAGCATCGAAACCGAAACTGGGGCAAAAGAGATTCCCGACACAAAGCATCGAAATGAAAAAAGTGAAGAAATCACGAAGCCGGATCTTTACGATCCGGACGGCCGTTACGCTCCAAACGGGATGCCTCTTTGCTGCATGATGCACGTCATTGTTCCTGGATGCAGGTGCGAATATCCCGCTGTGAAGGTCCTCAAGAAGAGACGCGTAGAATAACCTTGAAATCAAACGACGACATTGTTTTCTACATCCATTGATCCGAGTGACAGCCCCTGCGACTCCCCGAAGGAAGAGTTCATCGGGCAAAAGGAGTCGCACTTCACATCAATTAGGTTGTTGACCCATTTCTGGAAAATGTGCAAAATGCGGAAAAAATATCGGTGGCTCAAAAGTATCGGCAAACTACCAACAGCACACATTGCAAACACCTGAGTGTAAACAAAGAAGGAGCTGAAAAATGAAACGTCTGTTCGCTCTTGCGCTAGCTGCGCCATTTATGCTTGCCACAGTCAACGC
>SLPX01000366.1 GCA_007131745.1 Myxococcales bacterium
ACCTCCATGTTCCAGTAGAAACCGTCTATGAGCGCCACCGAATCCAGGATGTGATCCCCCGTATCCCAAATAGCTATCCTGATCGTGATGATCTCTCCGGGAACCACGTTCCCGCTTGTAAGAAGCCATCCGGTTCCCCCGCCGGTAAGGTTGTTGGAACCGCAACCTGTTGCCTGAATGTCAAACCCGGTGCCGGCAAGCTGCTCGATTCCCTCACAAGTAGTGATCTGAGAGGAAGTGGCTCCGAACTCGCAACCCGCCTGGCCGTTTTTGCACTGTCGGAAAAGCCCGGTGTCGCCATGAGCAAGGTTTACGCCGATTGGGTAAACTGTGTTGTCCGGCGCGGTGTACGTGGCCAGGTTCTTGTCCTCTGGATTCGGCGGGTCCCCGTCAAGCGGGTTTCCTTCGTAATCCGAATCCAAGAGAACCACAAAAAAGTCGTTATACTGGCTGCACACCCACTGTGGATACTCCGCGGAAAAGAAGTTGGTGCGCAGGGAGAACGAGTTGGCCTCTTCAGGCACCCGTATACGCATGGTCAACATGATCGGATCATTGGCCGAGCCGCCACCGAAGGACGGACTGGGGCAACCCGGAGCATTGGGAAGACTGCCTCCGTTTGCAGCCAGCCAGTCAGCAGGAAAACCACTGCTGGTACCGAGATCCACCCCGTTTTGGAATTCAGCGAATGGCGGATTCGTATCGCCCACCGCGGCAGCGTGCCCGCTCGACAAAACGACCAACTTGTTGCCCTCTTGCACCTCGGTGGCTCCGAACCCCGGTCTGATGGATCGTGCATTGGGATGCGGGGTTCCGGTTCCATCTGCAAGCGAAAACGACGCGCTGATAAGTCCCCACTCTTGACTGTCTTCGGTTGTCATTTCGCAAATACCCATGGCCATCGCGTAGTGAACCGGATCATCCGAATTACTTGCCAGCCCCTCATCGCAGGAGCAGCCTTCATCCGTGATTCCGCTGCAATTGTCGTCTATGTTGTTGTAGCATATATCCACGTCCGATATGGGGGTCACCTCGTCCGCGCACGGACCCCAATACCCGTTCTGGCCGCAGGTGCGCAAACCCGGTTGACAAGGCGGATTGAATTCAGTGCCAGCGGGTCCTGTGTAGCAAGACTGCACTATTCCGGGGGTGCACTCAAAAGGAGTGCAAAACCCTTGAAGACAACCTTCCTCGCCGGGAGTGCATTGGTTGTTACATCCTCCGCAATGGTTCGGATTCGTGCTGATATCCACACACACACCGTCGCAATATGCTTCGCCGGGGTCACACCGGTCGTCGTGTACCGATCCATCCCCAGTAGGGTCATCTTTCACTCCGCTGCGGCTTGGACCGCATCCCGCGAACGACAAAGCAAATCCGCAAACAATCGTCACAAGAAATAAACGATATGACATCACATTTTCCTCCCGGCCTTGAAAGCCTTCACGCTGTGTTTACACCCCATTCCACCGATTGCGGATCCAAAAATGCGATTGCAAACCTTGTCATCCGACATTCCTCAACCATTGCATCCGATTTTTCCCGAAACCACGAATGTGCAGGAGAGCGCACATTTCCTTCCATTGAAAAGACGGGGCAAGACGGGCTACAATGTCAATTCAAAGCTAATCGGCGAATGTAATTTATCGTTTCCTATCCAACACACCTCATGCATGCTCGTCCACTTGAATGGATGCATGCTAAAAAATCCACATATTTCTTACAAACCTCCGTTCACCACCCTTCCTCTTCCGGGTTTATTATTACAGGTTCAACAAAAACCGTCAAGACGCCCAATCGACCCATCGGCCCTAGTGCGCCTCTTTTATCCCGGAGCAGCACTCTGTCCACCAGGGCCGAGATCTTTCGACCGGGCCGGGATCGAGCGAGCCTGTCTGTTACAGCAGCGGACAAACCGCCGAGCGCCTTGTTAGAACCTCCCTTGCGGGAGTTTCATCTGCGGCTCGTCCGAGTTGCTTCATCCTTCACCCGTTCCTGCCCCTACCTGCCCCCGGAAGCGCAACTCAGATGTCGGCTTATTGTCCATCTGCCTTTTCTTGCGGTTCGCTCTGATGACAGCGAATGAACGAGCGAGCCTGTTTGCGGCTTTTTAGAGGAAAAATGTCGTCGGGCTAAAAGAGGCGCACTCCGTAGAAAAGCATCATTTGATAGGCCCCCGAACATTTGATATAATTTCAGGTGTATAGAACCATGCACCAAATGATACTGAACCTGCTATACGGAGACACATTGAGGCTCAAACACCTGTTATTCCCGGATCTCGACCGATCGTTTTTTAGCGAAAACCATCTCTGATGAAGAAAATGCGGTTTTCAGGAGTTTTGTAATGCAATTATCGACTTCACACTTGAAACGTTTCAACGCCAAACCCAAAAACCGAAACACGGAAAAAACCGATTGTGAAAACGAATATCATGAAGTTGCAAACACATCTGCAAGATGGTTAAACGCGGTCAAGCGGAAAACTGCTTTCATTGCAACGGTCGGGATATTGTCGTTTTTTTGGGCGTGTTCCTTTGATGCCACCGGCATTGGAGCAGTTTCACAAAACAACAACACGAACAACAACACCCCTGATCCGATTTGTGGAAACAACGTCTTGGAACCCGGCGAAGAATGCGATGGGGACGACCTGGGTGGAGCAACCTGCGAATCACTGGGTTACTCGGGCGGCACATTGGCTTGCTTGAGCGACTGCTCTGATTTCGATACATCGGGTTGTGAAACCCACGTCGCTATTTGTGGAAACAACGTCTTGGAACCGGGCGAAGAATGCGATGGGGACGACCTGGGTGGAGCAACCTGCGAATCACTGGGTTACTCGGGCGGCACATTGGCTTGCTTGAGCGACTGCTCTGATTTCGATACGTCGGGTTGTGAAACCCACGTCGCTATTTGTGGAAACAACGTCTTGGAACCGGACGAAGAATGCGATGGGGACGACCTGGGTGGAGCAACCTGCGAATCACTGGGCTTTGACCGGGGCGTGCTCGGGTGTGACCAAAATTGCCTGTTCGATGTCTCAGATTGCTCAAAGTGCGGCGACAACATCATAAACGGAGATGAAGTATGCGATGGGGACGACCTGGGCGGAGCCACTTGCAGCTCATTGGGGCTTCAATCCGGAAACCTGTCGTGTCTGCCCGATTGCAGCGGCTACGATACATCTGACTGTCTTTTTTCTCCGGGATGCGGAGAAGTCGACCTTCCGGTTACCGATTACAATGAAGTCACAATTACAAATGTATCCATAAACGGGGGAAGCAACGTAGCTTTCCTGAGCACGAACGAGTCTTTTTCATTGAATATTTCTTATAATATCATGGACTGTGATTGCGAAGGCTGCAGGGATCAAATCGAGATCGGTTTTGTTCCGGGTGAAAGCCATTTGTATTGCGCGTACGACGGCGTACCCGGATGCTCGTCGCCCGTGCAGGGAAATCACAATACGACCATAGCCGCGCCCTCTGATCCGGGCGTATATGATATTAGATTCGGAAGACGTCAGGATTACGGATGCTTTCACTCTCACACGAACTGGTGGAATGGAACCCCTCCGGAATCCAGAACCATCGGCATGATATGCGTCACCGACTGATCAAGGGACATGCGCATTTGTAAGGCACATCCATGGAACGAACTCCTTCCACATCATAGCTGAAATGCCACCACTCTTTTGAGATAGCCCGGAAACCCTCGGCTCTCATGACATCTCTCAACAGCATCCGGTTTTCGAGCGCTTCACCCTTGGCGTTGCGAGTGTGACTTCCGGAAGAAAAGTCATCAAAATCGCTGCCCATGAAAAGGGGCTCCCCGGTTTCAAGATCCACGAGTGAAACATCCACCGCTGTTCCTCTGTTATGGGTCGACACCGCGCTGATATATTTGTTTTCGAGCAGGTCCTCCCTTCCCGTCCTCCGAGCCCACTCCACCATAGCCCTGGAAGCGCGCACCGGACGATATGCATCGAAAACAACGAGAGAAAGTTTTTTTTCTTTCAGTTTTTCCACAACTCTTCCAAGTGCATCCGCTGCCTCTTTTCGAAGCATGGCTCCCGGCGCTTCGTACCCCGGCAACGGTTCGCCCGTGAAATTCCGGGATGTTGCATAGACGATATCAAACCGGAGGCCCGGAATATCATGCAAATCGATCAGCCCGTTTATACGTGCGGTTCTGCAGCCTTCTTTTCTTCCAGGAACTCCCCCCTTTTCCAGAGATGTGTCCACTTTTTCTACCGTGTCTACCGTATCCGCTGTTTCCACTGCGTCTATCTTCATGGCTTTTGATCTTTCATTCTCCACGTTTTTGTCATCTGTTTCCGATCGGTATCCCGGTTTTTCCCTGCAACCAATCGTCAATGCAAAAACCGCTGTCAGAAACACCATCAAAGAAGACATCCAAGACTCGGTCAAGGGTGGAATCAATCCAACAACGAGTACTTTCATGTACAACTCCTTTGATCGACTGTGTGCTCAACATGTTGAAAACGCCCTTCCGAACATTTTTTCAGCACATGCCGGAAAAAAGCTTTTCCCATATTTAACACTCAATGAATCGCGGGATCCACAAGGATTGCGCGAAACAATGGATGTTTTCGTTCTCCCTTATCTTCTGGAAAGCTTGAGCTTGGAATAAGGCTTGAGTCCAGCTGGAGCGCTGAAAACGACCGTGACCTCACCACCGTACGTGTTTACCAGGTAAGAGCGGGATACTAATTCACATCGTTTCCATGCAGCGCGAAACACACTCTTGTCCGCGGAAATCCTGGTGAGTGCAGCGGCTATTGCTTCGGCCATCATTATTTCACACATGGTCGGCGGCCGTTCGGCCTGTTCCTCGTCTATTGCGGCCAACCGGGGATACGCGTTCGCGGCTGCGACCTCCCATTCATGCCTGGAGATCTCCTTGCGCAAATCCGGTTCCAAGTTCGCGCCCCTCTCAAACGAAAAAACAAAACGGGGGGGCATACGCGGCACAGTGTTCCGGGCGATGTCTTCACAAGCTTTCAAGTATCCATCGAAATCATCCGGGCAGGAAAAGAGAACGAGTCCCGGATTCCGGCCAGGTCGGCCGGTTACGAGCATAACAGCTTCCACCAACCCGAATTTTTCTATCGTGACGGAAAAAAAGGGTTCATCATTCTCTACGAGCTCCCAAATCCCGGCCGTATAAAGTCCGGCCGCTGCTCGAAAAAAGGATCCGACCGCATCCGGAACCACATCGCGGACAAGATGGGATCGCCGGGAATTTCCATCCTCATCCGGTTTCCCGTTGTCCTCGTTTTCCTCGCTCAAGAAAAAAAGCATGTGGTCGAGTTCCGGAGTGGAAGCGCAGACAACCTCTATTTCAGGATGTCGGGTACGCAAGGCAGCCGCCAGTTCCGGGGAAGCGGTTCTCACCCGGGTGGGCGGAAGCGGGAAACCGGCTTCCGGTTGGCGTACGACGCTCTGCAAGCTTTTAGAGACCGTTCCGGTAAACTTTTCCGGATCGGCCAACGTCGGGCCTATAATCATTCCATCCGCGGTCATCCAAAAGAGAGCGTGGGGTCGATGAATTTCTCCCTCGCCGGTTATCGCAGCGGGCATTGAGATTATTCCAGCGATCCATTCTATTGTTTTTTTCGCTATGCGGCGCTTACCGGTTTTGCTCTGCTTCGGCATGTTCAGTACTCTCTATTCTTGTGTTTTTCGTGTCTCGTGTATGTGTCGCCAGTGGTTGCTCACTCGCAGTGAAAACAGCCCGAAACATATTCCTGACAACCGGGAAGGGTTCGAACCTTCCGCTTTACAAACACCCGGGCCGCTTTTCGCCACACCCCTGTTATCGGACCTGGTCAAAAAAAGTTTCCGCTTTTTCCC
>SLPX01000274.1 GCA_007131745.1 Myxococcales bacterium
TACACCGACATGAACGCCATCAGGCCGGACGAAACCCTGGACAATCTTCATTCCATCTACGTGGATCAGTGGGACTGGGAAAAAATCATCAGTCCCGAAGAGAGAAACCTGGACTTTCTTAAAAAAACCGTCCGTTCGATATACGCATCCATCAAGGAAACCGAGGACCTGATCTGCCAAACATACGAACACATAACACCAATGCTCCCGGATGAAATCAAGTTCGTTCACTCGGAAGAATTGCTGGAAATGTTTCCCGGAAAAACACCGGATGAAAGGGAAAACGAAATCTGCAGAAAACACCACGCGGTTTTCGTTATCGGCATCGGCGCGGAATTGAAAGACCGCGGACCCCATGACGCTCGGGCCCCCGACTACGATGACTGGAGCACAATAAACAACGATCAGGGTTACCGAGGGCTCAACGGCGACAT
Source organism: Myxococcales bacterium (assembly GCA_007131745.1). The sequence goes on from SLPX01000274.1 coordinate 435, forward strand.
TTTGATCTATTATCCCCTTTTCGACCGGGCACTGGAATTGTCCTCGATGGGAATCAGGGTGGACCCTGAAAGCCTACGTTACCAGTTGCAAAAAACCGGGGAAACCGAAAGGCTGAACCTGCCGTTTCACCGCAAACTGGCAAACAATGAATTGCCCCTTACAATCGGCGGCGGCATCGGCCAGTCAAGGTTGTGCATGGTCTTTCTGAGAAAAGCACACATAGGAGAAATACAGGCCGGAATCTGGCCTGACTCCATGATTGAAAAGTGCAAACAAAACGGAATCGCACTCTTGTAGAATCTCACTCCCCACGGAAAACACGGAAACCGTGCTTTTCAGTTTTCTCAAATTCTTTCAAGCCACCAAGCCACCAAGCCACACAAGACTGATTGACCACTCTACTATTTTGCGATTTATTCCGAATTAGTTTAACTATTTCGGAGTTCAGTTTCACAACATCAATTCCCGAACACAGTCCAGCCAAGCGTCGCCGGCGTATTGCACGTCTTCTGTGGAAACAGCCAGTGAAAAAGAAAACCTGATCGTGGACCAATTGGGCGGAACGCCCATGCTTTGGAGTACATGACTTTGTTTCGTGCCGGAAGAAAGACACGCGGATCCTGGGGATGCATCGACTGACCGCTCGCTCAGCGCGCGCGTCAGCGCCTCCGAAGGAACATCTCGCACGCTCACCGACAAAATGTGGGGTGATTGATTATCCTGATCCTCGTTTATGCGCACATCAATCCCGTGTGCGTTAGCGCTGCTCAAGAGCAAATCACGCATCATGGTTCGGGCGCTTCGCACGCGGCCCATACGCAACCCCCCCCAATCAGCCAGCAACTCGAGTGCTTTTACAAAACCTCCCACTGCCGGCAGGTTCTCGGTCCCGGACCTCATTTTGTTTTCCTGCCCTCCACCGCATAACAGAGGTTGAAACGGTACGCCCCTTCTGTGCAAAAGCGCGCCGCAACCCCTCGGCCCTCCGATCTTGTGCGCGCTCAACGTTATCAGGTCCGCAACGGACATGATTTCGCGCAAAGAAACATTGCCAAGTGCCTGTACCGCGTCGCTGTGCAGCACTATCCTGGGAAAACGTTTTTTCAATTCCAGAAAAACCTCGGCCGCGGGTTGCACGATCCCGGTTTCGTTATTTACCGCCATCATGGAAACCATAACTACATTCCGGTCGATCTTTTCCATGAAGCGCGCGGGATCCACCCGTCCGCTCCTGTCGGGCGGAACCAAAACCATTTCCCCGCCCATGAGAGCTGCATTTTTCCCACATTCCAGAATCGAAGGATGCTCTATGGCCGAAGTCACGATGTGGCCTTTTTTCCCGGCCGCCAATACCCCGGCCCAGGCCGAAACGTTTGACTCGGTCCCGCCCGAAGTAAAAACGACTTCCCAAGCATCTTCTTCGGCCCCTGTTGCGCGTCCCCCATCTTCGCGTCCCTCATTTTCATCCACTTGGTTGCAAATCCGAAAAAGCCCGTTCATGAAGCCGCGCCTGTAGTCTTCCAACTTCTTTTTCGCCGCCTTTCCGGGAGCATGAATCGAAGAAGGGTTCGCGTAGCACTCCCGGGCGGTGCGAATCATTTCATCCAGGCACTCCTCCAACACGGGAGAAGTCGCCGCGTGATCCAGGTATATTCTTCTCTTGTTCGTCATCTGTTTCTCATCCGCTCGTAATCCGCTCATTAAGGACAAAACCGGAAAGAGCATCCGGTACAAAAACTAATACAAAAACCCGAAAAGCCACAGCGGGATTTTGTTTTTAAATCCTGTTTCAATATCTGCAAGTGCATAGATGACCTGTTCTTCTTTGCCCGCATGATCGCGCTTTTTGTTTTTTCCTCCGATTTCCACGAGGTATTTCCCATCGATTTCAAAATCGGTTTTTTTAGGTATTCTCAATTGATGAATCGGCGAAACCGCTTGAGAAAAAAATGTCTCTCTTATGGTTCCGATATTCTTGGAGTTGTCCGGTGAAATCGCATACATCTGGGATGTATTGTTCAGATAGATCTTTTCAGGTTTTCTCAGCGAATCGAGTTCGTTTCCCGACTTTTGATATTGTTTGATGATTCCTCCATCTTCGATATAGGAAAGATATGTTTTTAATGTTCTGTTGTCGGATATTCCGCAGATCTGCTTCAAAACTTTCAAGTCTGGAGTATAGGGAACAAGCGAAGCCAAAACAGACAGCAATTTTTTGATTTTTCTTGTTGTTTCTCCGGTAATGAATTCATGTACCGATGTGAGGTCCGATTCAATCGAAGTGTGTATGTTTTGCTCTGTTATCAGATGTATCAGAGATTCTTCCTTGAACTCCATGAAGTATGGATAAAACCCTGTTTTCAGGTACTCATAAAAGCACGGGAGAATACGGAGATTTCTTTTCTTCAATGCCTCTATGATTGAAAAAGCTGTTGATTCGTGGTTTTTCAGGATTTCATCGAATGAAATCGATTCGAAATCCATTTGTTCTTTAATGGTCAGGTACTCTCTGAAAGAAAGCCCTTCCATTTTGTAGACGATTGCCCTGCGGGACAGGTCGTGTGATCCTTTGTGTATTTCAAGCGCACTGCTCCCCGAAGCAATGATTTTCAAGTCATGGAAAGAGTCATAGATGCTTTTAAGCTCCATGGACCATTGCCCATATTTGTGGATTTCATCGAAGCAGATCAGTTCTCCCCCAAGCTTATGAAAATCCTCAGCAATTGTGTAAAGGGGAGTGTTGCCCACCAAGAAATGATCAGCCGGAACATATAGAATTTTGTGGTCAAAAACATCTCCCCCCGAATAATCCAAGAGAAACTGCGTCATAGCGGTTGATTTGCCCACACCCCTTTGTCCTGAAATAATGTTGAATCTGTGCGAAAGATCATGTCGTTTTAGAAAATACCTTTTGAATTCTCTGTTATTGGCAGTCAGGAATCTCCTGCTCAATTCAAAAAACTTATCCATCACATCCTCCAAGGTGGGATTGGATTACTACTATATATGTCAGATTATAGTAATACATTACCATAATTCAAGCCAAAAGTGGGATTTCGTTACCATCAGAACACCAGAGCACCAGAACACTCCCTTCAAAAACGCACCGGTTTCAGGCATCTTGATCAACTATTTTGATGGCATACTCAGACGCAAACTCTGAGATTCGAGTGCCGGGCAATATAATCGAAGTCGCGATCATTATGAAGCAGGGGGATATCGTACTGAATCGTAACGGAAGCAATCAAACAGTCAACAGGCTTCCGGATCGTAATGCCCCTCTTTCTGAGGGATCTGTAGATTTGCGCTGATCTCACAAAGGTTTCTTTCAGCATGGGTAAGAAGATAAGGTCGTCAAAATACTCCCTCGTCTCGGCAAAGTCTGCATCCGATCGGATGCCTTGTAGTACTTCCGCAAGAATGATCCCACAGGTACAAAGGTCCTCTTCGTTCTCTATCAACTTTTGCAGAGCGGCCACGTGTGGCTCATTACGGGCGGCGAAGAAATCGATCCATACTGTCGTATCGACAAGCACCATCAATTACGCGCCTTTCTCCATTCGTTAAGATCGCCCTCCCATTTGACAGAACCCTTCAATTTGAGCAGGCGTTTCTGACGACCGCGCCGGCGTATCTCATGAAGCGCGAAATCAATGAGTGCGCGCCGTGTCTTTATCCCGGTAAGTTCTTGACATTCCTTGACAAGTTCATCGTCAAGCACCACGTTCGTTCTTCCCATACTATCACCTCCAATCGTATATACACATAATAGCGGGTATCTTTGTGTATTTCAAGATGAGATATGCAATATGCAAGCTTTCGCCGGAATGACGAACATTCCATTCCCCACATCTCCGTTTTCAATGTAGTCAAATATCTCACGATCCAAGTCACACGCGCCCTCCGATGAATTCCCTTTTGGCGGAAATTATTGCAAATGGATTGTGGGTGGTGAATTCGAGTTGGGGGATTCAGGTTTGTGCGTTTTCGTAACGCTCGGTCAGGTCAGGAGGAAACCTACGACGCCCGCGAGCAGGATTTCGTCACCCGGCCGGACCTGTGAATAGATGACGTTTTCTCCGTTTACAAAAGTTCCGTTGCTACTTCCCAGGTCCCTGACGCTCACCCCGCGGGAGGAGATTTCCAGGAGAGCGTGTCGCCTGGAAATCCGTTCATGCATTATTTGAATGTCTGTACTCGTGGAGCGGCCGATGGTGTGCGCGCCGTCCTTCAACCTTACCATGCGGGGCGGGTCGTCTTCAGCGGATACCCGGAAAATAGCATGGTTCTCTTTTTCGCGGGACGATGCGCAATGGACGTCGGCTGAAAAACCGTCCTCCGGAACCACGGCCAGGTGGACAAGCGAGTTTTCATGACACAGCGCGGTTGCAGACAGTTTGCTCAAGTTGTAAACGAATTCTAGCGCTCCGGGCACGCCGCCGCGGGCGTTCAAGATTTTATCGGGTTCGGCCGCGGAAATCATGTCCAGAATGGTTTGCGTCAGGCCGCGGCTTCCCCCATTTACGGCTTTTCTTCTGTTTGTTTCGACGTTCATGGCCGCTCCCCGCAACAGGCTTTTAGAGTAGTGCTCGAACAGGTCCGCGCAACCGAAAAGATCCAACCCGGCAAACCCGTTTGCGCCCCCGGAAAAAAGCCCCATTCCCAAAATGTTTTTCCCGTTTCGCCCGTTGGAGGGTGAGAGCGCTTCGACATAATCGTCCAGGTGGTGTTTCATGCGGGACATCCCTCCGACAAGAGTTTTTGTCGGATTTGAAGAAGCAGTGTTGGTTAAAACCAGGGTTTGTCCCACGGCCTGCCAGACTCTTGTCTGAACATCCGCGGCAGGATTTCTCGAATATTCATATTCATCCAAATATTCATGCGCGTTGGAATATCCATGCATGGTTGAATTTTCACACGTTAATATGGCGGATCTTACTGAAGCCGGGGCCGCCATTTCGGTTGGAGCAAAGCGTGACCTGCCGGAACCGAAACCTGAACCTGAACCTGAACCAAAACCAAAACCGGACCAGCGGCCTTCTTCAACGCAGCAAACCGGGATCTCGACCCCGGCCCCGGGAGCGATAAGCACTGACCCGGCAAGGACCCTGTCCTGGAAACCTCCCTTTACCAGTTCACCCACCATGCCGAACAGGTAATCCCCGCCGCGGTTATGGACGTGCAATCTTTCGACGGATCCGCCGCCGGCTTCAGACACAACAGTAGCGCCGGTCATTATCCCCGCGCTCAAGGGAGTATATTTCTCCGAACCGTTGCCGCGTGTGCAAGATGTTCCGTCGGTTTCACCGGCCGATAACCCCGGCTCTTTTTCCATGCCCACGCATACCGCGCTCAATCCCTGGAAATCCCGCGTCTCGATGACTTTCACATTGCTTAAAAACCCCGTCAGTGTTTTCATTCCGGCCTCTCTTTCCA
>SLPX01000326.1 GCA_007131745.1 Myxococcales bacterium
CGAATCTTCCACTTCCACCGAACCCTCTGCTCAGAACCCCTCTTCGAACCCATCGCTCCCGCTCAACGACAATTACATTTGTGCATGGTTGGGGCAATCCGCCCGGGTTTGCCCGTGCTGAATGGCTGAATGGTTCCGCCCATCCGCCCGGCTCCGCATGCCTCAACCCTTCAAAGGCGCCCCCTCAATGGTGCCTGGCGCTTGCAACACCCGCCCACCATCCTGTAATCATTCGGCTTTCCCCCGCCCTAAAAAGCTTAATTCCTAGCGGCAGGCACCTTCTCCCCTCTGGGCGCCTTTTTCTCCGTCCCCCCGCTCGTCCAACCCCGCGCAATCACTGGTCTTTCCCCCGTCCGGAAAAGCTTAATTGCTAGTCTCCGACACCTTCCGCAGCCAAACTGGTTGGTGGGCGGGCTGGCCGGCCGTCCGCCCACCCGGAAGTCGCTCACCGGGCGAGCGGGTGCTTCTCCCCACGAGTCGGGCTGGGTGGGGCCACTCTGATGTCGTGGACAAGTTCTATCGAAGGCCGCACCTCTTTCAGGCCAAAACCGTTTCCCTCCAATATCTTCTCGTATGACACCGTGTGCAGGTCTGTAAATCCCCCGGAAAAATCGAAGTTTTCCCCTTCTATTTCCAATGCTCGATATGTGGTCAGCCCCTTCTCCACTTGTTCTTCCGGCAAATCACAACGTTCCAGTGAGAGAAACCACCTAATCCTCGCCCTCTCCAACTCCAGGTATCCCGCAGCTCGGGTCTTCGACAAGATGTGTACCGTCGACTGTTTCACAGCCCCGAAGACCCACAAAAGCATGTCAAAAAAATGTATGCCTATATTGGTCGCAACCCCTCCGGACTTCTCCGGATCACCTTTCCAGGAAACATGATACCACCGACCCCGGGATGTGATGTACGTCAGGTCGATATCGTAGATTTTTTTACTTTCACAAGATTCTTCTATCCGTCTTTTCAGTCCCATCACCGAAGGATGATTCCGGAGCTGTAGTATTGTATAAACTCTTTTATCATACTCTTTTTCAAACTCATCCAATGCATCTACGTTCCATGGGTTGAGTACAAGGGGCTTTTCGCAAATAGCGTGAGCTTGGCAACGAAGAGCAAACCTGATGTGCGCGTCATGCAAATAGTTTGGTGAACAGATAGAGACATAATCTATGGATTTTTCCGGCCCCTTTCGTCTGAGTTTATCTACATGGCGGTCGAACCGCTCAAATTCGGTAAAAAAATCAGCTTCCGGGAAAAAGCTATCCATGATTCCAACAGAATCGTTGGGATCAACCCCGGCCACAAGGGTGTTTCCGGTTTCCTTTATGGCTTTCAAGGGAAAGCGAAGTGGGAATCGTTTCCAAGTGGATCATCCCGAATATTGTTGCTTTACTTGGAATTGCAGCAGCTTATGCCGAGAACCTTTCAAAAAATTATTTTGTAGTATTGCACCAATTCGTGTGCATCATGCGACATATCCGAATTTCTACCGTTATGACATTGAATAACTGGGAGCAGTTCATTGCGGCTATCACAGATCCAAATAATTGCTGTTATATTCCAAAGGAGGCTTTGCTGTGCCAGTGAACCAAGTCGAAAGAGCCTGTAGAGCTTGGCCAATACTGATTAACCAAGCTAAAAATCGTTCTACCATCACATACAAAGAACTCGGCAGGGCCTTGGATGTGCACCACAGGGCGATCCGATACGTTCTTTGTGTGATCCAAGATTACTGCCTGGAAGAAAACCTTCCGCCCCTTACCATTCTCATTGTCAATGCATCGGGAATGCCTGGAACGGGCTTCATCGCTTTCGACCTAGCCAACTTCGAAGACGGGCTTGAAAAGGTCTATGATTTCGATTGGAGTGGCCACGAAAACCCGTTTGGTTTTTCGGCGTCGGGTGATTCCTACCATTCTTTAGTGACTTCCCTAATCAAAGATCCATCTTCCGCACAGGATATTTATTCACTCGTCAAATCCAGAGGGGTCAAGCAGATAGTATTTCGGGATGCACTGCTAAAAGCGTACTCTAACAGATGTGCTTTCACAAAGATTTCCGCGGCAGAAACACTTGAGGCTTGCCATATAGTGCCTTGGTCGCAAGCTACTCCAGCGCAGAGGTTGGATGTAAGAAATGGTATCCTACTCAATAGCTTTCATCACAAGCTCTTTGATCATGGTTGCATCACACTGACGACCGATCACAGAATTGTGTATTACGACCCCAACGGGGAAGAACGAATCTACTCTCCTATGGAGCGCAGCCTTACGATAGAACTGCATGGTAAGCCGATGCACCTTCCACATCAGGTTGCTTTACGTCCAGAAGCGGCTTGCATTGAAAAACATCACCAGATCGCAGGCTGGGTGGAGGAAGAACTTGAAATCTAAGAGGATGAAATACTGTATCTGTATGCCTGGAACTCGGGCTGTTTGTTTTGACAGAATGGATCACGGTTGATAACAATCAGGATAATTGACCAAACATAGTTGAAAAGAACGCGATGGTGATGGACTCCTGCATAAGCCGAATTGAGCATCGTGAAAACAAACTGCTCTCTGACATTGAAATCCGTCCGGCGTTGAGAGCGAAAATTTTGGAGGACCATGGGAACGCAAATAGTGTGCTCATTGAAGAACTCGGTCTTTGCCGGGGCCAAGTCCGTGTTGACATTGCTCTTGTGAATAGTCAATTCCAAGGGTTTGAGATCAAGTCGGATCGGGACAGCCTTAAAAGGCTGGGTGGCCAAGCCGAAATCTACAGTAAGCTGTTCGACCGCATGACTGTGGTGACCGGCGAGCGGCATCTAGAAAAAGTCCTAAAATGCCTCCCATCTTGGTGGAGTGTTCTGGAAGTTGTCAAAAGGGCAGGTTGTATTAGTTTCAAGGTTCACCGCAAAGGAAGAAAAAACCAGAGTAGAAAATCCCGCACACTAGTTGAATTGCTCTGGCTTGATGATGCCATTACACTTCTTGAACAACGCGATTCAGCCCGAGGTGTCCGGGGCAAACCTCGAAGAGTTGTATGGGACAGAGTTTGTGATTGTTACACTCTGGATGAAATTGCGGAGAATGTGCGAAAATGCCTCAAGGCCAGGGCAAGGCATCAAGGTCTTCCACAATTTTCGTGATGTGATGGACCGTCCCAAGCCGCCTCCAAGCCTCGAGGGAACCATATCCTTTTAGGCCATTTGCGCATTCCATGATTCCTGAACAGCCAAGACAGTGGCCAGCCCCATAATAGCATCCACCCACCCGTCCATTTACTAAGGCCCTCGACAACTTTGGGAATTGTTGAACTGCCGGGGTGATTTTCGTGCTTTCACCCTTAATAAGCAACCAGCAATCAGTTATCGTGTATCTAATTGATGCCGAAACCTGCATAATCCTGTAGTCAAAATCCTCGACTCCCGCTGGGTGCTGGATTGCACAATCGCTGTAGGTGGGAAGCCGTGGAATCTTTGTCCTGCGCGCATGCAAGCCGTCCCTCCATGCCATCCAATCTACTCTGTCGGTAGTATCATGTGAATTGCTTTTCTTGATAAAACCCATACTTTTCGGAAAAGCACACGCCGAAAGGGTGAACGTCCTCCATCTTGCGTGATTTGGCACTTCGGCAAGGAATGCATCCGCGAGTTTTCGGACCCCTGGAGTTATCATTGTATCAACGGCACCTAGGTCGATGAAAAGGTCGATATCCTCCGGGGAAAGACGATGCTGTGATAGAAAGGCATTTATGTTATTTGCCAACCCGCCGGCTTCGAACTCGCACCTGTCTAATCGAAGTGCTAGTCCGTTATTCCTGAAAGCCAAAGCAGCTTCTACATCCGCGTTCCTGCAAATTCCGGACACTGGTGTAAATCTTATTCGGCTATCGGCTGCCCATTGGAACACTGCCTTTGCGCCTTCAGGGCCGTCCGGCGCAATTTCTTTAGTGTCAATAAAGCAGCGATAAAATCCACTTACAGCTTGAATAAAACCTTTAAACGATGTTTCGAGGTGTTTGCTTAAAGGCTTATCAATCTTTCTCTTCACGATCTCCAAAAAAGGTGTAACTTTGGATTTCACCGCTCGCGATAATTGTGTCAGTGCCTTCTTTTCTCCTCGCTTTACTTTGAGTACGGGAACGTAGTGGTTAAAATCAAACGTCATTACCGACCACCTGACCAGGGATCCCAGAGCTCGAGCGGATATGCCTTATTGGAAAGATCATTATGGTAAGAGCGCAGGCATTCTAGAATATCCGATTTTGGGTTTGAAAAACATATCCCGATAACCTTATCCTTTTCCATAGCAGGCTGGAGACGCTGCCGAATTTCAACCTGACCAAAATGGTTGCAAAGACAGATGAGAGCGGCTTCCAACGTAACAATACGGCCCTTGAGAGCGGCGGGAAATCCGGCAATATTTTTCAATGCCACCAGTGCACGTTTGTCTCCGGTCATCACCATGATCTCTAACTGGGCGGCGACTGCAAAAAGCTGCGCCTCACCGGGATCTATGGTTTCAATCGGGACCAATTTCTCAAGCCAAGCATTATTGGGCTGCGGGATAGGCAACATGCTCTCCGCAATCGGAAGCATCAATTCGCAACCCTCGGTCCCGTACTTTTTAAGAAGTCGTCCTTTTCGTAACATGTGTGGCAAGGCAGGCAAACAACTACATTCCGACCAACCGACACCCAGCAAACGAACTGCGTCCTTCAGCAACCCGCAAATTGCAAGCTTGCAAAAGGCATCCGTATCAACAAGGCATCTCATTTATTTCAGTATCTCCGTAGACACAACTGAGCAATAATCGATCGGTTTCGCTGGCATCCTCCAAGTTGATGTGATGATCGAAATATCGGCGCAGTTTTCGCATGGCACCAACATTACAATAGAGTGCTTTTACTGCCATGGTTGCCATTTCGTATTTCCCGGTTTTTTTGGCCCAGGCAAATATAATTAGACTTGCGTCGGCACCGGTGTCTTGCTCGATTTGATCTGCCTGTTCAGCGATTTGCCTGTAGTTTTCACCTGTTAACTCTGGTAAAGTCTCCGAACCCAAGAGGGCCAAGCTGGCAAAACTATCAGCGTCACGCTCCATGTCGGCAGCATCACCTACGGCGTCATCGTCAACTTTGTCGGCCTCATCAACGACGGGTTGTCCAGGAGTACAATCTCCAACAGCAATATGGCCGGCTTCATGCGCAATGATGAACGCTACATGGCCGGGCTCATCATGACGTTGCCCTAAGAGGATAACCGGACGATCATCCATCATACATGCAATTCCTTGAAAAGCCGGCGCTGGCAGAACGTTGATCGGCACTACCGGAATACCCCTTCCCCATAGATTTTCAAGCAACAAGTCCAGTGTAACTGTTTTTCGGCTTTTCAGGATTTGGTGCCGCCAAAAAAGAGCATCACTTGGAATGTTTTCCTGGAAACATTCGACATTTCGAAGGTTTCGAACTACTGCTTCCCCGATTTTTAGGGCTGAATGTATGGCCGGTGCAAGGCGATTCACATCAGCGAATCTTACTTGACGCAAAAGGACATTCTCGTACTCTGAAGGAGCAAAAGAAAAATCTGGATTTTTCACATTGTCGAGTGAAAGCTCCAAGAAGCGGGCAATCCGGATCTCGACTTCAGTTATCAGCTCTGATTGTTTACCGCAGGCATCGTTCCACCACTCGGGTAATATTGCTTTTTGTACAAAATCCTTGTGAAAACCACCCTGCTTCAATCTGCGAAGTAAGCTATTGAATGTATGTCTCCGTAGATTCTTTCTGTTTTTGCCCTTTATATTCATGTATTCCAGCGATTCCTGATAATTGATAAGAGCCTACTTTTCTACAAAGTTCAA
>SLPX01000407.1 GCA_007131745.1 Myxococcales bacterium
CTCGCCTTTATTCTCCAGCATCCTTGAGAACCCAGTCAATCAGCTCTTTGCGGATATAAATGTTGTTTTCAACAAGAGCGTCAATATGTGGCCTGATTGTCTCTACCAGTCCCCGGCGTTTGGCCCGTAAAAGCAATCCGATGGTGCCGATTTGCTTTATGTTCAGTCGTTGAGCAATCTTTCTGGCTCGCGCATCATCAAGCAAAACAGTGCAATCTTTCGTGGTTTGGGCCAGGGCGATAACCTGTGCCTCTCCGGCGTCCACAAGGATGCTAAGAGGTTTGACCAATTGAGGATCAGGCGCCTGGATGGTTATCCATGTCACTTGGCTTACTTCGTATGCTCCGAGATGGTCTTTGCCCTTGACGGTGACTTCATCCCATACCTCCGGGGGCACAAGAATCTTGGCAAACAACCGGGGAAGAAGATCAAGCTGGTTGATGCGGGCAAGGCAAATCAACGGGCAGCTGTCGGGAATGGCTGCGGTGTCACGCATTTTTGAGTTCATCTTGGATCTGGTCATCGTCAAGATTGATAACCGGAATACCCATGCGCCCCATTTCATCTATGAAGTTCAATTTGGTCATTGAGCACAGTTGGGCCGCCTTGCCCAGAGATAGCCGGCGCAGTTCGAACAGCTTGACGGCCAGCAAAAAGCTCAGTTCCTGTTCAAGCGCCTCTTTCGACTTGCCCGTGGAGAGCAAAAGATCGTCGCTGTATGGTATTGAAAGTACTTGCATGGTCGGGTTCGCCTCGTTTTGTCTACATGGCGCATTGCTTGTTGCCACAGTTAGGATCATTTTTAGCTTGCCTGATTCACATGCCTTAAGCAAGTTTTTATAGGCCGGTAAAAGGCAACCTATAAGGCGCCAATTGCGTCTATCAGGTTATTGATGTCCCTTGTCCCTAATAGAAACTCATTCGGAATAGGGACGGAGGATTCGGCGGAGGATTCGGCAGAGGGTTCGGCGGAAAAATATGCACGGAGAGAAAAGGAGAATTGTCGACCGATATACAGGCGTTTCTTGTTTCCGCAGGTTGCTCCGAAAGTGAAATTGAATCAAGTCAAAACAGAAAACCGGCAAGGTATAAAGGAATGACATCGGCTGCGCCGATTTCAATGCCGTCCTTGAAGATACAGGCGTTTTTTAGTCCTTTTAACTGCTTCTTTTTCTTGCTTTTGCCTCCTACCTCAACTTCAAATTCCTTTTTGCCGATACAGACAATAAAATCCGTTTGAAGAGATGAAAATAAGGGATAAAGGGTTCCAACCTGTGACGCAAAAAACGATTCTCGAATATTGCCTCTGTCTGCTTCCCTTTTCCATGACTCAAGGGCGAGAGCATAATACAAATTCGGGTTTTGAAGGAGTATTTTGGAGTTTTTGAATGCTCTCACATTTTTGGATTTGGTTCTTATAACGTTGACGAGGTCGGCACGGTGCAGCAGACCGAAATACTCGTAGAGTGTATCTTTTGATACCTCGATTTCGGTTTTCAAGGATTCGATATTGAAAAGCGGAATTTTGCTCAAAGTAATAAACGCTAAAAGCTTTTTCAATTTAAGGCTGGAAAAGGACTTCAGGGTTTTTATTGTTGAGATGTCTTCATAAACGACTTTATCGATAATGTTCGCGAGAATGTTGAAATATTCATCCACCGTGTTGTCCAAGAAAAAAGGGAACCCGCCATGCATCAGAAACTCGTTGAAATGAGTTAATATATTTTTGTGTGATTTTACCAAATGGGCTGCAATGTTTTCGTGGTCTGTAAGAATTTGGGAAAAAGAGTAGGACTCATGTGCTGTGCGGTGGCGCAGTTGCAGATATTCCCTGAAAGAAAGACAAGGCAGACAATAAGAGACAGCTCTTCTGGAAAGATCTCCTTTTTCGGTCTTGATGCTCAGGGCTGAACTGCCGAGAACAATAAACCGTTTGTCCGGATAAGCATCATAGAGGGCTTTTAATTCGATGCTCCAATCCTTTTGCTTGTGGACCTCATCAACGATCAGACAATCCCCATAGTATTTGAAATACTCTTCAGCAATCCAATAAATACCGGCTTTCAATACCAGCGGGTTGTCTGCCGACACATAGAGGCATTTCCTTATGTCACCATAGCGTTCCATGTAATGCTGGAGGACCATGGTAGTCTTTCCCGTGCCTCTCGCCCCGGTCAGAATAATCATTCGTTGATTCCAGTTTACTGCATCATACAGGCTCCTCTTGAAGTCCATGGGCAGGGTGGCTGTCAACCTGTTTTGTATTGCAAAGAGTTCCTCTAACATGTCAAAGATCTCCGTCGACTGTGATGGACATTTTAGTATCTATAACGTCTAGTATACTAGACGTACTTGTAGTGTCAAAGAAAAAGACCTTAAAATTTAAGCCCATCTTGACCACCGAAACAACAAAAGCCAATAAAAACGATGGCATAGAGATAGTGCGTAGATACAAGAATCCCCCCCGAACCCTTTTGAGCTTAATTTTGCCGCCGGCGTTTCAGTCGGCTCTCCGTTAAAGCCATGCACCTGTCGTTACCAAAAACTCATCCAGAATAGGAATGGAGGGTTCGGCAAGTCAACGGACCAAACGGACTTGAGATGGTTTTTGAGGAATGCCTTGCCGAATATCAGGCAAGATACAATTTGCCTCGGCCTTACTGGGCGCTGGTTCCAGATAGAGGTGGCGACCCTGTTTTTCAGGCAGGATCTACTACGGCGAAACCTCAACGAAGCTACCTTGTTGCCAGAGCTGGACCAGGGAAGTGAAGGTAAGGCTCGACGAAATGGTGGAACTGCAACGCAAGGTAAGCTAATAATGAATGGGGAAACTCTCAAACACAACGCGGTTACGATTCCAAGCTTTAACCGTGGCAAGAAAATAATGCATAAACACGAAGACAAATCTGATAAAATGAAAAAAGAAACCGGTTTTTACGATAAAAACATCTTCAATGGGAACCCCAAAGGATACATTCATTTTATAAATCTATTTATCTGTATTGCTTCAGCTATAATCCTTATCAGTTTTGCTTTTCCTCTACACAGCGTTAAAAATCTTACATCAGGTGGAGATATTATCCTAGTAACTGCGTACCCTTGGCAAAAATACTATTTCTTCATTACAATACCAATCTACAGTCTAGGAGCATTTTCTCTTTTTGCATCATATAAAAAATGGAATGTTTCCCGTTTATTATGGTGGTATTGGTTCATCCATGCTGGAGTGATTTTTTCTTTTTTCCTATTCTTCTTTTTCCCGGAATCTTGTAAAGAAATTTCTTCGACACACGAAAGGTTCTTCGGCTTAGCGCTTGTTTTTAGCAACATTCTGCTTTTTCTAGCGTTTGTCGGACATCTGTTTTCTCTGTTGATTCGGCGAAAAGACAAAGTGTTGGGGACAGTTACCCTTCATTGCACATCTACTTTGGCATTCATATATTTTATTTCTCTTCATGCTTTTGGACCTGGATTGATTGCTGATTACGGTGTTTACATTTCTTATCTTTCACTATGCTTAATGCTGTTAGGCGGAGTCGCAATTTTTGTTTCAATCCATTTGGAAAAGAGAAAAGCGAAATTGCCAGTTGTCCCTACCAAAAACTCATCCGGAATAGGAACTGAGGATTCGGCGGAAAAACATGAAAGGTAAAGGTAAAAGAACCAACCCGGAGGGGGGTTGTTGGGTGGGGATTTGGCGGATTGTTCCTGGTTATTTCAGCGTAATCTTTGTTGTTTTGGGGAGTGGGCAGCTTTTGTAAATGGGATTGACAAAAGCTGCCTGGCTATTTAGGGTGGTGATATGATAAAGAGAAATCTTGCTGATAAACTGAAAGAATTGGCTTCTTATTACCCGGTGGTTTCCGTTACCGGACCACGTCAGGCCGGGAAGACCACCCTTTGTCGTTTGACCTTTCCTGATAAGCCGTACGTATCTCTGGAGCCGCTGGATATGCGGGGACGAGCCCAAAGAGACCCGCGGGGGTTCCTGGCTGAGTATCGGGAAGGGGCGATCATCGACGAGGTGCAGCATGTGGGCGAGCTATTCAGTTATTTGCAAGAAGAAGTAGACCTGCGGGCCGAGCCGGGGCGGTTCGTGTTGACCGGCTCACAGCATTTCGGAATGTCGGCAAGAATATCGCAATCATTGGCTGGTAGAGTTGGTATTCTTAATCTCTTACCCTGCAGTTTCGATGAGCTGGAGCGATTCGAAGAGTATCCCACCGATTTGTTCGACACCCTGTGGTCGGGAGGGTATCCACGCATCTATGATCGCTGCATTCCACCGGATCAATGGCTCGTAGACTACATCACCACCTATGTGGAAAGAGACGTCCGCCAGATCCTGAATGTGGGCGACCTCCAAGCATTTGCTGATTTTGCGAAGCTGTGTGCGGGCCGAACCGGCCAGGTTTTGAACCTCTCTTCTTTGGGGGCGGATGCAGGTGTCTCCCACAACACAGCCAAGTCCTGGCTTTCCATTTTGGAGGCCGGCTTTCTGGTTTTTCGATTGTCGACTTGGCACAAGAAGATCAAAAAGCAGATTGTCAAAGCCCCCAAGCTGCATTTCTTTGACTCGGGTCTGGTCTGCAACCTGTTGGGTATTCGTACACCCGCTGAGCTGGTGCATCATCCGCTGCGAGGAAGTATTTTCGAAAGTTGGGTGGTCTCAGAGGTCTACAAGGCTCAGGTTAACAAGGGAATCAGACCTCGACTTTACTACTTCCGTGACCACAAGGGATTTGAAGTCGACCTGATTGCAGAAAGGGGCGAAAACCTGATCCTCGCAGAAACCAAGTCCGCCGCCACGTTGGGCGGGGATTTTTTTCACAGTCTGCACCGATTGCAAAATACCATTGAGCGCTCCCGGAGCCTGACAAGCTTTCCCCATGACCCTCTGGAGCTACGCTTGATTTATGGAGGTGATCGGCTAAAGCGCGACTCCAATGTCACTGTGGCGCCGTGGAGTAAAATACATACACTCGACTGGAGTTAAAAAAAACTCATTCGGAATAGGAAAGGAGGGTTAGGCATTGAAACATCACTGAGATGTTGATCCTGGGCAACGCCAGTAAAGCGAGAAGACCTTTTG
Organism: Myxococcales bacterium; assembly: GCA_007131745.1. The sequence continues at coordinate 5,093 of SLPX01000407.1, forward strand.
AAACTACGTGGAACAATTTTAGAATATTTGAATGAGAATAGAATTTGATAAACTTCGTACCTGCATCATAATTCATGCGTTGGTACTTGCACTGGATCCATTTATACTTGGGTTTGGATTGTTTGGAGTTCTTCTAATCGTAGTATATTTTCCGATTGTCGTTTTCAAAGGACGGAACACCGATGAAAAAATGGGAACATACGTATTTCGTATGTTAATGCCTTTCATCGTCTTCTCAATGTCTTTGAGCTACATTCATTTGAACGTAAGAATCACGAAAACAAGGGCAGTTGCAGTTGCTGAAGCTTGCAAGCGTTTTAAGAAAGAAAATAATAGTTGGCCGGAAAAAATCGAGGATTTGTCACCTGATTACATGAAGAAGGTTCCATTAGCCAGATACACATTGTTGGAAAACCAGTTCAGATTGATACACTTAGATGATCCCCGTGAATTGTCCTTGTGCTATCCTGTGGGTTTTCTTCCTCACATTGATTGTGTGCGTATTGAATCTTCAATTGCTGACCCTACCAAAAACTCATCCTGGATGTGGCAACGACCGGAGACGTACAGATGAGGGATTGTCGACACTGTGCAGACTTGCTGAAACCGAGCTATTGCCACCTATGTGACGAATGCTTTTGTTTATATGGGGAAATCAGAAACCAAAGGGAAAAAAATGGCCGAAGTGGACTACTTGCCGGTACCCAATCAAACAATGAAAACGAAGAAATCAAAAGTGACTGATTTCATTCA
>SLPX01000089.1 GCA_007131745.1 Myxococcales bacterium
ATACCTGCGCGGATCATGGTTGCCGTTCTAATGGAACAGTGACGTGCAACCCTGACTGCACTTTCAATATTTCAGCGTGTCTCTCCGGCCACGACGAGGATGGAGACGGCATAGACGACAACTGTGACAACTGCCCTTCGTATTACAACTCGGACCAGGCCGATGCAAACAGCGACGGAATCGGAGATGTCTGCGAATATCCCGGCGACGAAGATATGTTATCTGAAATAGTTGTGTTCGATCCGTTTCTTGATGATATAGAATCATGGTCCAGCAGAGGTGGAAGTTGGACGTACGGCGGAGGTCAAGCCAGAGGTTCTCATCTTAACTATGTGGGGAATCTTGTCCACGATGAAGTGCTTTTGAATTCTCCATACGCCGTTGAAACAACTTTTTACTACGAAGAACCACCTCCGGAAAATTTAAACCTTGCAGGCGTTGCTTTCGCCTGGCGCTGGGTTGACGGGCAAGGCCTTCATGCATACATGTGCGTTTTTAACCGTATTTCCAAGGCAATCAGCATATGGCGGATTTCCGGGGGAACTTCGTATAGTTTGCTGACCGGCGTCGCCACGTACACAACCGCAGACGATACGGACTGGCGGAAAATTCATGTTTTCTACAACGGAACCAACGTTATTTGCAATTACAGCGACCAAACAGGGACTCAAGCATCATTGCAAATATCAGACTCAACCGATGTTTTGAACGACATGTCAGGACGCGGGGGACTTGCTATCAATAATGAGCACGCGGTTTTCACGTCATTTGTAATCTACCGGTGATGTCCGTATCTCAATGAGATCCTGTTTGGGTGTACTTTTTGCGCGTGCGGTCAAAAGGTAACTTCCGGACTCGGGGTGTACGCTCTCTGCGCCAGTTCCCGGTCGATCATAAACAGCCCGCCCTTGCTGTTTTCCACCAGTTTGAGTCGTTGCAACACTTCGTCCGCGGATGCTTCTTCTTCTACCTGCTCGGCCACAAACCACTGAAGAAAATTTGCTGATGCGTGGTCTTTTTCTTCCTGAGCTGTTTCAACGAGATAGTTTATCCGCTGGGTGATGTGACGCTCGTGCTTCAATGCTTCTTCAAACATTTCTATCGGGGAACTCCATTCGGTTTTGGGCGCGGCCACTGCTTTCAAGTCGACTTTTCCGCCCCGCTCATTGATGAAATTGTAAAAACGGTGCGCATGCTCCTGCTCTTCCAGGGCCTGAACTCTCATCCAATGGGCGAATCCGGGAAGACTAATGGACTCGAAATAAGCGGACATCGAGTAATAGAGATATCCGGAAAAAAGCTCCTCATTTACCTGGTCATTCATTGCATCCTGCATTTTTTTGCTTAACATTTTTGCCTCTCTTTCTTCCTCCATCCTTGGATGGGTTTTCTTTCTTGGTTTTTTTTTTGCTTCATTGCACTTCTTGACAAACTGTATCCGATTCGACAAAAGACAAGGCTCTGAGAATATATATATTATGGTCCGCGGCTGATTTGATTTGCAGCAGGCCATGATGCAAAAGCCTTGAAAACCTGAGAGGTTGAACAAATGTCTAACGTGGTCACTCTGCCCCAACGCAATGAAATAGAGGACAGGTTCAAATGGAACCCATCGGTGATTTTCGAAAACGAAAAGGAGTGGGAGAAGGAACGAAAACAAACCGCCAAGGGTATGGTTTCTTTGAAAAAGTTTTCAGGAAAACTCTCCAAGCCTGGGATGCTCAAAGAGTGTCTCGATAAGATTTCTGAATACGAAAACCGCGTGGATCATCTTTCTGCATATGCATCCCGTATCTACGACACGGATATCCGTCTGTCTGGTCCGCAGGCCATGAGCGCCGCGGCAGAGAAAATGTTTACGGATTTGATGGCAATCGTCTCCTTTGTAGAACCTGAATTGCTCCAACTTCCGGACGAACAGCTCCGACTTCTGGCCGCGGATCCGGACCTGAAAGACTACGACAGGGAATTATTAAGAATTCTCAAGCTCAAGAAGCACGTGTTGTCCAAGTCGGAAGAGGCGGTATTGGCTGAAGCGTCGGCCATGGGTCTTTCACCCCACAACATATACAAGACCTTTTCCAATGCTGAAATGCAGTTCCCCGAGTTCAGAGACGAAAAGGGACGAGCCGTCGCGTTGTCCGCGGCAACTTATTCCAAATATAGAAAATCACCCGACCGGAGAGTGAGAAAAGAAGTGTTTGAAAAGTTCTGGGCGACATACAAGGGCTTCAGGAACAGTTTTTCCCAGATGCTTTCCGCTCAGATCCAGTATTACGATTTTGTAGCCAGAATGAGGCATTACAAAAACGCCCTCGAATCAGCGTTGATTCCAAACGCTGTTCCGCCTGAATTCTACTCTCGGCTCGTGGGATCGGTGACAGAGCATCTGGACGTATTTCATGATTACCTGAAACTTCGAAAAAAGCTGCTGAATATCGAGGGCGACCAGTACTATTACGACATTTACCCGCTTGCCGTAGCCGAGGGTACGAAGAGGTATGCCTACAAGGATGCACAGAAAATTCTTCCTAAAGCGCTCGCTCCCTTGGGGACCCAATACGTAAAAAAACTGAAAACAGCCTTGCGGGACGGGTCGGGCTGGTTGGATGTGTACCCCAACCAGGGTAAGCGTTCAGGAGCGTACAGTTCATCGGTATACGGCCGGCCTCCCTTGGTACTTTTGAACTACACGGACGATTTTGACAGCCTCTCGACGACCGCACATGAATTGGGCCATGCTCTTCACAGCGCATATTCCATGGAAAACCAACCATATCCGAAAGCACGGTATGCGCTTTTCGTAGCGGAAGTGGCATCCATATTCAACGAAACTCTCCTGATTGAGTATCTTCTGAACAATGAGACTGATTCCGTGCAAAGAAAGTTCCTTCTTTCTGCGTACCTCGATTCTTTCAGGGGAACGGTCTTTCGGCAGATAATGTTTGCGGAATTTGAACAGGAAACATACCGTCGTCTTGCGGCCCGCAAGCCGCTAACAGCAGATTCCTTGAGCAGTGTCTACCTGAAGCTTCTCAGAAAGTACCATGGTCACGACAAGGGCGTTATGAACATCCAGCCCCTGTACTCGGTCGAATGGGCTTACATCCCCCACTTTTATTACCATTTTTATGTGTACCAGTATGCCAGCGGTTTTATTGCAGCAACTGCGTTGGCCGGCGAGATCCTGAAGGAAGGAAGGCCGGCGGCTGAACGTTATATTAAAAAGCTCCTGAAAGCAGGAGGATCAAAAGATCCACTCGACATTTTGAAAGAAGCGGGGGTGGATATGGATTCCCCTGAACCCTATGCACTGGCCGCGGAAAAATTCGCTCAAAGAGTTGCGGAACTCGAAGCTCTGACCGGAAATTAATATCTTGGAAATGGAAAAGCTCTTTATCACCAGGTCAAAGAGAAGCCCACACTTCCTGGACCCACCATGGGGGTCACCTTGCTTTCCGAAACGGACTCATCTTCCCTTTTGACGCTGCGCCATTTAGTGAAGATGGCAAGAACAGCCGCGGTTACACCGGTTGCAGCGGTCACACCTATCAAGGCGTTGGTGGCCCGCTTGTATCTTTCCCCCTTCCTTTCCAACTCATCGGTTTGTTCTTCCAGGTACTGATCTTTTATCTGCCATGTTTTTACACCGGTTACAGTAACCGCTACTCCTGAAGCGACTGTCAAGGCCGACGCAACGGCAAAATAAGCCCAGTGCAGCCTCCCCAGCCCCTTCTTGGTCTTCACCGTTGTTTCCGGCACTTGCCCATCTTGCCAACCCTTGCCATAAGTCTCATCCGAACCCCTTTGTGTTGGGATAGCAGCTAATTCCCACACTTTCTGTGTGCCTTCATCCACGACAATTGCCTTTTCCGCCACTACTTCGTTGTCGACCTTTATTTCGACATTCATCCTGCCCGGCCTGACTACCTTCTCAACCCTTCGGCGTCCTTCAAGGCGATTGTTTACCCAGATTTCAACATCTTCGCTTGGCATCTGCACGATCAAAACCCCCACCTTTTGTTGCAGCGCCATCAATTGTCTCGGTATGGTCTGTCTCTCCTCGGGAGTGCATTCCTCCAAGTATCGCCGTAAATGAGTAACCGCGTTGATTTCATCCCCCATCTGAAAATAGGCAAGCGCTATGTTGAACTGTATCTCCCGCCGCTTCCAAAATGAATAGGCCGATTCGAATGCTCGGATTGCTTCTTTGTAACGTTTTTCCGCAAAAAGCTCCCTGCCTTGCACGAAAAGCTTTCGCGCTCTTTTTACCTCTTCATCTTCACTGTCGTCAATGGCAACACGCGCCCGAAGATAGCCTTCTCTATGTTGAGCGAATAGATCTTGGGATCCCGAAAACAAGAAGAATCCCAGAAATACAAGCAATGGCATCTTTGTCATGACGGTATCGACTCCTGACTTACAGCGGAATATCTTTCAGTTGTAACGATGGATCTTTTTTTCGAACCTGAGGACTTTTGCGAATAACTTTTGGTCGCGCGCGCAAATTCATTATAACTTCTTTGTCTTTTCCGGGTATGAACTCAATATGCTCAGAATAATAACCCTGCGCTTCAATGACAAGTTCCTCGTTCTTATTCGAAGGCTGAACTGCAAATTCCAGGGGTCTGCCCGTATAGGTTTTTCCCCTGAACACGGCTCTTGCGTCCACTGTTTTCGGTTGCACCAATATTCTTATCTTTATGGTTTTCGGTTTTTCCGGCTCTGCGATTTTCGTAGTTTCTTCGCTTTCACCGGAATCCTTTTGACCAACTTTATCCTGGGTTTCCCCAGTTTCCTGTGTATCTTCACCCGGCCTCTTGTTCGGGGTGTCGCCGTCCTCACGAGCCTGGGCTGATTGCGCATATTTTTCTTCCGCGGATTCGGCTCCCGCGTGTTTTTTCCCCGATGCAACAATAAAAACAGCAGACAGGATAACAATAATTGCTATGCCGAGGCCTGCGCTTATCAAGCTCACCATTGAAACGGGCTTTCTGATCATCTGCTGGATTATTGAATCCGTCTGAAATCTGCTCGGTTCTATACTACCCTCACCGGATGATTGATAAGCCTTCATCGGCTCTTCCGGATCAGCCTGAAGTGCATTTTGTATCTGTTCGGCCTTGATGCTTTTCTTCTCCTCGAAATACCTGGTCATCAATAAGCCGACATCCTGGTGTGTAGCCATCTCCCCGTGTTGGAGGAGGAGCCTTCCCAGGGCCTGTTCCAGCGCTCCAGCTGTTTCAAAGCGGTCCTCAGGATCTTTTGCAAGAGCTTTCATTACGATAGATTCGAGATCCGAAGGCAAATCGGGCTGCAGCGCCGTAGGGGGTGGAACCACGCATTCAAGAACCCGATACAAAGTGGCCGCATCGTTTTTTGCTTTGAAGAGACGCTTCATGGTCAGCGACTCGTATAGAATGATTCCGAGAGAAAATACATCCGATCGCCTGTCCAGGGGTGACGATGAAGCTTGTTCGGGAGACATGTACGCTATCTTGCCTTTTATCGTTCCGTCGGATGTGTGGCTTATCTTTTCGGCTGCATATGCAATGCCGAAGTCGACAACTTTCACGTGGCCGTCATAGCTCATCAACAGGTTCTGGGGTGAAACATCGCGATGGACTACGTTGAGGGGTTTTCCTTCGGGCGTAGTCAACTCATGAGCGGCATGCAAACCCGCCGCGGCGTCAGCCACCATTCGACAGGCTATCGTCCAGGGTATACGCCCGTCTACATTCTTGGCTGCTCGCATGAATTCGGCGATGGAGTGTCCGTGAACGTACTCCATGGCTATGTAATAGGATTTATCAACCGTCCCCATATCGAATATGGTCGCTACATTGGGGTGATGAATCAAGGCGGCGATGCGGGCTTCATCTTGAAACATTTCAATGAACTCTTGCTCGCCCGCGAGATGATCATGAATTTTCTTTATTACCACCAGTTTCTGAAAGTTCACTGGGCCGGACAAGCGAGCCAGGTACAAGGTGGCCATGCCTCCCTGAGCCATCTCAAGAAGCAGCTGGAAACGGCCGAACCTTCTTGTTTGCTTTTCAGATAATTGGTCCATCGTTAAAAATGACCGCCTCTTTCATTCTTTCATCCTGAGCTTCTCGCAAATCAGCGACTACCATAGTCTATGGACCACTACGTTTGTCAATATATCCATCACGTATAACACTCAATATTATAGATCGAGTTTTCCTTAAAACGCCAGTATTCTCTCTGTTTGACACGGTATTTGTTGAAAGCTTTGAAATTGCAGGCAAATACCACCATTCATGGGCTGTGTATCAATCGTTTACATGTTCAGAAGTCACAAAAACCAGCGCCACGTAAAAGAAGAATTTTTATTTTTCATTCCTTTGGGTTAGTTTGGAGCAAGGATGTGATGAATCGAATCGATACGGCGTAAAGAAAACCATGTTACAAAAGGTCACGGATATCATAGACAAATCAGAATGATCATGAAAAAAAGTAAAGATGGACCAAGAAACTTGGTGTTCAAATTGATCCCTGCAATCGTCTGTTCTGTCCTGCTTAACGGCGCTTGTAAAAGAGATATGAAGAAGATTGATGAATATCACCAGGAGTTATGGACAGCGGAAGCCGATGAAAACCTGGACCGAATCAACCATGCATTGATACGGCAATGGAGATCGGCGGAAAACAAAGCGGAATTCGAGTTTCCCAGCGCCGGTCCCACTCCCGCTAAAGTGGTGTGTGGAAAACGTCCTCACGAACCCGACTCGGATCTCTGGAACACGAATGGTTGGCAAACGTTGAGGTTCAGGATAAACAAACCGTTTCGATATCAATATCAGGTCATATCCCACGGCAAGGGAAAGAACGCCCGTTTTACAATCAGGGCGCACGGCGATCTGGATTGTGACGGTGTATGGTCCACGTATGAAATGTGGGGAGCCATTGATGAAAAAGGCAATGTTCACAACTTTGACGGCAAAAAATTCGACGAAGAAAAGGCCGCGGAGTAGGAGGCTTTTCCATGGAAATAGCTGTGCTGGGGGGGGCAGGCGGAGTCGGCAGAACCCTTGTAGCCGACCTGCTTAAAGAAAGTGACTGCAAAATCAGAATCGTTGATATCAGGGAACGATCTGCCAAACAGTTGGCACAGAAAATGGGACCGAGGGTTTCCGTAAAAGGAGCTGATGCGAGCAGGCCGAGGACGCTTGCTCGCGCGCTCAAGGGGGTCAGTGCAGCGGTCAATTGCATAGGACCTTTTTATCGTTTCGCGGTTACTGTCGCCCGAACGCTTCTGGACTCAGGAATATCCGGAGTTGATATTTGTGACGACTACACCCCCGTGGGCGGCCTTTTTGCGCTCGATGATCTGGCCAAGAGGAGAGGGCTCACCTTTGTAACTGGAGCAGGTTGGTCCCCCGGACTCACCAATGCCCTTGCTCTTGCAGGAGCGCGGGAACTCACAAACCTTGAAGAAATCCGGATATACTGGGCTGCAAACGTAGCCGACTACACCGGACCCGCCGCTGTAAATCATCTTTTGTTTACTTCGACCGGTGACGTCCCGGTTAGAAAAAACGACAAAAGACTCCAGGTTGAAGCTCTTACTGAAACCGAAACCGTTGCTTTTCCGCCACCTGTTGGAAATGTGCCCGTTTCTCTTTGCGGTCATCCTGAACCCATAACTTTGCCCAAACTCATCCGAGTCCCCAAATTATTCGTCAAGGGAGGCATAGTGCCTGCGTGGAACAACCGGGCGGTGCATCTCGCTGTTCGGCTGGGCCTGACCAGGGATGATCGTTCCATTGAAAAAACAGCTCGTCGCATAGTCACAATGGAGAAATTATTCCGCATAGGTTCGGGAAAAACAGTTCCGAGGTCTGCGTCGCGCGTCGTGGTTTCCGGCTGGAAACACGGAAGCAGGAAACAAATCGTATTTGACGTGGCGGATCGGATGAAACGTCTTACCGCTCTACCAGCTTCTACCGCCGTATTACAGGTTGTGCGGGGTAAAGCTTCAAAGCCGGGGGTGTTTGCTCCTGAAGGATGCCTCGACCTCGACGATTTTTTCGTCAGCCTTGCCCGGCGTGGAATTGTTATACAGAAAACCGAGAACCCGGAGAAATAGACACATGCTTGTTGTAATCAGCGACCTCCATTTCATGGAAGATCCGTATCTCAAGGACAGAAATCCCGATTCGAAAGCGCTCCGGCTTTTTTTCAGCCAGATTGCTCGGACAGGAAAGGAAAAGGATGTAAAAGAAATCCTGATCGTTTTGAACGGAGACATTTTTGACCACATCCGGTCGGAAAAGTGGCTTGAGCCCGACGATGAGGGACTCACCTACAAGCCGTATCAGATGGTGGATGTCAATAATGGGGATGTTCTGCCCGCCGAGGTTGAGCAAAAAGCCTTTGAGATTCACAAAGCAATAGAGAGTGACTCCCGGGTACGTCCTTCTCTTGAATTGTTTCGGTCGATAGCCCATGGAGAAGACGATATTTTCAGGGATGGTCCGCAGCCAAGATTTCTATACATTCCGGGAACTTCCGACCGGCTGGCGAATCTCTCCCCCGGGATAAACCGGAGTATCAGGGAATTGCTGAATCTCCCGATTTCGGATTCTTCGGATTCCGAACGCTCGGTCACCCCTTTTCCCAACAGCCTGCTTTTCGCAGAAGGTCTTCCTGACAACTATCCGCGGGCGGAAGAAGAATTGGGGTTGGATCCCGGAAGCCTGGACTATGCCCTGCTTGTCCAGCACGGCCATGAATACGATTGGCTTTCCAGTGAGTACAATCTGGACGACAATATTTTGGGGAGGATTCCAGAACCGACCGACAGCCATCTTTATGCAATCAGTCCGATTTCAGACTTCATCGCGATTGACCTTGTGATGCGGCTGGCTAGGGATTTCCTGGAAGAGTGCGGGGGAGACACGGCCGCTCTGATTCCAAGAAATCAGGCTATATATCGCTGTCTTCTTGATGCACAGGATGTGAGGCCGCAGCTCAGGGTCCTCCAGTACCTTATGTGGAGACTTGAAGGAGGTCCATGGGAACAGGTGCGTCACCTCGTGAGAAGAATCTTGAAAGATGCGCTTAAGCATCCCCGGCTTAAAAGCTGGCTGCACAGTCATGATCGCCCTTGGTTTCCGGATCGAGCCGACAAGATCCGAGCGGCCCTGGCTGCATTCAGGCGTGTGGGTGACGCAATGCCTGATTCTTTTCTTGCGGCCATGGCGCAGAAGATTTCAAGGCGAACCATTCCCGACAAGGCTCCCGTGGATCTGATACGCAAAGACCCGATTTGGAAGTGTGATGAAATTCATACGCTGTGTCACGGACACTTCCATGACCCGTCGAACTACAATCTGGCCGTGATTGACGGGAACCCTAAAACCGCGGTTGGAACCGGAACATGGAGAAGGACCCATCAACTCTGTCTTGACGAACTTTCGCACATGACCGTAAGATCCATGAATTACGCGATTTTCTACCGACCGGAAGAACAGACCAAGGATGTAGGTTACCGTATCGAGTTCTGGAGGGGGCGAAGCATCTCTCAAAAACCCGGTGAATCCGGATCTGCTCTGGATGACGGGGAAGATGAAAACGGCGATGTGGAAAACAGCGGGAACGGAGACATGGAAACATTCGACCAGGAAGAAAACGAAGGGGTTGAAGAAACCGGCGCTCACGACAAAAAGGATTCCGGTTCATGACCAGAACCGTATTGATTACAGGCGGGGCCGGTTTCATAGGGACAAACCTTTGCCGTTACTGGAGAGGGCAATATCCGGAAGATCGCTTGGTCGTGTTGGACAAGCTCACATATGCAGTTGATTCAGCAAACCTGGAAGGACTTGGATTGGATTTTGACACAGGGCTGCGTTCACGCGGAGAACCGATTTCCGTGTCGACCTCGTGTTTTAGGTTTGAACAAGGCGACATAACGGATGAAAAGGTAGTTCGGAAAATCTTTCAATCGGAAGACATCGAAATCGTGATACATTTGGCCGCGGAGTCACACGTGGATCGTTCCATTGAAAACCCAGCCGTGTTTCTCGACACGAATGTGAAAGGAACATTCATTCTTCTGCAAACCAGCCTTGATGTGTCTAAAAACAGGTGTGAAAAGGGGAGAAAGGGTGGATCGCTTCGTTTTGTCCATGTTTCAACGGATGAAGTTTTCGGAAGTTTGGAGGTTTCGGAACCTCCTTTCACGGAATCTTCGCCTTACAGACCGAATTCGCCGTACGCAGCATCCAAGGCTGCCGCCGACCATCTTGTCAGGGCTTATCACAAGACTTATGCGCTAAACACTGTCATTACGAACTGTTCCAATAACTACGGACCCTACCAACATAGTGAAAAACTCGTGCCGCTGATGATACGCAACATCGCTCGAAAAAGGTCGTTGCCGGTATACGGAGACGGTGCCAACATAAGGGACTGGATTCATGTCGAGGATCACTGTCGTGGTTTGGCCGAGGTCGCACTCAAGGGTGAACCCGGCGAAACCTACAACATCGGGGCCGGGAATGAACAGTCCAATATCGACCTGGTGGAGTTGATCTGCGACATGTCGGACAAAGCGCTTAAACGTTCCACGGGAGAAAGCCGTAAACTTATCCGATTCGTCAAGGATCGCGCCGGACATGACAGGCGCTATGCGGTGGACAGTTCCAGGATTCGTGAAAAGCTGAATTGGAAACCGGAACGTATTTTTTTAAAGGGACTGGAAGAAACCGTGGAATGGTACCTGTCCAAAATGAGCCATGTCGATTGATGGCTTCTCACAGGTTGCGAAAAAGGGATGCGTTACCAGAATAATACTTGTACGAACCGTAGAATGAAAAAGACCGAGACTGATTGAAAGACTGTCCATGAACAAAGTATTGGTTCTGGGAGCCGGCCGCCAGGGAAAAGCAGCTATTTACGACCTTGAACAAAGTTCTGCCGTCGACCGGATAATTGCGGCCGATAACAAGGCGGACAAGCGAAGGAGAGTTTTCGAAAAGGAACCTCACTTCAAAAAAACCGAGGTCGTGCATGTTGACGCTTCCGTGGAAGAAAACACGGCTCGACTTTTAGAGCAATATCGGCCCGAAGTAGTGATATGCATGCTTCCCCCGCACATGGCGCCTCCGGTGGCTCGCTCGGCCATGGAGAGAGAGATTCATTTTGTAGGGGTAAGCGAAGCCTCGGAAATCAGTGACCTCCACGAAGAGGCAGTAAAGCGGAAAGTCAGCCTGCTGCCGGAAATGGGCATGGATCCGGGAATTGACCTCATTTTGGGGAGGTTGGCTCTGGATGAGCTGGACACTGTCTGGGGGCTTCATTCATACGCTGGTGGGATTCCGGATGCACGAGCTTGCTTGGACAACCCGATTGGATACAAAATTTCGTGGACGTTTGAAGGTGTGTTGGAGTCATACACTCGGCCGGCGAGCCTTCTTAGGGAGGGCAGGGAAATTAGGATCGAGGGAAAAAACATCTTTGATCCCGAACACGTCCATGCCATTGAGATTCCTGAACTGGGTGTCTTGGAAGCGTTTCCGAACGGTGATGCACTTCATTATGCGAAAATGTACGGGATGGACGGAGGTTCAAAAGACGTGGGGCGGTTCACCTTGAGGTGGCCCGGACATTGCGATTTCTGGCGTACCATGTCAACCCTGGGTTTTTTGGAAGACAAGCCCGTGGAGATCCAGGGAAAAGAAATCTCTCCTGTTGAATTTCTTGTTAACCATCTCGGACCCAGGCTGCAATTCCGGAAAAACGAAAGAGATGTGGCAATTCTGAAAGCCCAGGCATGGGGTTTCCGCTCCGGCAAACCCATAAAAGCCGCCTACAGCATGGTCGATACTCGGGATGTAAGTACTGGTTTTTTTGCGATGAACAGAACAGCGGGATTCGCCGCGAGTATTGGCGCTCAAATGATTCTCTCCGGCGAAATCCGATCCAAGGGGGTGCTCTCGCCGGTAAGGGACGTTCCGCCCAACAAGTTTCTTTTCGAACTTGAAAAAAGAAACATCAACGTTGATCGCAGGATCACCGAAGAGTAGACATCGCCCCATTTTCAGTCCAAGGGTTCCAGGTGCCTGGCATAAACTCCGTCAACATCTCCTCCGTTGCTTACTGGATCCTTTACGAAATTCTCACCCGTGTCCGGATTGATGAGCGTGGGAGCGCACACAAGTTTAAGATATACAAACCCCTCTTCGCGAATCGCCTGCGCTTCACCACCGTCTTCCGGGAGATCCGAAAGGTCGAAATGATCTCCACCGGCCGAGTCGGGATCAAAAGGATCCACCGGGTTATTCTCTTCGTGAAACATCACGGGGTTTACGCCTGCAAATCCACGCCAGTGTTCGGGATTGTTGGAATAAACCGTTTCGTTCGGCGCAGTGTAGTCATGTGGAAATGGAACCCAGTCGACTCCGTTTCGGGATAAAAACACAACCATCTGTTCCATGAAAACAGAGGTGCTCCCCGATATTCTGAAGGGATTTTCAAACACGACAAAATCCGCGCCGGGACCGTTTGTAACCCGTCTGCCGCTCCATGAAAGAATGATGTAAGCATCTTCCGGCGGTTCAAGAGAAAGCTGCGCTACATCACTACTGCCGCAACCTTCCCCGCACCCTCTTACTCCGTTTACCGCCAGCTCGGGATCCGACACATCAGGATCAACCCCCGGAGCTGCAACCACGGTGTCGGCATACTCTCCTTCCCAATCTCTTTCTTGCCCACCTCCACCGTCCATCTCGCACATCCCGCTGTCTCCGCATACCGCGGCCGACTCACATCCCGCGGCCGGAAATACAATCGCCAAGACGATCGAAACAACGCTCAGACATCTTGAACACACACTCTTCATGCGTGAACGTTTAACTTTTTGAACTGTTTCAGCAACCCGTATTTTGTGTTTTTTCCCATTTTTGTGTTTGACATCCAAACCCGAGCGTAGTCAACTGCCCGAAAATAACGGTTTGCATTTGAGCCTGGGTGGAAGAAAGGAAAGTTTCTTCCTGGGAAGCCGGTAAGGGCTGACTGGATCGGCGTTCATTGTGAGCGTGTTTTTGAGTCAGCCCTGTAAGAGTCCGGCGCGGCCCCCGCCACTGTAACCGGGTACGGAAGCAGCTACCTCGGAAAAGCCCGTCACCTGAGATGGTCGATTTCGAGGGAACAGCCACTGGCGACAAGGAGGATCGGTTTTCCGGTCGTGTCGCCGGGAAGGCGCTGCCGATGGAAGATCCGGAAGCCAGTAGACCGACCCAGGTTCCGGTTCCGGCCTCCGGGGTGGAGGAAACGGCTCCGGGATGCCGGTCTCGGTATCCTTGTTCCCGCTTCTGCTAGACACCATGTTTTCCCCGGACCGGATTTTTTCCGCCGGAGAAGAAGCGGTGCAATCATCCATCCGACAAAATCGAACGACCGGAAGATTCGAGCGAATCTTGCGCTCGATTTCGATCTATCTTGTCGCCGCTCTTTTGATTCGTTTCGCTATCCCGTTTTCCCGCGCTAACGGAAAGCCGATCGAGCTGGATCCGATCGACGTAGAAGGAAAAGAGAGGGAACCTGAATCCGCGGATGGAGTCGACACCGCTTTTACAACCGTTATTCCAGCTTTTCAGCATGCCTTGGAGGGATTCGACGCAGCTCAGGCGTTGAGCCGAACCGTCGGGGTGGGCGCAAGGAGATCGGGCGGGCTCGGAGATTACACCGCGGTCCTGATCAGAGGTTCGAGCGCTCAGCAGGTCGGGGTTTTTCTGGACGGCGTGCCGATATCGGGAGGATACGGAAACCTCATCGATCTTTCGCTTTTCCCCCTGCTTTCAATTTCGCGCATCGAAGTTTTCAGATCCATGTTGCCCGCTGAATTCGGCTCAGAGGGAATCGGCGGAGCGATAAACCTCATACCATCGGACTCCAGTCGACAAACCATGACCAGACTCATGGGAGCGTTCGGTTCGTATGGTTTGAGCCGGGTCGGATTCGCTCAGACCGGGGGAAAAGGAAGACTGACCTATTCGGCAAACGTTTCCCTGGAGTCCTGGATCGGCGATTTTCCGTTTTATTCAGATAACGGCACACCATACAACACGCTGGATGATCGGACAGTCAGAAGGCTGAACAACGACACCTTGTTGCTGGGAGTGCTGGGATGGATGAGTTGGCAGTTGTGTCCCCTCACCCGATTATCGGTGCTCGAGAGTTTCGGCCGAAAAGACAAGGGTTTGCCCGGCATTGGCCACAACCAGGCGGCGCTTACCAGGCTTGAATCCATGCACCAGCTCCTGGACGTCAAGATTGATCGGCGATCTTTTTTGCACACCAGTATCGACGCCATGGCGAGAACGTATTTCCAGCTGTACAGGCAGCGATACAGCGATCCCCAAGGCGAACTGGGGGTCGGAGCGCAGGATCAAGTGGACACTTCGTATTCGCTGGGTTTGATCGCCCGGTTTACATGGGCCCCGGATATGCACAACCTGTTTGCATTTATCCCCGAATGGCGGTTTGAAACGTACAGCGGCCGGGATCGCATCGGCTCGGGACCTGGAACGGGAGACTTGCCGTCAAGCCGTCGCTACCGTTTCGGCGGAGCATTGAGAGACCGCGTCCTGCTGGCCGGTGAACGTTTGCGGTTGACTCCCGCCTTAAGATTCGACGCTCTGTACAGTGATGTTTCGGGGGTCTCCCGCACCGGCATACCGCTTCAAAATTCCTACGAAAACTTTCTGAGCCCGCGGCTGGGAGTTAGGGTGACGGCGTTTCAAGGACTGGATATCAAGGGCAATATCGGGCGCTATTTCCGGCCGCCCACCTTGATGGAACTGTTTGGCGACCGTGGAACCGCGGTGGGCAACCCTGATCTCGAATCGGAAAAAAGTGTCGGAGGGGACCTGGGCCTGGTCTATCAAAACCATAACATTGCCCCGCTGCTGAACGTATTTACCGCCCAAGCCGCGTTTTTCGGCCGGCGGGTCGATAACCTGATCGGATGGGTTCAAAACTCACAGCGAACCGCGATCGCGACCAACATTGCAAATGCTCACATTGCGGGCGCGGAATTTTCCGGAACCGCGGGTTTTTCCATTCACGAAAACGTGAGCGCGGAGTTATCCGGAAATTACACTTTTCTTTGGACGGCAAACAGGTCCAAAGAACCGCTGCTCGACGGCAACCGTTTGCCCGGGCGCCCACTGCACGAAGCATACGCAAGGCTGAAAATATGTTTTGAATGGAAGCAGCTTTCCGTTGCAGCGCATTATGAAGTCCGGCATATCTCTCAAAGCTTTCTGGATGAGGCCAATCTTTTTCTGCCTGTGCCGATGCGCACGCTTCACGACGCGGGAATCATCATCAATCCATGGGTCGAGAGAATCACATTGGCCGTCACATTCAGCAATATCGGCAATCTGAGAACCGAAAACGTGGACGCTCCGGGTTTTACGAACATGGAAAAAATCCCGAGAGCGCTCGCGGATTACGGAGGGTTTCCACTTCCCGGGTGGACTTTTCACGTGGCTTTGATCTGGAAGGGTTAGCATTATGAATAAACCAAGTCTCAGTTCTGTTCTGACTTTCATCCTGATGTTGATTCCACTGGAGGGATGCAACGAAACACCTGCCCCAAAAAACTCTGGCTCCGGTTATCCGGATGGAATCTGCGGCCCGGCCGACCCTGCTACCGGCGGCCCACCCGAACGGCTGGTTGTGATCACCGAAAAACACGGCTCAGGAGGAGGCGTCACGGTCATTGATATCGACACCATGGAAACCCGGATCAACGTCGCGCTTACGCATGACGACGCGACCGCGCGATGGTACGACGAAAAAATATGGATCATCAATCGATTCGGCGCGGACAACATCACGATTCTGGACGGAAGCGACTTCAGCCTGCTGAAGCAGTTCAGCGTCAAGATCGATGCAAACACCCCGTGCAATCCCCATGACATTGCATTCCTGGACAGGTGTAAACTCTACGTCACCTGTCATGAACAACCTTTTATGTTGATAGTAAATCCCCAGGAAGACGTCGGACATGAAATCATCGGACATGTCGACTTGTCATCCCTTGCAGATGACGATGGAATCCCGGAAATGTCTCACATGAAAGCGACCGACGACGGGGTGTGGGTCACGATAGGCAGGATGAGACGCAATCACGGCTGGATTCCCGATGAAAATGCATACCTGGCGCTTATCGACATTCACACAGATACCCTGGTTGACACGATACTGCTTGAGGGCACAAATCCACTCGGGCCCATAAGAGCTTTTGACAACGGAAGAAAACTTGTTGTCTCCACGGCCGGAGACTGGAGCGGACATAACGCTGGTCTCGAAGTCGTGGATACAGTCTCCGGGGAAGCATCAATAGCTCTTTCCTCAACCGAACTGGAAGGCATTGTCTCCGCTTTCACCCTGGATGATTCCCTATGCGGTCACGCGGTGATCACCGCGCCCACAAGTTTCGAAACCGCGGTGAACCGCTTCTGTCTCGAACCTGCAAATGTAACCCCGTGCATTTCCCGCAATACCCTCCTGGCCACTGATGTAGCGGTGACTTCTTCTGCCCAGTTGATAGTCACCGACCGTGCATCTCACCCCGCCGGCGTCAGGTTCTACAATGCAATCGACTGTGCACCCATAAACGCAGATCCGATTTCAACCGGGTTTCCGCCCGGATTCACGACACCGCTTCTGCTCATACCAAAATCGACAAAACCATAGAAACGAAACCACAAAGAAAAATCATAGAAAAAAGAAAGGAAGAATTGATGAAAGCAAACAAACACCTATTTGTTGCTATTTCCATCTTGCTCGCAACAACCGTGGTGACCGCGGCCTGCTCACGCGATGACAAGGAAACAAAAGATCCATGCGACAATGTGTTTTGTGGTGAACGCGGCGTTTGCAACCCGGAAACCGGGGCTTGCGACTGCGAAACCGGGTATAGCGGAGATTCTTGCGAGGAATGTGACACCGGTTATTTCTTTCACCAGGATGAATGCATCCCTGGTGAATGCGCTAAAGATTCGGACTGTGACGACGGCAATGCATGCAATGGTCTTGAAACGTGCAATGAAAACAATGAATGTGTTTCGGGTCACCCGGTTGATTGCGGCGAAAACGCTCACTGCGTGGACCCGGAAGGAACCTGCGAATGCAACGACGGATTCGTAAAGGAAAACGGATTGTGCATATCCGCTCTCATCACCGATTTCGAAGATCTCTCACTGGACCCGGAATCCTTTTGGAACGGGTCCGATGAAACCGGGTATTTCGAAACAGGTCACGCTTCGCTGAACAATTACTACTACTCCGACTTCGGATATTGGGAGGGATTTGCTTACTCCAACACCACCGATACAACGACCCCGGGTTATGAAAACCAGCACTCCGCGGTGACCGGCTCCGGCGCCGAAGGTTCGGAGATCTACGCTGTAGGTTACTACTCCACGTTTTACGACAACCCCCCGCCCACGATCACTTTAACCAACACCGAAGAGGGCTACCTTGTATCGGGTCTCTACGTTACCAACACGACATACGCCTACCTGGCGATGTCCGAGGGCGACGGGGTTTCCAAGAAGTTCGGCGGAACGACCGGGGATGATCCCGACTGGTTCCTGCTTACCATAACCGGGTTGGATCAACATGGTGAGACAACAGGCACAGTGGAGTTTTACCTGGCCGACTTCCGGTTCGAGGACAACGAAGACAACTACATCATCGGCGATTGGACATGGGTGGACCTCACATCTCTGGGTCCGGTCACCGGGCTTCAGTTCACGCTTTCATCATCCGACACCGGCGACTTCGGAATGAACACCCCTGCTTATTTTGCAATCGACACCATCATCCGAAAATAACAGGTTTCCACACCTAACCCCAAGCCTGCCATGTCACTGGATGTTGGAAATCAAGCCGGTTCGCGCTCCTCGCCTCCTGCCGGGGTGGATACGCGGCGCGGTTAATGTGAGCGTGTTTCGGTTCTCGAATACCCGATTGGGCCGGACCGAAAGAAAAGAAAACAAGCGCTCAGTGCTCTATCACGCACAGGCCCTTGTCACCGCAGCTTAAATACAGCGTACCGTCCGCCCCGATGACAACCGAAAGAAGTATAGCTCCTCCTACTTCGGCTTTCCACTTGAGGGTTCCGTCCCGCCGGATTGCGTGGAGTCCATCGTACATTCCGATGTATGTAGTTCCTTCACCGTCAATGGCCGGTCGTCCTCCTCCGTGGGAGAAGAATTCTCCTTCCGCCTCGAATACCCAAAGAAGTTTTCCATCAGGAGAAAACGCGTAGACAGCTTTCTCGGTACCTCCCACGACCATTCCGCCCGGTCCGATTGCAACCGATATTCCGGGTGTACTATCCACCGGGTGGGACCACAAGAAGTCACCATCCGGAGAGTACGCGTACAAGGAGTACACTAATGAACCAGATGGATCATCGTTGATTTCACCCGCGAAGAAATAAAGGTTTCCGTTGTCTCCAATGCTGATTCTGCAATAATCATCCGCTCCCAAGCCTATTGTGCGAAAGATGAAATCCGCTACCCGTTTTTCCCATAGAAGGCTTCCGTCAGACTGCAAGGCCAGGAGACTGACATAGTTGTGGGCATAACCGTAGTTCGGCAAAAAGAAATAGATTCGGCCCTGTGGGTCGATCGCGATGGAGGATGCAAAACGATTCCCCGTGTCGAATCTCCAAAGCTCCGTGGAGTCGTGTGCCAGGGCCACCAGATACTTGTTGTCTCCGGTTACATGTTCATTTACATAAAAAACACCATCCGGACCCAGGATTTTGTGCCAATATATATAACGTCGGCTCTGAAAGACCTCCCCTCCTTCCTTGTCAAACGCGGAAATTATTTTGTATTCGTAACCACTTTCCGGGTCCTTGGATGTCACAGGAAAGTAGATATGACCATCCGGAGAAATAGTAAGCCCTTCAGGAGGGGAACCAGGCACTTCCTTAAGAACATGATCCACCTTTATCAGCTCTGCTTCGTATATCAACCTCTCGGCCCCATCATCGGGATCGATGGCCAAAATCTGTTGCGACCAATGTATATACCGGTAGTCAGAGTAGTTAAGCAGCGACGACCCTATGTACAGGGTTCCGTCAGACGCGATCACCGGCCCGTCCAGGCTCATGCTGTCCAAATACCATTCTTCTGTTTCAGAGTGGTGATAAACCTCGCCCAGGTAGCGGATGTTATCCGGCGTGGCCGGACCCACGGCCGCGGAACGGCTCCTGCGCTCGGGGCAACCCATGTACATGGGCCAAGGCGACCCCGGCTCTGTCCACTCATCGTTTCCGCAAGGCATGGGCGGAGATGCATCCACTTGCGCGTCCATCGCGTCCAGGCCTGGCCGGGAGCCGCATCCCGCGGGAAGAGACGCCACGAAAAACATAATGATCAGAGAAATTTGAAAAAGCTTCTTCCAAACCATCCGGTGGTAGCCGGAACATTTGGATCCAATGGGAAATCGCCGCCATGATAGCATCTTGATTTTATCGATGTCAGACAAGGAAACACCTCCCTACTGCAACCAGAAGGATGGCGTAGTGCGTCCACCCGAGGTTCGATGGGAAGAGCAAAGCCGGCGATTTGCTGGTTTGCTCGGCCGGTTCTTATGGGTAAATGCCAAGGCAAGCCTGCGAGCTTATGTCTTG
>SLPX01000313.1 GCA_007131745.1 Myxococcales bacterium
CAAAAGCGTCAAGGGCAGATGGACAATACCCCCGATTGGGGCATGCCATCATAGCCTAAATCCAGATGGGTGACTGGTGCGGAATCGAAATCCGCACCCAAAAAGAAAAAAATCGAGGCTCGCGCGAAATAGTCATCTTCGAGACCGTGGAGTAGTCCATCAATGAAGTTTGAGTGCGAAAAAAAAGCATCAAGGGATTAGTATTATCTCATTGACGGAGCCTTCAAATGGGTGAAACCATTTACATCTTCAAATCATGGAAACAGGGATTGCCACGGTGTACTCATCAATAAGAAACAACTCCGTACCGCCGTGGAATACGATACGCGGGCCGATCCGTTCACCGGAATAGGTTTCCGCGAATGCTCTTATTCCTGACAAATCACGGCGTGAAGGCCGGGCCTTGAGCTTGATTTCGATCGGATACAAAACCCCATCCCGCTCGAGTATCAGATCCACCTCTGCGCCTCCGCGAGTGCGCCAGTGTTGTGTGCGAGGCCGTGCGTCCAGGCCGGCGATGTGTTTGACGATTTCACCGACGGTAAAGGTTTCGAATAGTTGGCCGATAAGAGGGTGAGCATTCAAAGCTTCGGGCGATGTGATCGACAAGAGGTGGCACGCGAACCCCGTGTCGGTCACATAGATTTTGGGTCTGCCCGATACGCGTTTGACGGTGTTTCCGTTGTACGCGTCGACAAGAAATACCTGGTATGAAGCGGTCAACACTTCGAGCCAACCCTTGGCGGTGCGAGGGTTGATGCCGATTTCTCTCCCGAGTTGAGAATAGTTGATTTCCCTGGAGGTAAGAGCGGCGGCAAGACGCAGAAACCGGGTAAAATCATGTGGGTCTGCAAGATCACGGAGCCTGCGCACATCCCGCTCCACGTATGTGCGCAGATACGAACCTAACCATTCAGCGACCTCATTGGTGCGGAAATCAATCAGTCGGGGATAGCCGCCACGAAAAATCCTTTCCAACAACAACCCACTTGACGCAACTTGCATTGATGCATTTCTCAGTAGGGACAAGATTTCCCGAGCGTTGTCAGGAGGGTCTTTGTGGAAAAGCGCTTCGATTGCACCTGGACGAAGAGTTCCAGCCAACTCTGCGGAGGACATGGGCATCAGGTCCGCGACAAAAACACGACCTGCCAAGCTTTCTGAAATGTTTTCAATGAGTTGAAATTGCTGGGATCCAGTGAGAAAAAAGAGTCCCCGATCATCCGCTCGCGCGTCTGCAATGCGTTTGATTACCGGGAGAAGATGGGGTGCGTACTGCACTTCATCCAAGATCAAGGGAGGAGGGTTGAGGCTCAGGAAAAGCTCGGGGTCTCTTTGTGCTTCTCCAACATCGATAACCGGGTCGAAAACAAAAGTACGACAATGGTTGCCGAACAAATGTGCAACAAGTGTTGATTTGCCGGCTTGTCGCGCTCCGCCCACAAGCACGACCGGAAAGCGCTCGGCCATACGCAAGACCCGGCCCTCGATATGCCGTGAAAGATATTTCATGGCGATGTGAATCCTTTCGGGTTAATCGGTCATAACATGTATTATAATGCACAGTTTGACAGGTTATCATTCCGATAACCTGACATATTGGCATTTGCAATATTAATTATGCATGCCTTTGCCTTGAGATTCAACGATAAAATCATTCGAGCAAATGAGCAGACGCACCAGCGAAACCGTGGCTTGCATATGAACTTTGAACAAGATTGATCTCTGCCGGTTATGTAAGGCAACGGATGTACAAACGCAATTTTCGCTGAGCAACAATTATTTTTGCAGACAGCGCCAAGTCTTTACATTTATTGGGCAGAAGGTTTGACACACCTGAATCCTAAGCCGTTGCCGCGAAGCGTTTGGTCGCTTCCACTGCGAAACACGACTCGGAGGGCGTAGCGAGCCGCAGTGCGGAAGCTGCCGCCTCGGATGGACCGAAATCCTTCATCACAATCGTCTACGAGGTTTGCAGGGTTTTCGCAATTGTCCCCGCAATCATGATAAAAATCCTCATCAAAGCAGTCCAGGGTCCACTCGTACACGTTGCCGGCCATGTCCTTGAGGCCGTACGGTGAATCTCCTGTCGTGGTGGCAATGTATCCCACCGGCCATGTTCCGGGTCCCTCTTCGGCATCATTGCAACCTAACGGTGTACCTGAACCGGAATGATTCCAGTTGCAACGATCACAGGTGGGATCATCGTTACCCCATGGGTAGGTGCGCTGATCCGTTCCTCTCGCAGCCTTTTCCCACTGCGCCTCGGTGGGCAAATCTCCACCCTTCCACTGGCAGTATTCACGAGCTTCATGCCAATTGATCCCGTTCATCGGGTGTTCTTCCCGATCTTCGGGGTTGGAGGTCCAGTTGAAAAACCATGCGCCGCCTCCTTCGGTAGGCATTGCCAGGGGACAACCTCCGGCAGTTTTGCACTCACGGTACTGAGTCACACTCACTTCGGTGCGCTGTATGCAGTAAGCCGACAGCATAACGGTATGTCGGGGAGTCTCGTTGTGTTGGTTTTCCCAACAAGGTTCCCCCTGGTTGCAACCCATCTCGAATTCCCCGGCGGGGATGTAAACCCAACCATCAGGACATGGATCACAACCTGAAGTGTCAAAGCCGGTACAGTCTGAAAGGCACGCGAGTTCACCTTTGTAAAAACCCTGGGTTTCACAGGTTTCACCTCCGAGATCAGTGCCGTCGCATGCCTCGCCGGGTTCCTTGATGTTGTTGCCGCAAAACGATTCTCTTCTGCACCCGGTCGTGTCAAAAGTACAGTTTTCATTGCAAGCAAGCGTTCCTCGATCAAGGCCCAAGCTCTCGCAAGTTTCACTGCCGAGATCAGTGCCGTCGCATGCCTCGCCGGGTTCTTTGATGTTGTTGCCGCACTCCGGTTGATTCGTGCATCCGCTTGCAACATATCCCGAGCAATCTTTTCGACATGCAAGAGTTCCTCCGACAAGCCCGAGGCTTTCACATGTCTCCCCCCTCAGGTCTTCGCCATCACAGACCTCATCCCCTTCCGCCGTTCCGTTTCCGCATATCGGATCTCCCGGCCCAAACTCTACGGTACACCCCTGGGCAATAAGCTGAATTGAAAGCACGTAACACGCAAAGAAAACAAACACCGGGAAGCTCCTTTTTCTCCTGGTGTTTGCGTCTTTTTCTCTTCCAAACAAAACCATCAAAACCTACTTTTCAGACAAATTGTGTCACCCTTAAATGGTGTCAGGCACTAGCAATTAAGCTTTTTTTCGCCGCCTAACCACCAATAATTAAAGAGGTTTTACAACTAAACGCTAATTGCTAGTGCCTGACACCATTTCCCACCACCATTTCCCACCATTTCCATTTTTCTTCTGCCAGCATTACACTATCCAATTCCCATCCTGTTGACCATTCCTTTTTGACGAATCGAATCTTTGGGCTTACGCATCAACTTATCCGGGGCTTTCGGATTTTTAAGATGCGGATAAAGAGAAGAGCGACCATCAGGAGCAGAAGAATGCGCAACACGCTGCCGGGTTTGTTTATGAGTGAGCAACCACAGAAATAGACCGGAGAAACCGATGATGTGTCCATTTCCGCGGGTTGTTCGGAATCACCGGAGTTGCATGTGCCTTGATCGATACTGAAAACGGTGTCGGTTCGGAGCCGATGGGTATTATGATAGTTCCATTCCACACCCTTCAGAACAAAATCCCGTTCCAGCGCGGTTGTGTCCAGAGATCCTTCAAACCGGAGCAGGAAGTTTTTTTCCCCGCTCATCTCGCTGATTTCCGGTGACCACTGCCTATTCCAGGAAATGCCGAGGTCGCTTCCATACACACACATGTATGGGTAGCCAAGGTGACAGCGGTATCCGGTTGCAGGGAGGCTTTCGGACATGGATTCACCGTAATGGAGAAAGAGGCGATCGTAAGGGTGTTCTTGGAAGAAGTCGTCTACGATCCGGTGGTAGGAATCCGCGTCGGTCGGGTTGCTTGAGGGGATGTCTTGCAGCCCGGCAAAAGCATGGCTCTCGGGCACGAAAAAAAGGGCGGGTTCATTGGTCTCAGGGTGACGGGAAGAGGGGAACACCACCCAAAGAGTAAGCGACAACCTCTCGTTTCCCTGCACCCCCGTTCCGGTGAGTCGCAGAGGGTAGAGTGGTGGTTGCATTTCGGGCAAGACGAAGCGCACCGGAGAGATCGGTTTGCTCGGGCTTACGCGTTTGCCGATCCGGCCGACGAAAAAATATTGTCCTTCGGTCTCGAACTCTGCAATCAGCTCGGCTGCTTTTTCCGGGAGCGCAAAGCCATTTTCATGCAACCAAAAGACCAGGTCGTCTCCTTGATCACTTGAAAGAACGACGTACTCCATGTCCCCGATTTCACCCCGGTCCCACACTGTGACGCTTGTTTCAACATCGGAAACGTCTCCACCGGATCCGGATCCTCCATCCGCTCCTCCGTGTCCGGAGCTTGGAGGTGTGCAGTAGTGGATGAAAACCGGGGATGTGGTGATTTCCAGATCATCAAACAAATCGTGACTGGATTCGCTCACCTCGGGCAGCGCCGGAAAGGGCACCACCCATGCCGCCTCACCGTGTTTGCGTTCAAAAATGGGATTGATGTGAATCTCCCACACCCCGTTTCGCAGCCAAAGCAACGCTCGTTGCGCGGTTGCCCGTACGCCATGTTCGGTCGCTGTGGTGATGGGCTCCATGGCCATTCCGTCGGCCGCCGCCTGCGAAGCGTAGGCGGTAATAGCGAGGCAAATGAAAAGCTTTGCTGCAACGGACCTGATGGTTGCATGGCTTTTGGTCCCTTTTTGTTGTTCCCTTTTCATGACGCCCTCCCCCTTTCATAAAATTTATTGTACCCTCACATGCAGGCGTCTTTCAACCTAAAACCTTGGTGACGGAAACGGTGGGCATACCGGGAGGACGGATGGAGAACGTATGGAGAACGTACGAGTTGTTAAACCGTTTAGAATCGAAACAGCAAAAAAACCGCTGACATTTTTGTTTATCGAGGATAAAATTAAAAAAAAGAAAAATGTGTTTAGAATTGAATTTTGTTTAGTTTGCTTGATCAATGCACTGGGAGAAAAAGAAATGAAACCGAGAAAAATTCAGGGGCTGTTGGTTTTTGGATGTTTTTTGATGGGATTGACCGGAGGTTGCAAAAAGGAATCCGTTAACGATGATCCTCATCCATGCAATTATGACGGGATATGCGACAAGGCTGAAGATTGGCGGTGGTGTCCGGATTGTGAGATCAAGTGCAATCTGAACGAGGGTAATAGTTATGACTACATTTTTACGGAACTGGCGGTATCGACGAAACACTTCACGCTCTTTGGCGTGGATTTGACCGGAGATGGTGACATCAATGACAAATTTGCTGCAATTCTGGGTTTGATACCCTCCTGTGAGCAGGCCCATGATGAAGCAGCCTTTCAGTCTCTACAAAACGGCACCGTAATTATGTTGGGCCGACTTGTGGTCTCTGACTGGCCCAACGATGAATCAATGGCGGTTCAGATTTTTCGTGGAACAAGCGATGCAACCGAACAGCTTTTCGACGTTGGGAATAATCATGCATCCATAGCGGAAAATGTTGATCGTGAGCTTCATCTGTGCGGGAGCATGGAAGAGGGACATGTACACGCGGGACCTTATTTAATACATCCGCAGATCCAAGAAATGCCGGCAAAATTGGAAATCTCACTTCCATTCTACGATTTGATATTAGATTTGCCGCTGGAATATGCCAGGGTAGAAACAACAAAAACCCCCATAACTCCGAATGACTGGATCGACGTCGCGATCGGCGGAGTTTTGTCAAAAGAAACCGTAAACAATATCTTGATTCCCGAGTTCACCCGCTGGCTCAACGAAAAGGCATTGGAAGATCCGGATGGATGTATCGGTGATTTTGTGATCCGTATTTTTGATGGCGACTGCAGCCCGGTGCCGGAAGGTTGTGACGGTGTGGTTCCGGGAGAGGGTGAATGCTCTATATGGGACCCGGTAAACGAGCCTGACGGACCGGTATTGACGGAAACCGAGGTTCGTTGCTCCAACTTGTTTGCCACGGCCCTGAGGCCTGACGTGGATACCACGGGGGACGGCATCAGGGATTCGCTTTCGGTGGGGTTCAAAGTTTCGGCTGTGCCGATTACCATTGTCGACTGACTCTTCACATTGGTCGTATGCGAGGGTGAGGGAGATAATTTCCAGCAAAGGCTATTCGCCCGAATAACGGAGTGGCGCAGTCGGGATGACCCAGGTGTCACCAAAATGTACGTACAGGGTAATCAGAGATCAGCTTGTCCGGAGTCAGGATTGTCATGCCGTGATTGATTGCCTGGCCCACGAGCGCTCGATCAAAAGGGTCTTGGTGGATCGGGGGCAGCCTGGCAGCTTGAAAACAGCTTTCTTCATCCAGGGCAAGCGGTTCAATGTGGTAAGTCTTGCGCAACTCCGGAACAAAGATGCGAGGTTCTTCAGGAAGGGGGAGCCTTCCGAGCGTGTTTTTTATCCCGATTTCCCAGGCGGATGCTGCGCTGAGAAAAACTTCGTTTGCGGGATCTCGAAAAGCCGTTCGCGCGGAGCTTGAGAGTTCATCGGAATCAAGAGCAATCCAGAGCAAAGTACACGTATCCAAGAGAATCTTCACACAGTATCTCCCTCTGCGTCTCCTTCTGCTTTTTCCTGGGCGTTTGCCTGTGCGTTTCGCCCTGTGTTTTTCTCAGCAGCGTGGATCATGGATTGTCCGTAGAAACCTGTTTCCACCTCTTTGGGCAGAGGTTCAAAGAATGATGGAGGAATTGCAAAATCTCCCTTGTGGACACCCACCGGTCTTTGTTCGTCCGGCTGTTTTGATATGGGCCTGATCTCGGCGACAGGTTCGTTTCTTCGGCACAAAATAATTATTTCGCCTTTTTCCAGCCTTTTCAGGTACTTGGAAAGATTGGTTTTGGCCTCATATACATTTACCCGAATCATGACCAAATAATTGACCATATACTTGGTCAAGTCAAGACAAAGACGGGGGACGGAGCACTTTTTGCTGTTTGAATCAATGGAAGCCGGGACGTCCGTAAAAACGTTTTTCTTTTCCATATCAACAAGATATAATTTCGATTCATGCACCTTGAAAGCTGCCTTGTTTTGAATATTGGAAACGTGTCGTAACTTATACAAGGAGCCTTGATCGCGAGTTTGGGTCTGCAAGTTGGTGCGGCATTTGTTCCAAAGCCTGTTGATTGGAAAAGAACGATGAGTGCATTGCACGACCATGACTTGGAATGGAGAGAGTTGATAGAAGAGTGCATGCCCTCCACTAACGTCGGCTTCAAAGCATGGCTTGCCGTTGTTTTGGGAATTGTTTCCTGTTTGAGCTATGGTTGTATAATCGATTTTACTCCGGAGAATTCAAATAACAACGATGTAGAGGATGCGGGTGTCACCGCGGATTCCGCAGTCAATCCACAAGGGAGCTTCGGCGGGCCGTGCTATCCGGATGACACGTGTGACCATGGTCTTGTCTGTGACGATGGTGTTTGCATGGCCCACTGCGGGGACGAAATCATCGCGGGAGATGAAGAGTGTGACAATGGAGATTTGAATGGCATAGAGTGCACAACGAGTCCCGGCACTGTATGCGAATACTGCACCGAGGATTGCCGGTTGGCTTATAAGTCGGACTATCCGTTCCTGGTTGTTTATCGTGCGGATAAACCTCCCGTTGTCGACGGCGAAACAAATGAGTTCTGCCGGGCTGACTCCGTTACCATCCACATGGACGAAACCGGCTCCCAGGGTACTTACAGTTTTCTTTGGGATGATAACGCCATCTACATAGCAGCCGACGTTTTGGATGACGAACTGAACGGCGTTGCCTCCGAAAGAGACGGTGATCTTTGGAAAGATGATTCAATAGAAGTCTTCTTTGACCCCCTTCTGAACGGGGGAAGCGAACTTCAGTTCGATGACTACCAGTTTATAGTGAATATACTAAGACATAGGTTTGACGCACTGGGCGATGACAAGTTGTGGGATATGGACCCCGACTTTCCATTTGAAGTGATTTTAAACGGCATTCCGAATAACAACCAGTCGGATTTCGGGTATAGCATCGAATTTGCTCTGCCGTGGTCTGATTGGCTGGGAGACCCGCCGACAGAGGGCTCGACTATGGGTTTCGACGTTGTGCTGAATGATCGCAGAAACGACGGCAGCAGATTCCATAAAGCTTGGGCCAATCAAGGAACTCGTTGGCTAATACCCGACAACTGGGGCCGAATATATTTTTCTTCCACAACAGTCCGAACCGACTGCAACGATTGAGCAATGAAATAATCGGTAATGGCGGTAATGGTGTCAGGTAATGGTGTCACCCACTAGCAATTAGCGCTTAATTAAAAAACGACTTTAATTACCAGCGGTTATACGGTGCATAAAAGCTTAATTGCTAGTGGGTGACACCATTTTTGCGGCCAGATGACCGATGGATCTTGGGTGGGGTTCGTTGTATATTGGGAATATGGAACCGGAGGTGTTTCCATGCATGATGCATCGGTCAAACACGTTGATCAGATTGGGAAGCGGTTAAGGAAAAAGATCCGCCGTGGGCAGGCTGCTGTTGAATCAGCAATTGTCATACCATTGATGACTTTCATGATTCTCGGGGTGCTGCAGTTGGCGATGATCCAGCATGCGAAGATCATGACCGACTATGCGGCGTACAACGCGGCGCGCGCGGGGATCGTGTGGAACGCGGATCGGTGGATGATGGAAAACGCGGCCATTATTTCTTTGCTGCCGACCTATGAAGGGCTGGTGGATCAACACAGCCTCGGCAACCCGGAAATGATGGTAAAGCAAATCGTGCAAAGGGCGCTTTTTTATCAGCTCCACAGGAGACTGCCGGAGGCGGTGGGGTTGATAAAGGGCGGAACGGATCAACTATTGCAGCAGCTTCCCAATCTTTTGCAGGGGCCGTTGGGCAGCCTTCGAGACACTATCCTGGATGCATCCGCGAATTTCGTGGATCACACGGTGGGGAACCTGATAGCAGGCATCCTTGGGCCTTCGGATCTGCAAATGATAACGATTAACATAATCAGCCCCAAGACCACGGATTTTTCCATAGAACAAACGGAAATCGATTTCGACGATGTGAGAAGAGGATCCGGGTGGAGGGCTTCCACCCGGCTTTCCATCGAGGTTCAGTATCTCTACATGATGCGCGTTCCCTTTGCGAACTGGATCATTCACCAGGCATGGCGCGCGCATCGGCTGGGTGTCAGGTTGTATGGTTCGATCTATTCCGCCACCGACGAGGCAGCCGAAGGTCATCTTTGGGGAAAGGGCAGGAGTCCGGATTTATCCGGTGGAGACAGGCTTACAAGACAGCTCGGCGAGATTGCGGATCAGGCGCAGATTTATTTTATACCGTTGACTTCGCATCACACGATGAGAATGCAGTCGAACCCGTACCGCATCAGTTTGCGGGTCCACTGATGGAGGAGAGGCGACATGAGTCTTGATGTGATGGAGAAAACGAGGAACAGGGAAAAGTTGATGGGACGAAAGTTCGGACGACGGTACGGACGACGGTTCGGCAAACGTTCCGGCCAGGCGCTTCCCCTGGCAGGACTCGGCTTTTTGATCATGTTCCTTTCGGTGCTCGCTACGATGAATCTCGGCCAAGCGGTGTATCAGAAAATGCGCACCCAGAACGCGGCCGATTCAGCGGCTTATTCCCTGGCCGCCATGAAGGCGAGAGCGTTTAATTTCGTGGCTCTTACGAACCGGACTCAGATCGTGCATTACAACACCGCGCTGGTGTTGCAGAGCTACCTGTCTTATGCAGGTTTTGTGGTGGGTGTGAGCGGTACGGTCAGAGACATGCTCAAGGTGGCAAAGGAGGTGAACGACATCGGCTGCAAACTTCCTCCGCCCGCGAATACTCCTTTTTGCGTGGGCGCGAGGACGATAGATGTAGCGCTTAGAGTCGTAAACATCGCGGCCGATGTGGGGAGGAGGTTATACAACGTTTTGCACACGGTTGTGTCCTACTCAGTCGATGCCATATCCAGGTTCAACAGGTATGCCATCTGGGAGATGCAATTGATAAGATTGCTGTTGGTAAACTCGCATTTACTGACGGGAATGCACGAGTTCATCCAAGCCAATGACGAGGAAATGGGTTTTTCGTCCAAGAACAAGTGGTTCAACGTTTTGCTCAACGGGGTTGTAAACTCCCTGGAATTTCGAAAGGTTTTTGATTCGGGATCAGGGGTGAACCCTTTCCTTTTGGACCTTATCATGGATTTGGCAAGCGGAAACCTGCAGGAATACGGCAAAGATCCTTCAAAGGATGAGATAAAGGAGGCCCAAGGGGTGATGGCGGAGATGATCAATGC
This sequence comes from Myxococcales bacterium, assembly GCA_007131745.1. The sequence goes on from SLPX01000313.1 coordinate 10,426, forward strand.
AAGCCGCAACCAAAAAGGCATTTACGATCGTTCAGGCACCGTCTTGGCGTTGGGCTTGGGTTTTTTAGCGGGGCAAAAAAGAGGGCAGACAAAGGTCATCGAAGAGGCTGAGCTTGGGCCTGAAATTCGCCAGATAAGACAGTCAGATAAAAACTACCCGCCCGGAGCGGACACGCTGGCGTCGGATGATTTTCTTACGAGCGGAAGCGGATTCATGGGCCTTCCGGGAACCGCAGTGCTGGTAAGGGCCAACAGGTTGGGCGACGGCATATACGCGGATGAAGACGGCGGCGAACATTACCGGTATCGCGAATCCGGCGATTCACCCGGAGGTCCGGGCGGCTTGGGAGGCGTGCTCCCGATTCCTTTCCCCACCACTGTTGATGAAACGTTTGAAACCGAATCGGGCAGTGATGCCAATCACAAGTTTTTCATGGCGCCCTATTTCAAATTCCAGCCCAACCCGGACCGCGAATCCGACTACGGCCAACCGAGCACCTGGATTTTCTTGAACAAGCATCACGAGAATTTCCAGACCGGTTCCAACGAAAAACCGTGGCATTACAAGTTTAATTTCACGCATGGGTCTTGGCCCACCGCGTCCCTTGACACCACCATCGGCGGAGAAAACAACTCGTTCTTGTTCGAGGGCGTGAACGTGATAGCCAGGGGACAGGTTTATTATCACAGGCCCGGTGTTTGGGATGAACACCCTAACTTTTTCAACCCATTTTGGAGAGCGCGGCTCGCTCCCGTAGGAGGAGCGCTGCAGAACCTGTTTGACCGGTTGGTTTCCAGCCACATAAAAACTGATTCCGAGAATCAGATTTTGCAGTGGGTGGTGAATTTCCTGAGAAACGCCTTGGCGGATGTATTTTTCAGGATAGTAACCGCGGTGATGACGCATTAAAGCATTTTTCGTCCGCGCGTGACCGAGTGGAGGCTCCTATGAGCGGAAAAGAAAAAAGAAAAGACGCCAAGAGTTCCATTCGCTCCATGGGTTCCACGCGGTTGAGCCTGTTGGGTTTCAGAAAAGAGATTCAACGGGCTTTCAGGGAAGGAGGTCGAAGGAGAGGCCAGGCCCTGACCGAGTTCGCGTTGACCGTCCCGGTGATGGTGGTGATCCTGCTTTTTGCGATTTTCTTCTACGAAATAAACCATCTGAAAATAAAAACACAGGAAATGGCGCGATATGCAGCTTGGGAATTTACCGGCTTTCCTCTTCATGACTACGGCGAAACAAACCAGTCGACGTATTACACCCAAGCAGCATCGGAAGTTCGGTCTGATTTCGATCAGCGTTTTGCAAACCTGGAGTCCACCAACATGGGGGTGGGAAACCGTTATCTCATGGTAAGCTGGCAGCAGCCGCGGCTGACGCTCAGAAATGAAATTGAACCAAACATTCCTTCGGGAAGAGAACTCGGGCTTCCCATAAACCTCAATACCGTTTTTAATCTTGTCACTGGAATAATCGACATCATAAGCATGATCAGGTTTTCAGATCCAAACCCGGTATTGGAAGTCATGATGGGTTTGCACAAAATTGAAAACGACCTGATTTTCGGGGCGAGAAAAGATCGCTTCAATCCGCCGAGAAGATGGGGATTCAATGAAAAGGGGTATATCCACGCCACTGTTTCATTGAGCTATCGTAACGAATTTATACCCCGCAAGTTCATGGGACAAGACCTCTACAATGTCAGCAGGCAACGTTTCCGCGAAAGGTCGGCGGTGGTTGCCGACTCATGGAGGCTCCACTACGGAGACTCCATCGACAACGAATCGGGTTCGGGCAAACCCTATTGGGAGGCGGTTGAAAGAATGGCGTGGGTTTCCCCGGGAACCCGTACTTTTGTCAGAGGCGTCGGGGAAGTCGTGAAACTATTTGCAGACATGATAGGCTGGACAGCCGTGTTTGCAGGTTATTACGCCGGGTCCCTGGATATGGACCCCATGAAAACGGCACTGGTGTCTAAGCCTTACAAGGATCAAGACCCATCATCCGGTCAAATAAGGATAAACGAAGACTCCGGCGGAGCAGATTATGATACATCACCGAATAGGCAAGATTCGGATTACAGGAAAACATTTGAAAAGAGAGGCGGGTATTTCATGGGATGCCCGGAGCCCGAGAGCTTGACATGCGGGCCGTCTCTTTCAACAAATAATCCTTTCGGTGATTTCGTGGTTCCACCACCGGAGTAGTGGACCGCACGCTGTGAGGAGGGATGAAATGAAAAACCTATCCCCGGCATTCAAGGTATTCGCCGTGATTTTCATTTGTTCGGGCACGGCCTTTTTGGGCCTCCTGGCGGGTGGGCGACACGCCGTGGTGGGAGCGCATCAAGATCAAGACCCGATGAAGGGTTTTTTCGATGTGGACATGCCGAGTTATCCGGGAGCAATGGAACTCCCGCTCAGCCGGGACATGACTGTGGGTGATTCGCCGATGAAGATGTCTTATTTCATCACCCGCGATGATCCGCTGAAGATAGCACGGTTCTACTCCGACCGGTGGAAAACCGCGGAATACCATGTCACCCAGGATGTGACCCTTGCGGGAGGAAACGTCTCGGCCTTTGACGTGAAATCAGGGGTCATCCGGCAGGTGATAATCACGGAGCAATCGGAAAACCGTTACTTGGTTTTTCCGTCGGTAACAAGACAACCATTGGGAATAACAACCTCTACCAACGAGAAATCCGGGTTCGGTTCCGGTCCCCCGGTGTTTCCCGGATCCGAAGGGGTGTCCAGTTTCGGCTCCGACGATCCGGACAAAGCAACAAACGTGACCCGTTTCATCAACTACGGCGGGATACAGGCCAACGTGGATTTTTACAAGGTCGAGATGGCAACCCGGGGATGGGAACTCAGGAAATTGGCGGATGAAATTCCCGGCATAGGCAGGAAACATCAGGTGCTGCTCTTCAACAGGGGTTCCCAGGAAGTGACGATCAACTTCACCGCGTTGTCGGAAGAGAGCAAACAGGTAAGAGTGCACATCACGCATTTTAATACGCCCCTGGAGGTGTTGGATGTATTGCGATAGAAGAACAAAAAAGTCGCGCAAAAGGTTTGTTAAAAAAAAGGGCGCAAGGCCGGGGCAGGCCATCACTGAATACGCTTTGCTTTCGGTGGTGCTCATGATGACGACGCTTTTCGTGGGCACCAGTTTTTTGCCTGCATTCATCAACGCGTTTCAGCGGTACTTCGATTCTTTCTACATTTTGATCAATCTACCCATTCCGTGATAAAGACCTGAACCATGAAGAAAAAGCAATCCGTATTGCTCACGGGAGCATCGGGATCCATGGGTTTAGAGACCTTCAGGATCCTCTTTGATAAAAGAGACGAATTCGATCTCGTGTTGTTGCTTCGCCCATCCCGCCGGAACAAGAAATTGTTCTATCCTTATGAAAAAGCAGCAAACGCGCGGGCTCTTTCAGAATCCCGCGTGACCAAAGGAGATGGGCTAAAAATCATCTGGGGAGATGCTGAATCCGAGGAAGATCTTCGGAACGCGTGCAGGGGTATCGACTGGTGTATCAGCACGATGGGGGTTATTCCGCCCGAAGCGGATCGCTGCCCGGAAAGAGCATACAGGGTGAATTGTTCGGCCGTGCGAAACCTGGTCAAAGCCGTGGAGGATGAAGATCCCGATCGAATCAAGTTCATCCACATCGGAACCCTTGCCGAATACGGCGATCGGCTGCCGCCGATTCATAAAGCCCGAACGGGCGATCCGCTTTTACCCAGCCTCTATGACATGTACTCTGTTTCGAAAATCATGGGCGAAGCAGCAGTGATGGAATCCCGTATCGACAAGTGGGTGTCTTTGCGCCAGACGTTCATCATGATCCCGGACCTGTTTTCTCTCATGGATCCCATCATGTTTCACCAGCCCATAAATTCTTACATGGAAAACATCACCGCCCGGGACTCGGGAAGAGCGATGGTGAAATGTCTGGAAATGGATGAGCGTGATGACTTCTGGCGCAAGTGTTTCAACCTTTCCGGGGGACCCGAATGTTCAGCGACCTATTACGAATTTTTGCAGCGGGTTTACGAAATGCTCTCCATGGACCTGAGGAACGTCATGGATCGCAATTGGTTCGCGCTCAAGAATTTTCACATGGTCTTTTTTGAAGATTCGTGGAAGCTGAACGAGTTTTTAAACCACTGGGAAGGTGGGGCGACCATGGAAGACTATTATTCCGAGGTTTGGAAGGCTTTTCCAAGATTTTTGAAAACCACCGCGTTTCTGAACAAAAAATCCGCCCTGTTCAGAAAGATCGTCGAAAAAAGCACAAAGTTGCAGTTAAAGCTTTTGGCCGCCCGAAAAAGAGACGGAACCCTCGGGTGGATCAAGACAAGGGACCACGACCGGGTCAACGCTTTTTATGGGAGCTACGAAGCATTTGAAAAGATTCCGGGCTGGAACGAGAAGATGCCCGACCTGGATCACGACATCCCTTTCACCCGTCTTCAACACGGATACGACGAATCCAAGGTGGATTTGGATTTGGATGATCTGAGAGAAGCCGCCCGGTTCAGGGGCGGCGAGATGTTGTCCGAAACCTGGGACCGCGACATGTCCTCCCGGGTGAAATGGCGCTGCGCGTTCGGGCATGAATTCGAAATGAAACCCAACACCGTACTCAACGGGGGCCACTGGTGTCTTGACTGCCTGGGACCACCTTGGCGTTATGATGAACTGACCGAGAAAAGTGAGTTTTTCGCCCAGGTAAGGAATGCAAGGAAGCCGTAAAAAAAACATCGCATCCAAGGAGGGGACGTGCGAAGACCGGTTCTCCAACCGCTGGGGGCTGTTGGCCGCGGCTCTTGCAATGGCAGTGGGCGCGGGCAACATCTGGCGGTTTCCCCGAATGGCGGCTCAACACGGCGGCGTTTTTATCCTGTTGTGGCTTGGGTTCACCGTACTCTGGTCGATTCCGCTCTTGATGACCGAACTCGCCATGGGCAAGGCGACTCGAAAAGGGCCGGTGGGAGCTTTCGGAAAGTTGCTGGGGCCGCGTTTGACCTGGATGGGCGGGTTCGTGGCCGTGTGCACTCTTGCCATAATGTTTTATTACTCCGTGGTTACCGGCTGGAGCGCCTGGTATTTCCTGGCCTGTATCTTCAGGTTCGACGATGTTTCACGGAACGCGGATTCCGCGTGGGCGACTTTGACCGGGGGAAACCACATTGCAGTGATCTTCCAGTTTGCAGCAGCCGGCGGCTGCGGCCTGTTGTTGCTCAAAGGAGTGGCATCCGGAATAGAGCGCGCTTGCAAGGTTCTTGTTCCCTTGCTCGCGGTGTTGCTCGTTACCGCGGCTGTTCGAGGGTTGACTCTTCCCGGCGGGTTGCAGGGGGTTGAACACCTGTTCAGCATAGACCCGGCAGCGTTTGCTCGTTCTGAAACATGGCTTCAAGCTCTTTCGCAATCCGCGTGGTCCACCGGGGCCGGCTGGGGCCTGATCCTCACCTATGGATCTTACGCGCGCAAAGAAGAGGACATAGGAGCAAGCGCGGTCATCACGGCCTTGGGGGACAATGCAGCATCCATCCTGGCCGCGATTGCGATTCTGCCCGCGATATTCGCGCTTGCAGGTTCCACGGATGGAGCGCTTGCAGTCACCCGGTCGGACAACACGGGAATGGCGTTTGTCTGGATGCCGCAGCTCTTCGGGCGAATGCCGGGAGGCGGCCGTTTTTTCGCGGCTCTTTTCTTTTTGTCGCTCACCGCGGCATCCGCGAGTTCACTGCTTGCCATGATGGAAATGGGAGTAAGGGTGTTGATGGATTTCGGCTTGAAAAGAAAATGGGCCGTGTCCCTGATCACCGGGGGCTGCTTTTTGTTAGGGCTTCCCTCCGCCCTTAACATGAACATCTTCTTGAACCAGGACTGGGTGTGGGGGCTTGGCTTGCTGTTGAGTGGAGTCTTGTTTGCAGCCGCGGTCACGCGATACGGCGCCGGACGTTTCCGCAACGAGCTCATAAACGGGGATCATGGAGGTTGGCGGGTGGGTGCATGGTTCGATGTCCTCATAAAATGGGTTATACCCGTTCAATTCGCCGCCCTGATTGTCTGGTGGTTCTATCAATCCGCGTTCAAGTTTTCAAAGGGCGATGCGCTCAATCCGCTGAACCCCTTCTCGGTGGGAACGGTTCTTTTGCAATGGTTCATAGTCATCGCGGTCTTGATCGCGGCTTCCGGAGCACTTCATCGATTCTCTACAAAACACGAATGCACGGATGAAACCCGACCCGGCGTCACCGTAACCGGAAAGAGAAAGAAGAGATAACCAACGTCCCGGATTTTTCAGCCGGAAAAATTATGAGCCTTACAAGTCTCGCAGCGAAGAGGTGCATTGTTTGAGGTTATTTCAAGTATCAATCTTTTTCCGCGTGTTTCTTTCCGGCGAGCAGGGCATAACCGACAATGGCCAGTAACACCACCGCGGATATGTGCCTGGCTGCATCGGGCAGCATCCAGCCCCGATGAACAACATTAGTCATCCCCGGAGTAAAATAAAAATAATCAAGCAAAAGGCCGCTTGCCAGTGCGCATCCCGCTACCGAGACAAGATATATGACAGCCGTTTTTCCGCCTAATGTTTTCCATAGAGTTGCAAATGAGGCGGCATTGGTGGCCGGGCCTGTCATCAGGAAAACGATCGCCGCCCCGGGTGTCAAGCCTTTCATCATAAGCGCGGCCGCTACAGGTATTGAGGCTGTGGCGCAGACATAAACCGGTATGCCCAATATCATCATTATGAGCATTGCAAAGATACCTGTGCCGAGTTTTGCGGCAAAAAAATCGTCGGGAACCACGGCGGAAATCAAGGCTGCAATTAAAATGCCTATCAGCATTGCCCTGCCTATATCTCGAGGCAGGGTTATGAAACCATATTCAAACCCTTTTCTTATTTTGCCCGTTTCTTGCGGGTTGCCGCAGCAATCGTCCGAGCATTTTTTCGAGGCTTTCTTGAGGGTTTCCTTGTCGTGGTCGAATACATCCACGGCCATACCGCCTATGAGTCCTGTTGCAAGGGCTGCCAAGGGGCGAAAAACGGCAAAAACCGGCCCAAGAAGACTATAAGTTACAACTATACTATCCACTCCGGTTTGAGGAGTGGAAAGCAGAAACGCTATGGTGGAACCTTTGCTTGCCCCGTGCCGGTGAAGGGACATCGAAACAGGAATCACCCCGCATGAACATAGAGGCAAGGGCACGCCGAAAACAGAGGACTTGAATAGAGGCCGAAAACCGCGACCGCCTAGATGGGTTTCTACAAGCTGCCCGGATACAAGAACCGACAATAAGCCCGCTACGAAAAAGCCGAATAATAAATACGGCGACATATCAGCCACCGTATTCCAGAAACCTGTCATTATGTTCCAGGCAAAGTCTGAATTCATTTGGATAGCCAAAAAATCATGGGTCGCAAATCCACCCCTCATCACGAGTCGCGCATAATGGTCGAAGCGGCCTTGTGCCAGGGTAGGACCATTGCTTCGCCGCGTTTTTGTTTTTGTCTTCCTGCGTAGACAAGGTACGGCCGGTCCGCTTCCTTGCCTGCAAGTTCGGCCCAACGGGAAAGGCCGGTAAAATAGGTTCCGGCAATGGTTCGACCCGACTTGATTTCCACAGGGACGAGTCGTCCCGCGCGATCCAGGAGCACATCGATTTCATTTCCCGTCCGATCCCGCCAAAAATAAAGATTCGAGGGAAGTCCTTTGTTGAAGCGTTTTTTGAGCAGTTCCATTATTATGAGATTCTCAAACAAAGCTCCCCTGTTTGCATGATTCACGAGCTGTTCTTTTTTCTCGATTCCCAACAATCTTGCGGCAAGACCGCAGTCGAAGAAGTAAAGTTTCGGTGTTTTGATCACCCGCTTGTTGAAGTTTTTATGATGAGGCCTGAGGAGGTACACGATGTAACTCGCTTCCAAAACCGACAGCCACTTTTTTGCGGTGTTGGGAGCAATGGAGCAGTCATTCGCCAATGACGAAAGGTTGAGCAGTTGACCCCCTCTACCCGCGCAAAGATAGATGAAAGAACGAAACGAAGAGAGATCGCCGATGTTGATTAGTTGCCTCACGTCACGTTCGACATAGGTGCGAATATAGTTTGGATACCACAATGTAGGGGAAATGTTCCGGTCGTGAACCGGAGGATACAAACCTGTAAACAGGAAATCCTCCGGAGTGTCCAAACCACGATCCGCCGCGGCGAGTTCATCCAAAGAAAAGGGCAAAAGCTCCACCATGCCCACGCGGCCGGCAAGGGATTGTGCTACTCTTCCCATGAGACCGAACTGTTGAGACCCTGTCAGGATAAAAAGTCCCATGCGGCCGTCGAGATCCACGAGAGCTTGTAAATACGAAAGCAATTCAGGGCGGCGTTGAATCTCATCCAAGACTCCGCCGTTTTTAAATTGTTCAAGAAATCCCCTTGGATCTCTGCGCGCGAATTCATCGTCATCCGGATCTTCAAGACTGATATAGGGTTTGTCATGAAAAATCCGGCGGGCAAGTGTAGACTTTCCCGATTGCCTCGGGCCGGTTATCACAACTATGGGAAAACCCGCCATAAGTGTACGGATCGTTGCTTCGGCCTCTCTGGCAATATAATTGCGAACATCATGTGGCGTGCTAATTTGCATTATGATTGCAAATTAGCAAAGAACGGCTCCAACGGTCAACGATTTTGGTTTTGTAATGGAATTGCGGACGAATACAGAAGCGATCTACGAATCGGCCCTTGGATTTGTTCAATTGCAGAGACGTATCGGTCCCATTCTATCAGGACCTCTTTCCGTATGAAACCTTTCGAAATTCACCCAAGGTTTTTTTGATGATTCTTTATTGATAAAAACCATTCGGCGTCCCAACAAGTGGTCCTTTGTTTTTACAACGACCAGGTAAACCCCCTTATTCAAATTCCGTATCCGTCCTATGTATGCCTTGGGTTCCGCACAGTCAAGGGGGCTGGGATGTTTTTCGCAAACCTCGATTAGAATTCTGAAGCCTTTTACAGTCGTTTTTGCAATCAAATGTTTCGCATGAAAAATGCATTCTCCAATGCCATGCCCGGCGAAATAGAGGTCATCATCCTCCGTGCAAATGCATGCTTCCCTCCAATCGTGATGATCACTGCAACAGGCCGGCATTTCAGGATTTTGGTTTCTCTCCGAGGGCGCCAACCTTGTTCTTAACCGGTTGTCGGTTTCTTTTTTGCAACCGCCTGCCGGAA
>SLPX01000323.1 GCA_007131745.1 Myxococcales bacterium
ACTCTGCGACTTGTTAAAGGAAAAAGGTCGTCGGGATAAAAGAGCCCCACTCTTAGAGAAGGCCGATCTTGACGGGAGCTTCCTGAGGTTTAATATCGTTCTCCGTTAAATTAGCGATGGAGATCGTGGAGTAGAAGGAGAAATAAACGGGAGATTATAGATGGATTATTTGCGAAGTCTTTCATGTTTGAAAATTGTATTGCCGGCATTGGTTGTGTTTTTGGTGCAGACCGGTTGCGACAAGAAGAAGTGTAGCACTGATGACGACTGCCCGAAGGGGAGCGCGTGTTTTCAGGGAGAGTGTCTTTCCATCGAAGGAAGAGGTTCAATACACACTCCTTCCCGGAGAAAACAACCGAACCCGACCGATGTCTATCGCTTGGACGTGGATCCTTCGATAAACCCGATGATGGGCGCGGCGGACGCTCTTGTTACGATCGTGGAAATAAGCGAGTTTCAATGTCCTTACTGCAAAAGGGGCGCGGAGACGATAAAGGAAATAGTTGATAAGTATCCCAAGGATGTTCGGTTGTTTTTCATGCACAGCCCTCTTGGAAAGCGCAAGCCGGCCATGGATGCAGCGCAGGCTGCTCAAGCGGTTTTTCACATCGCGGGAAATGAAACGTTCTGGAAATTTCACGACTTGGTGTTCGAAAATCAGCGAAGCGGCCTTGCCATGGCCGCTCTGGAAGCATTCGCGCGTAAGTTGGACGTTGATATGAAGAGATTCAAGAAAGCCATGGAATCCGGAGCCCACGAAAAAGAGGTATTGGAACAGGTTGCCCTTGCACAGAAACTCGGCATCACAGGAGTGCCCGCTTTTTTCATCAACGGACGTTTCCTGGGGGGTGCGCAACCGGCCCCCAACATAGAGAAACTTGTAAAAGAGGAACTCGAGAAAGCGAGAAAACTCGTGGAAGAGAAGAAGATCCCGCGGGAAAAAGTCTATGAACACATAATGAAAAACGCGAAGACGGCCCCATAGGTCCTCCGCGGAGGATTGCACGTAAATTCCGTTATGGATTTTTTCCCCCTTTACGCGGCTCTTTACGGGTTGTTTGTAGTCATCGCCCATCTCGCCGTATCAGCCGTTTTGATTACACTGATATATCCCCGGGTGAAGTCACCCTCGTTGAAGTATTTTTCCGGGAGGGCCTTGGCCGCGGCCGGATTTCTGACGATACCACTTCCATTGTACGCGTTTTTGAACGAACGGCCGGGGTTGCAGGATTTTTTCGAATTCGGTGGTTGGGCTGCATACGGAGTCGGCTTGGCGGCGGCCTGGCTGATGATCATCTTCGGGGGGGTCGTTCAACACTTGAGGAACACCAGGGAGAGCGGGAAACTATTTTGGGAAGCCGATGTTCATAGGATGTTGCAGGGGAAACGCTTTCCTAAAAGACCGAGACCCGTATCGGCCTTTTTGTCCGGAGCTTTTTATTCGAATATGTATCGTCCGGTTGTAAGGGAGGTGGTAGTCCCGGTGAAGGGGTTACCGGTTTCCCTGTCGGGGTTGAGGATTCTTCACGTGACGGATACACACATGGGGTTGAAATGCGGCCCGGATTTCTACGAAGCGATCCTGGATGAACTGGGAACATGGAAGTGTGACATGGTGTTTCACACTGGAGACATCATATCGATGGATGACCGGGCCGAGTTTGCAGCGCGCTGGCTTGGAGAACTGGGCAAACGCACCGAATTCGGATCTTATTGCGTGATGGGCAATCACGACCTTTTTCTTGATACACCTCGGCTTTCGACTGCATTGAGGAAAAGAGGTGTGAAACGATTGTCGCATTCCTGGGCCGATGTGAGTTGGAAAAACAATAGGATATTGATAACAGGCAGTGAATCTCCGTGGGAGCGAGGCGATGAAAGAGACACGATGGCGTCCGGACTGCATGGGAGCCGGGCTGACCTGGTTTTGGGGATCGCCCATGAACCCGTTTCCGGGTTGAAGTTGCTGGAAGCAGGCGCTCAAACGGTTTTTTGCGGCCACACTCACGGCGGGCAGATCAGGCTGGGATCTCTTGGGCCGCCGGTTGTGACGGCCCGGTGCGGATGGTTGTATGCACACGGCTTATACGATGCAGCTGGTGGCACCCTGATCGTCAGCGCGGGGCTGGGATCCTATTTTCCTCCCGGCCGGCTCGGCTGCCCACCTGAAGTGTTGATAGCGACCTTGTGTGGCAAATGATACTTTCAATGGAGCCGTATGGAACGCCGAAGAGGTCGGGGAAATTAATCATGCAAAGTGCGTGGCGGGTCCAAAACCGATACAGGAGGAAACATGATTGGGTCGACTTACTGGTCAAAACGGTGGAACGCCGCTCAGATCGACAAGGATGCATCGCAGGATATCAAGATGGGCGACTTGGAGATGAAAGTCGTTCAACTGGAGCGGATGGTTTCCTATCTTATGATTCATCTTTTGCGCAATCAATCCATCAATCTGGAAGACAAAATCGTGAGGGAGTTTTTCAATCTTTCCGATGTGCGTGACGACATGGACAGCCTGGACGCTGTATATGCCCACCTTGTAGAACCCCTTGGACTTTTGACTTGTCTCCAGTGTGGTGCCAAAATCAAGGATGTACCGGGTGTCTTGGATGAGAAGTGCATGTGGTGTGGAGCTTACGTGGGATCGGAGAGGTAGCGCTGCACAAGGAATGTAAATGGTGCTTGTGCGTGTGCGTGTAAGGAGATGAGCAGTTTTTAGGCCGTGGGATCCGCGACTCGGCCTACGAATACCACAGCTCCGGTTTGGATGTCCCTGATGAAGAAAATGAAGGGGCGGTCAAGGGTTACGACCTTGGGATCAAGGGGAACGGATGTGTCGGATACAACAACAGCAGTGGCAGCGGCGGCCTCGGTGCCTTTTTCATCAACCGCCACGAATGCCTTGTGGATTACATCCGAGATGTAGAGTTCTGAGGGATCCGCTATTCCGGTGAAATCGGCTTCTCCTCCTATGAATGGAATGTTCATACCCATGGATTTGAGCGTGTCTTTCAATCCGAACGATTGAGTAAAAGAAAACTTGGGCATGGTCAAATCTACGTTGTGAGTTTCCAACGAATCCGTAAGTGATTTTACGAAAGCGCCGTCGAGCGCACCTTCGATTTCCGCCATGCGTCCTTCTTCCGGCAGCAGGATAACCATGGAAAGTTCGTCGCCGTCATAGAGTAGCTCCACAGCCTGGTAGCCGTCGCCCTCTCCATATCCGTAATCGGTCATCCCATGCATCATCGCCACTGTGACCGTGGATTCGGGGGTTGAAAATTCACCGTCCCGGGTGATTTCTTCCATGAAGGGTTCTTTCCAGGAAGCATTGAAATATACAGCGTTGGTGAGTACCAGCCGGGTGTATTCGGTTATGACATTTTTCGGAATGAGGTCTTCAATTCGGTTTTCAGTCTGCTCTGCCACCCAGTCGTTTATGACCAGTCGACCGGCTTCGGGATCGGCCATGAAATCGAGAAGCGTCATCCCGGCGCCGTAATAGAGAGCCAGCACATCAAGGAAAGATTCCAGGAAAGGAAACCCGACCTGGCCCCAAAGAGCATTGACCACGTTAAGCCTGAATGGTTCGCCGTCGGATCCGAGAGCGTCCTGCCCACGGCTTTCAAGTGCCTGGTCAAGAGCGTTGAATGCAGCGTGAAGTTCCGGTTCCGGCAAGTCAAAATGCAAGACATCGGCCATTTCCGTTTTGGTCTCACCTTTGGCTCCCGCATAGGTCATTGCAAGAGCGATGGATATGGAAAGAGGCGAGTAGAACATGTTTTCGCCGGCATCGCTTTCAGCGCTCAGTTCCCTGTACAGATCAAACGCAAAATCGGTGTTTCCCTGTCTCAACAGTTCCAGGTCGTCTTCCGGAACCGGCTCGTTTGTTATGCGTTGTTTTTCCGACCTGATGGTTTCTCCGGGTGTTTCTCCCGGATCATCCGGATCATCGATCGAACTCTTGTCGCAGCCGGTCGTAAAAGCAAATGCCAGCAACATAACAGTTGCAAAGGTTTTAATTTTTAAAGTGTTTTTGAGTAACATCGTTTTTCCTCCGTCAAGTTCAGCCTCAGTTAATTCATCTTATGAGAACACGCTGTTTCTACGGGTGCCTATTGCCTGGGTGTTGCACCAATCGTGCCAAGGTGTGACACATGATTCTTTGTGTCGGCTAAACCCGGATTTCGCGCCACAAGAAAGAATACTTTTTACGGATCTCGAGTTTTGAGATTCAGAAAATCGTGTTTTGCAAAACCCTTGATATCAGATATCTGAGACCTTGAAGGTGTTTGTTAGTCTATTTGATTGCATCGGGACCCTTTTTATTCTATTCCGGGAAAAGGCAATACAACAGCGGATTAGGTTCGGTGGACAAGCAAAAATGTTTTGTATTGAGATGCTTGCGGTTTAGCCTTCGATTATGGGGCAACGAGGTGACTTTTCATGATAACCATGGCGAATAAGTTATCGGTTCCGGTTTTCTGGCTGTTTTTGTTTTTGTCCCAAACGGCAGCCGCACACAATGGGACTGGAATAGACGCTCAGGAAAATGTATTCGGAGCGACCAACATCAATGCAGTCACCGGACATGGGCGATTGACCGCCGGCATTTCACGGGACGGGGATTTGACCGTGTTGAGTTGGCCGAATCCGAGCTATACCGACCAGCTTGGATATATAACAAGCAATGCTTTGAATGCTCGCGATTTGCCCCGGTTCGGCGCACCGGAGGGAGCTGGATCTTTCTTGGGCCTTTCCTGTACTAAGACGGATTCAGAATCATTGGTGACCTGGCTCAGGGATCGGACGGTATGGGATATTTCCCAGGACTACGGTCCGACCGACGGACCGAATCCTCACACAATGTATACGAGTGTATCACTCGGTCTTCAGGTTTTGGTGGTCGACTCGATTTCTCCGATAAGCGATACAATGGTCAGGGATGTCGAGGTTCAGATATTTCCTGGAAGTGCTGTTGTTTCGTGTTCGCTTCTAAGTTATGTAAATCTTTCTCCTCTGCCTCCAAACGCCAGAGTTCCTGAGTTGCCCCTTGTTGACTGGCTTTTCGACGGTCGCAATGACTTTGCGGCGATTTGGGATGAGGATAACCGTGCTGTGTTGCATTTCCATCCTGATGATCAACGTGTTCACACAACATTGATGGACCTGTTGACCGGCCCTTCGGTGGATTTCGGAATCATAGGTGATATGTTGAAGCAGGAGAAGATTACCGGGGAAGAGATTGATCTGCTCTTGGAGGGGTTGCCCAACCTGTATTCAGACGGATCCTGGGCGATGATATCGACTGAACCTCCACCCTCACAATACCAGGTAGGTTTTGACCACACACCTTTTTGTGAGCTGATAAAAGAGCTTTCTGAAAACATCCAACTCTTGCCTGACAAGTTCGAAAATTTCACTTTGCCGGTGTCGAACTGGGTGCTGAAACTTTTTGAATGTTGGCGGACGGGTCCGGAATTGGTAGCTTCCAAGGGGTGGCTTTATCCCGCGGCGGATCCATGGAATGATGTGCAGGATGGGGAACTTTCAGGCCACGGTTTGGCAGCAGGTGAGGTGGCGGCCGCCCTGAAAACAGATTTGAATATTACCGAAGGTGTGGGAAAGGCTTCTCTCATAATTGGTTTCGGGAGCAATATGATTTCGGCGCGGGAGGCGCTACAGGCGGGTAGATGGGGAGATGTTGCTCAAAGAGCGGAAGAGGCGCTTGATATCTGGCTGTCACAATTGCGGATTCCGGGACAACCGGGGAGCAGGCCTTGGCAAGTGGCGCGACGGGCTCTCATAGACTTACGGGTGGGTACCTGCGCGTATTCCGGCGCAGTGGTGGCTTCTATCGCCAGGCAGCCGCCGTATGCGCTGGATTGGCCGCGTGATGGGGCATTTTTCAACATAGTTTTTGATGCTTCAGGTCAGAGTAATCTGGCTGCAAAACGTGCCGATTTGTACGCATCTTGGCAACGGGCCGAAGCTGTGGAGCCTACAATGTTCGTCAACCCGGATCCTCCTGAGGATCCTGATACCGGCAAATCGGACACCTATCCTGCGGATGCTTGGGAGATGAACTATTACGCGGATGGCATGGTAGGAGGCACATTTCGTTTCGAGATTGATACCACGGCGTTTGCCGTGTGGGCACAAGTTGCACATGCCGGTTGGGCTGACGATCCGGAGGCATACTTGTTATCCCTGTGGCCCAGTATTCGACGCGGGGCCGACCTTTTGGCTAGGTGGCGCGACGCTGACACCGGTCTGCACGCTCCGGCTCAGGAAGATGATGCACCGGAGCCGGCTCAGACCTTGCATGGGGCTGTGACGGTATTCGGAGCGCTTGATATGGCTGCCAGAGCTGCTCGGTTGCTGGGTCGTCATGAGCATGCTTCTCTCTGGGAGGATCGGGCTCGAGAGTTGAGGGATGCCATGGAGACACATTTCTATGACGACAACTTCAAGGCCCTTGTCATGGGAGAAAGCGGCCGCTTGCCCATCATGGCTTCCGGTTTGTCGGATACAGGTCCGGGATCCTGGTCGGTGTGGCCCATGACAATGTATGATCGAGACGATCCGCGTGTCGAGGATCAGATCGCGCACGATTGGGGGGTTATTGAATCCGTTGTAAACATGGAGCCTCCGGGGGGGCTTTATTTCATGAAGACCACCGTTTCGATGGCCGTTGCAGCCTTGAATTTATTCAGCTCACAGGTGCAAAGCTTGCCGGATAAGCTGTCTCTGCAAGCCACCCCGTACACCTCGCATTTCGGCGAGGTCATGGTGGTTGTGGGAGATGGTGAGGATCGGTATGCACAGCAGCGGGTGTCGACACCGCACCTGTGGGAAGGTGCGCTCTACTTTTTGACGGTTCTTGCCGTCGAAGATCCGGCGGCCCTTCAAAAATATGAAGACGTACTACCGGAGTCTCCCTTTCATGCGAGGCCCTTTTATCCGGATGGAGGAGTGCTTGATGGTGGAGTTGACACCGGTATGCCGGATGCCTCCATGACACCGGATGCCGGCCAAGTGGGGACTAAAGGAAAAAAAAGCGGATGCGGCTGCGGTATTTCAGTGGTTCCTTCAATTCCTTCCCGGCTCGCTTTGTTGTTTTTTGCCCTAATCTTAGTTTGGCTTCTCGGATTTAGAAACCGAAAAGTTTGAGGGTTTGATAGTTGTTTTTTGTCTCGATGCATGAATGCTTTGAAAAATGGAGAAAGAACTTTCCCCTCTCTCCCGAATAATTCTGGATTCTCGTTTGGATATCATTAGATAAATGGTATTGTGAAGTCGGGTGTTCGGTTGGATGAATGAATTGTGTTCGGATCTCCGGGGCCGTGATATGGGCCTGATTGGATCCGGACCTTTCATAGCGGGCCTTTGCGCCGGGAGGACAACATGCGCATTGATAGTTTCTTAAAAAGGGTGGCATTGCCGGTGTTCGTTGCGGGCTTTTTGACATCCGCGTGCTACATTTACGACCCGGGATATAGAATGGGGAGAATGGAGTATCAGGTCCAGGGAGCGGTTCCGACTTATGTGGAAGATGAACCGCCGCAGCCCAAACATGAGGTCGTTCCGGAACAACCCTTTCCGGGAGCGGTATGGATTGCGGGATATTGGCATTGGGACGATGATGATCGTTGGGTGTGGAAACGTGGTCGCTGGGAGCGACCTCGTTACGGTTATTACTGGGAGCGACCAAGGTACTACAGGCATGGGAATCGCTGGGTTTATCGTCCCGGCCATTGGGGACGGCGGACGGGAAGAGAATCATTTTACGGAAGGCGTTCACCGCGCAGCCCGGGATACACTTATCCTGACAGAGGAGGATTTGCAGGCAGAAGGCCCGGATATGAACGGCCCGGACACAGGCCTCAGAGGCAAAGAGATCAGGTCGGCGAAGGTCGTCCGGGTCACGGACCTGCGGGAAGGCGGCCCGACACCGGGTACGAGCGGCGGCCTGGATTGCAGCGTGAGCGTGAAGACGGCGGTCGGGATCTGCCTTCGGTGAGGCGGCCCGACACCGGGTACGAGCGGCGGCCCGGATTGCAGCGTGAGCGTGAAGACGGGGGTCGGGATCTGCCTTCGGTGAGGCGGCCCGACACCGGGTACGAGCGGCGGCCCGGATTACAGCGTGAGCGTGAAGACGGGGGTCGGGATCTGCCTTCGGTAAGGCGGCCCGACACCGGGTACGAGCGGCGGCCCGGATTGCAGCGTGAGCGTGAAGACGGGGGTCGGGATCTGCCTTCGGTAAGGCGGCCCGACACCGGGCACGAGCGACGACCATCCCCGGCATCGACGAGTCGTTGGCCCGGACATTATCGGCCCATGGGTACGGATCGGCTTGCGGATCCTTATCGCCATGGAGTTGGTCGGAGTCCAGGAGAGTTGCAACGGCCGGGCGGGATGCCGGGTTCCAGTGTTCGCATGACTGCTCCCTCAACTGCTACTGATCGCAGAAGGGATGCAAAGGCCCGGGATCGCGGGCGACAAAATGTAAAGACAACCCGTGGGGTGCGCAGAACAACGCCCGCCAAAAGAGGGCGGTGAGGATTTAGACCAGGTCATGTTTTTTCAGGAGTTCGCGGACATGATACCTGGTCAGGCCCGAATGATGCGCGGCCTTGGTGATGTTACCCTTGTGGGTTTCATACAGAGCGGCAAGATATTCTTTTTCAAACACATCCACGATTTCTCCCTTGGCATCCTTGAACTCCATTGTTTCAGCCATGGCTGCGGGATTGAACCTGGAAAGGCCGCTTTGAGAATCTCCATCTCCCCCTGCACATGTTCGCCTGTTCAACGCGGGAGGAACAAGGCCGCGGCTGATGAATACTTCAGATGGTTGAATGAGAGGGTTGTCCGCGAGGGATGCGGCGCGTTCAACCACGTTGCGTAGTTCGCGGACGTTTCCAGGCCAGTTGTGCTTTTCAAGAACCTCCAAGGCCTGCTTTGAAAACTTAGTGCCCTTGACGTCGCGCAGGCAGGGATCTTTGAGAAAACGTTCCACGAGCACGGGGATGTCGTCGAGGCGGGCTTTGAGCGGTGGAATCTCCACGTGCATAACTGACAGGCGGAAATAAAGATCTTCCCGGAAAGTACCTTCTCCTACCATTTTCCGGAGATCCCGGTTTGTGGCCGCCAGGACCCTGACGTCCACGTCCAGGGTTTTTTGGCCGCCGACCCGCTTGAGTTCGCGGTTTTCGAGCACCCTTAAGAGCTTGGGCTGCAGTGATAGATCCAGTTCTCCGATTTCAT
Organism: Myxococcales bacterium; assembly: GCA_007131745.1. The sequence goes on from SLPX01000323.1 coordinate 9,274, forward strand.
CCAGGAAAATGGTGCCACCCCGGGCCTGTTCGAAACACCCGTGGTGAGTGTCAATCGCCCCGGTAAACGAACCCTTTTCATGTCCGAAGAGTGTACTCTCGATGAGGTTTTTGGGGATGGCTCCGCAGTCAAGCACAACAAAGGGTTTTTCCTTGCGGGAACTCTTTTCATGTATAGCTCTTGCCACGACCTCTTTCCCTGTACCGGTGGCTCCTGTTATCAGAACAGTAAGATCCGAAGGTGCTACTTTTTCCAGTACTGCAAATACTTCCCGCATCGCCACGCTGGAACCAAGGGCTTCTCCGAAACGGTCAGCCCGGCTGAGTGCGATTTCCACCACTTCATTTGTCGGTTGAAAGCGGATCGCCGTGTGGCCGGCCTGGAATTCCAGGTCGGGTTTGAGATAGACTTCCTTGATTCTAATATCGTCCACAAAAGTGCCGTTGGTGCTGTCCAGGTCTCTTAGTTTGTAGCCATCGTCAGTGCTTGCAATCTCGAAATGGGTGCCGGAAACAGCTTTGTCGGCTAATACAAGATCATTTACCGGGCTGCGGCCTCCTGATATCCGAGATCTCTTGATCTCCAGTTCTTTCCCCTTATCCGCGCCCGACATGATAACAAGCTTGCTTTTTCGCAGGTGTTTAAACGCCGGCCTTCCGCCCGCGAAAATGATGGTCATTGCGGATTCATCTTCATTGTTTTCACCCGGCGGGTTGGAGAAAGGGATTTTTGAATCGTCTCGGGACATATTTACCTCCGGCGCATTCTACGGCACACGAAAACAATTCTTGATAAATGAGTGCATCATAGTTGTCGAAAGCCTGCAAGGCAAGAAACCGTGATCAAAAATTTGATGTATGGGTTTCCTGTTGAAGGGAAGTCAACTATGCAATATCATTTTATGAAATCCGGGTCGGTAATATCCATTCGGATGTGCGCTGTTGTAGCGAATATTCGCTTGATTTTTGTTTAAACGAGGAATGCACCCATGCTTACCAGACTTCATGTACAGGGATTTCGTAATTTGCAGGATGTGGAGGTGAGATTCGGGCCATTGACGTGCTTGGCCGGGGAAAACGGATCGGGTAAAACAAACCTGTTGGATGCGATAAGATTTTTGAACCTTCTTTGCCGGTATCCGATTGATGAAGCGGCCGGAAGGCTGACGAGCCTGGATCCTTACCATGGAAATATCGAAAATCTTTTTACGCGGTTTCACGATTACATGGCGCCGGAGTTGCGTCTTGAAGCCGACATGATCCTTGAAAGAAGGGTGGAGGACGACCTTGGAATGCAGGCGGAAGCTTCGACGTCCTCGGTACGCTACGCCGTGACCTTGAAATTGGTCATGGAAAACGGCAAGCCCGCCTTGCGGTTAGTACATGAATCCCTGGAACCGATCACTTTGAGGCAGACCAGGCGTGAGTTGGGTTTTTCCTGCTCCCGGGTGTTTAAGGATTCGATAATAACCGGTCGTCGCGTCGGTCCTTTTATTTCCACCGGCGGAAAAGAGGAAAATCCGGAGATCAGAGTCCACCATGAAGGTCACAATTCCAAGATCATTCCAGCGATGAGGTCTCGGTGGACGGTGCTCGGTGGCTCCGCGGTAGGTGACTTTCCGACCATTTTGGCGGCAGCGGAGGAAATCAGGTCGTGGCGGTTTTTTCATCTCGAGCCATCCGCGCTCGCCAAACCTTCGCACAGGGACGACAGGCAGGAACTCGATGCTACGGGAGGTCGGCTTACGTCCGCCCTGGAAAGAATTCGTTCCGAGGCTTTCGGAACCGGCTCCAGTGAGAAAGACTGTTATGAAGCCTTGAAAAACTTGAGCAACCGGCTTTCCCGCTTCATGGGCAGAAAAGTGCAGCTTCGTATCCAGTTCGATCATGAATCGGACACTGTGCGTCCCGCTATAGAAGGTGACGACGCAACGCCGCATCCCTTGTCCGGTGGGATGCTTCGTTATCTGGCACTTGCAACCCTGTTGGAGAATCCCGAGGGAAACTCTCTTATTGCAATTGAAGAACCTGAAAACGGCATCCACCCTTCCGGTCTTCCGGAGCTTGTCCGGTTGCTTGAAGATCTTGCGGTTGATTCTCATTTGCCGATCGGACCCTCGAACCCGTTGCGACAGGTTTTACTGAGCACTCATTCGCCCATTGTTCTCCGGTGTTTTGATGACAACGAATTGGTCTACCTGGAGCGAAATCATTACAAGGGAACTTATTTCCAGGGAGAGGTAGCCGATGTCCATGTGCCCGTGGAAAGCTGGCGGAATAAATCCCAGCGTGGCAGCAAGCCCCTAAGGGAGGAGCATGTACATCCCTATTACTGCATGCCCGGCAAACGTGGAGAACAGACAGCATTTCACTTCGACAATGGTCACGGAAAAGACGAAACACCGGGTGAGGAAACGGACGGGTGACAATGGCTCCATTAAGCCGCCGGCCGATTTTCGGCCCCGGATCGTTGACCTGTGGGGACAAACATTCATAATAACGACATAATAGCTGGAGAATGGTTTTCCACGAAGAACATAGATCCGCGGAAAAACACCGAAAATACATGGAATCGGTTTTGTCTTCATGATCGGGAATGCTGAAAGATGAGTATGAAATTAAAAGAATGCGTTAGAAGTTTTTTTGTTTTTTCGTGCAAGGGGGGGGTGTTCAAAGCAGCTCTAGTGCTGCCGTTTTTGTTTTTTGGTTGCGAGGGAGTGATCAGGGTGGGTGATGTCGAGGATGGAGGAGACATCGACGTCCATGTCGTCAACCAAGACGGAACGGTGGATGCATCTGCAGAGGATGACGCAGGAATCGACGGAGGTTTTCCTGACGGACATGTTGTCACGGACGCAGATATCCCGGTTGACTCATCTACGGGAGTGGTGGATCCCCCGCTGGGCGGCTCATCAGGGGGGTCGGGGGGAGGGTTTTATCCGCAGGCTGAGCGGGTGGATGCGTCCTCCATTTCGATCATGCTCATAGTGCCGGGGTCGTATAGCGATGCTGTTCCCAACAGGTTGATGATAGTTTATTCGGGAACGGAAGGGGACGTGCAGATGGCACAGAATCTTTTTAATGTCGCTCCGATGGCGGGATTGACCGATGTGATCTTTGCTGTACTCGATGGGGTTACGTACAACGGAAACGGAGCAGCGGGTGCTGTCGTGCTGGATTACATAAGGAGCAATTACAATATTTCCAATGATGAGACTTTTTTGTTGAGCGAGTCTGCCGGGACCACGGCCGGACTTCAATTGGGATTTGATTTAAGACAATCCTATTTTGCAGCCTATTGGGCGAACGACGTGAATGCATCAGCTTCTCCTGTTCTGACAGCGACGGAACTTGGGTTTGCGCCATGGGGGAACAGTGGACCGGGTGGGAATTTCACTGCGGCCCAGGCTATTGTAGATTCCATGAACAATGCAGGTTACCGCCTTCCAGCAGATGCCCCGTACAGTGGAGAAGGGGCCGATGTCCACGGTTCGCCTCAGCAGTTCATCGCGGCTGTTCAGTTTTTCGACGGAAAGAGTCGGCAGTAAGAACCTTTGTTGGCCCCGGAGATGACCATGAAGATCTGGTTGTTGAATACAGGAAAACTCCTTATACGGTTTTTGGCGTTGTTTGTTGCAGGATTCGTCTTGTTGCAACCGGGTGGGACGGGAGGTGTGCTTGAAGACGTTGATGCTTCCGGATCAGCGCATGCACGACCCAAAAAACGAAAAGATTCTTCGTCAGGTTCCATTTCCGGGCGCGGACTTCCGGTGTTGGAAAGAGCGCGGATAGAGTTCGATAGGGGCGAATACGAGGATGCTTTGAAAATGTTTCTCCAGTCCGCCCGGGGTGGAGATAGGGGCCGGGCACTCTTGGGAGCAGCCCGGGTTTTAAAACGGACGGGACGATACGAACGGGCCCGAAAATTGTTGCGAGGCGCGGAAAGAGATAAGCGCGTGTTACACGATGCCCGGACCGAACTCGCCCGATTGGATATCTTGACGGGCGAATATGATCGCGCGGCGAAGATACTGGATGGGGTGATGGACTCGGACAGGTTGCATTTCGAGGCCAGGATTCTCCGGGCCCGCCTCATGGAGAAGACGGGAAACAGGATTGCTGCAAACGGCCTGTACAGGAGATTTTTCACTGATTTGAACAATGATTACCTGAGTAAAAAGAATCCTGAGCATCTGTTATACCTGGGCATGGCGGCGTACGGACAGGAGGATTGGCAGGAAGCGTCGAATTTTTTTGAAAGAGCTTCCGGAATGGCCCCGGAAAATCAGCGTGTCTGGCTGGAATGGGCGCGGTTGGCGGTGGAAAAATACCGGGTGGATTGGGCGGACGAGTTCTACAAAAACGTTTTGAAGATGAATCCGAATCATCCGGATGCATTGGCAGGTATGGCCTGGGTGGAGTGGCACGCTCCGCGGTCCAACCACCACCTCGGCCGTGAAAGAGCCGACAAAGCGCTTGAGATCAATGCGAAGTGCATTTCCGCAATGCTCTATCTTGCCGGCCTGGATATATTCGACGCCAGGTACACGAAAGCTGACAGACACCTTTCAAAGGCGTTCGCTGTAAATCCCAATCATTCGAAGGCGTTGGCTTTGAAAGGCGCGGTGCATTTTTTACAGGATGAACAAAACGATTTCAATCAGGTGAAAAGCAGGGCACTTGAAATCAACACCATGGACGGTGCTTTTTTCAACTTGGCGGGAAGGTTCGTGGCCCGTCACCACAGGTATGAAGATGCCGCTCGGCTGAACAAGAGAGCTTTGGAGGTGGATCCCCGGAACGCTGACGCTTTGGCGGACCTGGGAATCAACCAGTTACGAACGGGCGAGTACGGGATGGGATGGTTCAACCTGAGCGAAGCTTACAAGCTCGATACATTCAATCACAAGACCGTCAATCTCCTTGTTCTGCGCGATGCGCTCGACAAGCATTATGGCTGGCACAAGAAGGGAAAGATCAAATTCCTTTTTCCGAAGGAAGAGGTGAAGCTCCTTTCCCGCTATGTTCCCCAAAAGCTGAATAAAACCATGAAAACATACATGGCCAGATATAGATATAGACCGCACATTCCTGTTTACATGGAATTGTACGACAAGGCCGATGATTTTCAGACGCGGACTTTCGGTGAACCAGCGGAAACCGGTATTATGGGAGTGTGTTTCGGTAAGGTGGTCACTTCGATGTCGCCGTCGCTGGGTCGCACCAACTGGGCTTATGTGTTGTGGCACGAACTCGCTCACGTGATGCATGTTCAAATGACCGGGGGCAGAGTTCCCCGCTGGTTTACCGAAGGGCTTGCAGAGTATGAAACATTGCTTGCACGGCCTGAGTGGAAGAGAAACCATTCCCGGGATCTTCATCGGATGCTGGTTGCCGGAAACCTGACTCCCGTCCTGGAACTCAACCTGGGATTTACAAGGTCGAAGACGATGAAGGGCATAATCATGGCCTATTTCCAGTCGACCTTTGTAATCGAGTTTATTCACAAGAGGTGGGGATGGGACAAGATCCTTGAAGCGCTTGATGGTTTTGCCAAGGGTCTGAGCACGGAACTCATGCTCAGGCAGGTTCTGGATATCGACCCCAATGATTTTGACGCGGCTTATACGAAGTATCTCGAGAAAAGATTGAGCATATACAGGGGACGGTTTGATCCCTTAGAATTCACCGGAAGAGATGTGGGAGAATACCTGGAAGAAATAGAAAGCCGTTTGAAAAAGTCAAATGATCGCAAAGAAGGGAGCGAGGCTCGTTCGATGGTCACGGACCGGGCCAGAGCCGAAGCCGCCATGATATACATCATGCAACGCAAAACATCGGATGCAAAGGGAATGCTTGAACCCGCTTTGAAAACATCTCCCGGAGATTCTCATGTTCGTTTTGCTCAATCACTCCTGTTGAGGGCCGACCGCGAACATGAAAAAGAGCGCGCTGTGTTGGAGACATTGATAAAAGACGGCTATGATTCTTACGAGGGCAGGATGCGGCTCGCCGCAATGTTCGAGGAAGGAAAGCAATATAAGGCGGCGATTCGTCACCTCACAGCCGCGTCCAAACAGGATCCTGAAGCTTCGGAACCGCTCGTGAAGCTGGCTTTTCTGCACAGGAAGCTGAAACAGGATCGGCCCCTCGTGGATGTGCTTTACAGGCTGGCTTTTCTGCAGCACACATCCGCGTCGATCGTCTACACAGCCATAAAGCATGCGTCCAGGCTGAAACGATGGGATCTGGTCCGCAAACTCGGTCCCCTGGGGATTCACAACCAGCCGTTTAACGCTCTGATCCATGAGAAATACGGGTGGGCTTTGCGAGCCGCGGGCAAACACGAAAAAGCGCTTTTTCAATTCGAATCAGCGCTCATGTGCCAACCGGACAACAAACAATACATTCATGTCGGAATAGCCCGATCCCATCTTGCCCTTGGAAGAAGAAAAAAAGCCGCTGAACATGCGGACAAGGCCCTGGATGTGGATCCCAATTTCAGGCCGGCTATAGAGCTTCTAAAGAAACTCAGAACATATCGGTGATAATATCGAACAGAGCTTTACTGGACGCCCATGTCCACAATGTATAACGTATCTCTGTTCACGACAAAGACTTTGCCTGTTCCCACCGCGGATCCTTGAATATGAGCGTGACCCTTGAAAATTCTTTTCATGGGGACACTTTGAAGAAGTTTCAGCTCAGGAAGGGAGTACACCTGAATTCCTGCATGTCGAATCAAGCACAACGTGCTTCTGCCTAGTAAACCAAAACCGAAGCCCAATTTGCCGACTTTGACATCCTTGATCTTTTTCCCGTTCGCCGCGTCCAATGCCCGGATGATGCCGTTTTCAGCGGAAAACAGGTATATGATCCGGCCGTCCTCGGAAAATTCGGCTCCGTAAGTTGTTTCGGGTATGTCGAATGAAAGGGTTTTTCCTGTTCCAAGATGGATAAGTCGGCCTTTGGCCGGAGGTTTTGGTTCCGCCAGTTCAGAGTATTCAGCCAGCAGGACCCTGTTGCCGAGAGAATCGTAAAAAGGTTCCGCGCTCACGTGTCTTGGCGAATCAAAACCGGCCACTGTTCTTGATGACTTTCCGGAAAGCGCCACCACTTGGTGATAATAGGTGGATGCTTTCGGAGTTCCGGTTCTTTTCGTGTTGATGTAGAAATATACGGTTTTCAGGGAAGGATTGTAGCCTATCGGTTTTAAGGTGATCCATTCTTTTCCCGCGGACATTCTGTCGGCGACGGTCACTGAGGTGATGACGTTTTTTTTTAGATCCCACCTGAAGATGAGAAATCTTCTTCGGTGCTGCGGATTGTCCCGTCGATCCCAAGCAAGCACGTAACCTTCACCAGCGGATGTGTCATAAGACAACAGGCCATCCACGTGATATGGAGGCAGTTTTCCGACCGACGAAAAACCGGCGAATAGATCCGGATTTGCCGAAACATAGGCTTCTATGGGCGCGGTTACGGACAATTTCTTGTTAGCCGCGATATCCAGAAAAAAGAAGTTGTTCTGCTCGGTAAGAGCGCCCCTGCCGTAATACAGAAGTCTTCCTCCATCCATGAGTTGCACCGGGCGGACTTTTCTGAAAGTCGGCGGAGTAAAACGACCCGTTATGTCGATGACCTTTACAACCTTTGCCGATTTGTTCGAGCCACCTCGTTTTGCTCTCGGTCCGGCAGCCGCATCTTTGATTGCGATACGACCCAGGGTGATGTCGGGCAGAGCAACCGCAATAAAAATAGATATCAGAGCCGTGACGAAAAAAAAACAATTGCTCTTGGCCGATTTGCTTCTCATGAAAACTCCTCTAACGCGCGGCCCGCTTTTTGATGTTGTTTCGCCTTTCAAAAACGAGAGTATTTATTTTCCGGTCTTTCTGGTCTTCATTGCCGCGCGTACCATCAAAAAACCCAAAATAGCGAAGCCGGTCATGGAAGCGACTTGCCCCCAAAATCCCTCCAGGCGAAACGGTAGCCCCGCGGGCCTGGTGCCCAGAATGAATGCATACAAAGCCACCCCCACGCCCATGAGGCCCTCGCCGGCGATGAGACCGGAACCGAAAAGGATGCCCCGTTCTTTTTGCTCGGCCTGAAATTCGCTTTTTCGGGAAAACCGCTCAACCGACCAGCGCAGCACACCGCCGGCAAAGACCGGCGTCATCGTAGACACGGGCAGGTAGATGCCCACCGCGAACGGCAGAGAAGGAACCGACAAAAGCTCGGCCATGAGCGCGAATGCCGCTCCCGTAAGAAGCAGACCCCATGGCAGATTCGCGGACAACACGCCCTCGATCACGGTTTTCATGAGTGTAGCCTGGGGGGCCGGGATTTCCTGGGAGCCGAAGCCGTAGGTGTCTCCGAGCAGCCATACCGCGGCCGCGACCGGAAGCGCCGCAAAGAGGGCGCCGACCAGTTCGGAGAACTGCTGCCTCGCGGGCGTCGCGCCCAGGATGTAGCCGGCTTTGAGATCCTGCGAGATGTCTCCCGCTATGGACGCGGCCACGCACACCACGGTGCCTACGGTAAGAGCCGTGGCTTTGCCCGTGAGGTCGGTCCAGCCCATCCCGTAAAATATTCCCGCGGTGATGATCAGGGTCACGATAGTCATCCCCGAGGTGGGGTTGGAACTCACTCCGACCATGCCGACTATTCTTGAAGACACGGTGACAAAAGCAAAGGCGCAGATCGTGATGCACACCGCGGTCACAATCCTGATACCGATGCCCGCGACTCCGCTCCCTATCACGAAGGGAGTCACGATTACCACGGTGATCACCAGGCCTATTCCTGCAAGGAGGATGACAAAGGGCAGGTCCCTCTGGGTGCGGGGGATTTCTCTGCCTTCCTGCACGCCGGGGCCGCTTCTGCGCAACTCTTTTACGCCGGCCCCCAGAGCGCTCCACATGGTGGGCAAAGCCTTTAGCACCGTGATGATTCCCGCGCACGCAACAGCCCCTGCTCCTATGTACCTGACGTAATTCGACCAGATTTCAGCCGCGCTCATATCTTGCACGAGTTTATCGGTTACAGGAAAAAGAGGCGACTGCAAGCCGTCGCCGAAATGCGCGATAAGAGGAATGACTGCAAGAGACGACACGAGACCCCCGGCCACCATGATGGCCGAGATGCGATAGCCCAATATATAACCCACGCCCAGAAGAGCGGGTGTAGGTTCAATGCCCAGAAAACCCTTTTTGAGTCCGGGAATGGGGATATGTACGATATCTGCAAAAGCGCGCAGGAATGAAAGAATGAACTTGTATGCAGCCCCGACCCCCAGCCCGAAAAACACCATTTTAGCCCGGCCGCCGCCCGCGTCGGCCGCGATCAAAACTTCCGCGGCCGCTGTGCCTTCGGGGTAGGGCAGGGTGTTGTGCTCTTTTACAATCAGGAACTGTCTCAGGGGAATCATGAAAAGAATCCCAAGGATTGCTCCCAGGATGCCCAAAATCACAAGCTGGGCCAGTGAAGGATTCAGCCCCCAAAGAAACAGTGCCGGCACCGTAAATATAAGCCCCGATGCAAGAGATGATGATGCGCTTCCCGCGGTAGCGGCCAGGTTGTGTTCCAGGATGCCGCTTCCTTTGAACAGGCGCGCTCGCTCCAAACTCTTAAACACGGCCACGGCTATTACGGCCAGGGGTATGGCGGTGGAAATTGTAAGCCCGACTCTCAGGCCGAGATACGCGTTGGCCATGCCGAAAAGCGAACCGAAGATGCATCCCACCACGAGCGCGCGCAGGGAAAAATCCCTGAGGTTCGTCTTTTCGTCCACGTAAGGTTTATGGTTTGTCCCTGATTCGGGTTTCTTTTCTTCTGTGCTTGAGGTTGACATGATTTTGCAACCTAGCAGCAAATTTTTAGTCCGGTCAAGTCTTCAGAGCGTTATAGCTCTGGACCGCGGCGATCTTTCCATTTCCCACATGGGCAAGTTTATTACGGGAAGATCGATGCGTCGGAGGGTTTTGAAGCCGAAATGCTCGTACAGCTCGACATTTTCCGGAGTCTCGGTTTCAAGGTACAACGAAACATCCGCGGTTTCGCTCTTTCGGATCAATTCCTCGAGCATTTTCTTGCCGAATCCCATTCCCTGCATATCGGGATTCACCCCGATCATGAAAAGGTAGATGAAATCCCGCCCGTTCATGTTCTTCTTCCGGTCTTTCTCCAGGGGGGTGAAAATGTATCTCATCTTTGAACCCAGAAGCGGTCCCAACCTCATGGCCCGTAAAAGCGCACCGCATCTGAGCATTCGATAAAACGTCATGTAAGACAACTCTCCAGGCACCCACGCCGCGGCTCCTTCCAAGTTTGTCGAGGGAGCGATGATTTCTCCGTATTTGAAAGCGTACCGCAATCCGAGTTCAAAAAACGAGCTGTACTTTTCGTCGAAGCCCGACACGTTTTCAAAAATCTTTGTCCAGAGCGGATCTCCCCGGAACGCCGCGGTGATCACCTCGGCCCCTTTCAAAACGTCTTCTTCTCGCAATTTGTAGGTCATGAACTCCACCCTTGAATTTGCAAAGCTGCGGTGATCACTGGAGAATAACTCCCTGCTGTTTCAAGGAGTGAACCCTTTCTTCATCCAGGTCGTGCTGATCCAGCAGGTCCACCACGATGGGCAGATCGGACTCGGAAAAGGCCAGGCGCAGCTCGCAGAGCAGACGCCATTCGAGAGGTTCTTCCGACAATACCAGCAAATCCAGATCGGAAAAAGGCTCCGCGCCGCCCGACACCCGCGAACCGAAGGCGATAACGCGATGGTCCGGAATCAGCCGGTGCAGGATGTCCATCACCATGTCAACCTGCTTCGGTGGAAGATCAATCATTGGATTTCTCCAGTTCAGCGAGCAGTTTGCCGGCGTCATGTAAAAAGGCTGCAATCTGTGCATATATCCTGTCGGCCGTTTTTCGATTATAAGTGTGTGCTGTCAGGTTGCGAGCCTCGCTGTATTCGATCCATTTGAACGGATCGTCTATCAAACCGAAGCGAGCGGCCCGGCGAAACAAATCCCGGCGCGTGAGAGGGCCGGTAACGGCCGACTGGTTTATTCGCAGCCACCGCTGTATGAATTTCCAGCACAGCTCGAATGTGAACTCGAAGTTCTGAATGACTCCGGCCCTGACGACTTTTCTCTTCACTTCGTCGAGAGAATTCATGAAGTCTTTGTCTTCAGCCGTGGCCACGGCCGAAGTCAGCGATGAAACCGCCTGACGAAGCGAACTGAGATCCAGAATCATAAAATTGATGCTACTTCTTTGAGATACCGAGATCAAGTGCTAGACTTTGTCGCTCCAGCGATTTTGGACCGAGCCGGGATTGAACTATTAAATGATTATACAACCAAGACAACTTGCATCTTCGGAAAGAGGTTTGGCTGAGAGGTATGTTTTGCATGAATCAAATGAAGACAAACATGGTTCGATATGTTCACGTTTCGTTTTTGATTGCGGTTTTTTGCACGGCGGCCGGCGTGGGTTGCGGCGATGACGGGGAGAAGCGGGAGGATCATGTTTTTCCCGATGGATTCTACTGGGGGACCGCGACAGCGGGATTTCAGGTGGAAACCGGCTGTCCCACGGTCGACGAGTCTGAATGCATGGACACGGGTTCGGACTGGTACGTCTGGGTCACCGAGCCAGAGATCATCGGAGATCCCGGAGCGTACGTGGCCGGGGATTCTCTTTCGGGCGGTCCGGGGCATTACGAGCTTTATGCCCATGATTTCGATCTTGCAAAAAACGAACTCAACAACAACGCCTACCGGATGAGTTTGGAATGGAGCCGGCTCTTCCCTGAGCCGACCGATGGCCTGTCAACCGTCGAGGAGATGGCATCCGCGGCCGATCCGGTCGCGGTCCTCCACTACCACGACGTTTTGGACGCTCTCAGGCAAAGGTCCATCACGCCTCTGGTGACCATCCATCATTACACGTTGCCCACCTGGATCCACGACGCTCTCGGGTGTTACCAAGATCTCGCGACCTGTTCGCCCGCGGGTTGGCTGGACAGGGAGCGGATTACCACTGAGTTTGCAAAGTACGCGGCTTTTGCAGCGAGCGAGTTCGGCGAAAAGGTGGACATGTGGGCAACCTTGAACGAACCCTACGCAGTGGTGCTTGCCGGGTTCTTGATGCCGTCCGAGGATCGCACCAATCCGCCCGGGGTGAACATGGAATTCGAGGCAGCGAAAACCGCCGTACTCTCAATGATCGAGGCGCACGCCCTCGCGTATGAAGCGATCCATGAAAACGACATATGGGACGCGGACGGTGACGGTCGACCGGCGCGAGTCGGCGTGGTCTACAACATAGTGGCCACCGCGCCCATGAACCCTGCAAGCGAACTGGATGTAGAAGCCGCGGAGAATGTGGATTACCTCTATAACCGCGTGTTTCTGAACGCCGTGACCAGGGGGGAACTCGACACCGACATGGATGGTTCGTTTGAATACAGGCCGGACCTGGACGGCCGGATGGATTACATCGGAGTCAACTACTACACCCGGATAACCGTGGAAGGCGTGGAATGGCCGGTGTTTCCCGATCTCTCCCCGCTTTCGAATTTCGACCCCTTTACCATGAGCATATGGGAAGATTATCCCCGAGGTTTGTACGAGGTCCTGGTATCGGCCGGCGAATACGGTTACCCGCTGATCGTCACCGAATGCGGCACACCGAATGTTTCGGACGATGAGGCCGGCCCCGGTTTTCTCGTGCGACACTTGATATGGCTCAGCCGGGCGATCAGGGAAGGCGTCAACGTGGAGGGCTTCTTTTACTGGTCACTCATGGACAACTACGAGTGGAACCACGGAATGTCCATGAAGTTCGGCCTCTACGCCGTGGACCCGGAAGACCTCGTGAAAGAAAGAGTCCTGAGAAAGACGGGCGAAATATACGGCCGCATCGCAGGTGAAAACATGATTCCCCCAGACCTGGCGGAAGCATACCCCGAGCCATGAAATGTATAGATATTACTGTTTGCGCTAATTGCTGAATTGTCAGTGTCTTACAACGTTTCCGAAAACCGGTTCGGAGATTCTTTCTGAGCGGCACACGGGGCATCTTGAGGGCGTGGTCAGCCGCGTCCTGTCCCGGAAAACAAAGCCGCATTTTTCGCAACAGGCCGGCTCCACGACGATTTTTGTTTTGCCGGCGGAGCGGATGGCGTGTTGAATCTCTTGTTCCGCGTCCTTGATTCCCAGCCCGAACAGAGCGGCCAAACTTCGGACGGTGTGCGATTCCCTGGAGAGGATTTCAATGATCTTCTGCCGGATTGTTTTTGACATTTTTTACCGATCTTCCGGATTGGAGGGCGAAAAGACCAGCCGGTGACCCGGCGTGGTTGAGCTGCGTTCAATAGCGCCGGTCGCAAGTTCCAGGGTGCTCAGGGCCGAAGGGTGGTACGCGCTCAATCGCCAGGGTGCAAGATCCGCGTGCAACCCCACCACCTGGTTTTCCTTGTCCAGAAAGAGGACGTCTATGGGAAATTTCATGAAAAAGGTGTGAACCTGGCGGCATGGTTTTATGAGCAGGCCGTATCCCTCGGCCATTTCGGTTTTTCCCAGGAGCCCCTTCAGCCTGGTTTTCCACGTATCCGCGGTTTCTACGTGATCTGCGATAAGGATCTGCGTGTCACGGTTTTGGACGGAAAAGAGCATGGCCGAAAGGGGGTTTCAGCCCATGGATGGCTGGGACTGATGTTTTTGCAGGATTTTCTTCGCCTGATGGGTGATCACCACGACGAAATACACGGTGGCCACGGTCACGGATATGATCACAATCGGTCTTAAAGTATTGAAAATTGCGAACATTCCCAGCACGACGCAGTCCACGTCTCTTCCCACCAGGAATTTCACTGAGTTTACGAACCTGGCGGAGAGCTTTTTCTTGTTTTCTTCTTTTTCAAAATCCCATTTAAGCTCCATGGGTTGTCCGCCCTTTGTCTTGGTGATCTGGTTGTAATTGACAACCGCGGTGCCAACCGCGGTGAACCAGAATACGACCCAGCCCGATATGAGGTAGAAAACATGGCCGCCCCGCCAGTGAATCACGTATGAAACAGCGAGGACCCAAAACATCAGGACTATGTGGTCCAGGATGGAGTCCAGCAGCGCTCCGAACTTGGTTGATTGATACTTGACCCTGGCGATTTCTCCGTCGATTCCGTCGAAAACAGACGCAAAATGAAAAACGACCGCACCGATTGCAATCCACAGCCATTCCGCCGTGATGGTCAAGGCAGCGGATGAGAGACCGAAGATGAAAACGACCGCGGATATCAGGTTTGGAGACAGGGGAAGATTGGCGATTCTTTTGGAAACCGCCTGTGAAACAGGCCGGTTGAAATGCTTTGCCACCCAGCCGTCTATTGATTTGCCCAGAGATTTGAAAAGAGCATTCAGGGCGGGTTTGAAATCCCGTTTTTCTTCCACCGGGTGCCAGAAGCTGTCGCAAAACTCCTTTTGAACAAGGATTCCCTTTTCCCGCGCTTTCTCCACGAGCGCGGTTTGTTGCAGTAATGCGTTTTCCTCTTTGTCTCCTTTATCTTTTTTATCTTCCGGGGAAATGTTGTCGAGCAGAGACCTTATTGTAGCTGCTTTTGCAATCGTGATTCCGACTCTGTTTTTGGAGCCCGGATCCACGATTTCTATCACGGCCTGATCAGAATCCACTTTTGTTGCAAGGGCTTGAGCCAGGATTTCGGAACCGTAGATCCGATCTCCGCGAATGACGACCACCGTGGAATCATCGGGCTCACCCGATGCACCCGAATCCGCCAACGCTCCAACGGGGGAGTCTTTCGGATGGCAGGTCATTTCGATTTGCGGCCCGGGTTTGCGTGAAAGGATTTCAGCGGTGTCTGCAGTGTTTAACAAGTGTACAGAAGGATGGTTTTGTTTTGCAAGTTCGTACGCTATTCTTTCTGGAAGCGTGAGCCCGCCCAGCATTGGATGAATACGCCCGGTTTTTTTCGGTTCACCGGCCAATTTTGAACTTACAGCAACGAAGACAGTGTGCGCCATGATAACAGGACCTCCGGGTCTTTAGAGGGCGCATAATACCCTCCGTATGCGTGTGAGACAACCTTCTTTTGATTGTACTCCGGCTCAATTGCCGGTTTTTTGATTCTGTGGAAAAGAATTTTTGTCCGCTCGGTCTTTGACAACCGAGTTCTGTGCGGGTACTTTTGCGCTTGTTTTTCGGAGAAACATGAAGTTCCAAAAGGAAGACATTGAACTAAAAACAATCAAGGGAAAGCTGCTCCTCCGAGTGGAACCCATGACAGCGGAGGATCTTGACGAAGTCATGGCCCTGGAGCGAAGGTGTTTTCCTGCTCCCTGGAGCGAACGTCTTTTTCGGGAAGAGCTCGAACATCCCTGGGCCGTACTCGAGTTGTTCAGGATGATTGAAGGTCCGACTGAATTTTGGGATACATTGCGGGAAAACAAGGGAAAACTTTTTTCGGAGGGAGACAAGTCCGAACCGTCGGAATCTGAAGAAGAAGGAAGTAAAAGCTTCCCATTGATTGGATACATGGACTATTGGTTGGTTCATGAGGAATTGCATCTATTGAGTTTGGCGGTTAATCCTGATTTCAGAAGGCTTGGCCTCGGAGAATTGATGGTCAACAGGGTGATAGCAGCAACGTGTTTCGTGGCTGGAAGGCGCGTCAGGTTGGAGGTGCGGAAAAACAACAAGCCGGCGCGAAACCTCTACGAAAAGTTGGGTTTCATCGCGGACAAAGTAAAAAAGGGCTATTACTCGGATACAGGGGAAGATGCACTTGTGCTGATTCGCAATATGGTCTGAAACCGGGGAGAGCTCCCTTTTTCATTCGCAATTGGCCGCGGCGAAATTTTGATAATAAGACAGGATCTGATCTTGTTTTGCCGGGTTCGAGTAGCTTGCGTCCCCTCCACCCCAGATAGCGATGGCGTCTCTGTCGCTTCCTATTGAGGAGCAGCTCAGAAACAGAATGTTGAATGTCATGTTTACCGAGATATGAGCATCGAAAAACGGAAATGCGCCGTATCCCTCCAGGTAATTTCCCGCGTTGTTTTTCGGGATGGAAAAATGTTCATGCGCGCCTAAGATGTAATAATCCACCGCAATAGGGTTTTCGCCGGGACATACCGTGGAAAACCTTGTTGCCAGTTCCGGTGTAACAATCGACGGGTCGGTGTCGAACCCCGCGGCTTCCATGAGTTCGGTGAGCTTTTCCCGCATTGATTGGGTGTAGGATCCTCCCTTGCATGGATGGAAGTTGGACGTGTGTATCGCTCCTATCCCGAACTGGTAGCTGTAGAGCGCTTCGGCCACCAGGTCACAATCGGACGGGGTATTGTTGTAACTGTTTTCCGTGCAGCGCGTGTTGTACGCTCCGGCCCGGAATCCGCCTTCATAGAGAAGCAGCGACATCATTGCCCCGGGGGTTATCTGAGCGCCGCATCCTTGGAGTTCCGAAACGGCAGTTCGGATCGTAGCCAGCGCTTCTTCTCGAATCCCGACCAGATCCAGGTTTCCGCTTGGATCCGTGTTTCGGTTGTTGAATTCGGAGACAAAAAACCTGTCCTCGCAATCGTCCGGAGCAACGGTAAAGGTTATGTCGTCCCTGACTACATCGCTACCGTTCAATCTGCCGGTTACGTGTACGTTTCGGGGATATCCCGTTCCTGCGAAGCGATACAATAATGTCCCTCGCTCGTTCGGATCCCATGGAGGGCCGAGACTATATGTTTCGTCCGCGAAGATCTCCACTTCATCAATTCCGAACGATGCCTGGATTTCGAAAAGAACAGGGTTGGAAACGACGGCGCCTTCGGGCGGAGAGAGAAATGTCACGTACCACCCGCAAGCGTCATACTTGTAGACGTACCCGTCTTCATGAGGCTGTGTCCCGTTGGTTCCCGAATCGTCGTTCGTCGAGACGGCTGCATCCTCGCAATACCCCGGTCGGCCTTGCTTGCAGCCCGAAAAAAAACCGCTTGCGATCAATCCGGCTGTGAGCAACCACGCTGCCAACATCGCTGATTTCGATGGGATCAATAGTTTAAAAACCATGATGCCGCCTCTACCACGTTACAACCACCTGAGCGGGCTGGGATTGCGAGTTTCTCCACAACAACAATCCCGCCACTGTGCCGGCCACGGCCGCAGCCGCTGATCCTCCCACCACGGTCCAGAACCACCATTTCTTGTACACCGGTGGGCCGACTTCCTTGATTTCCGGTATGAGATTAGCGTTTACGGTAATGGTAGCGTCGGGCGGAACCTCCATGTTCGCGCTGAAGGTCATGAAGCCTTCTTTTTTTACAAGGATCCTGTACGCTGCCGGAGCGTCTATTCTTACCGCTCCTTTGAGAGGGGTCTTGCCGTATACTTTGTCCCCGATTTTGACAACGGCCCCTTCCTGGTTGCTTCGCACGCTGATAAAACCGTAACGCCTGAAAGCTTCCGGGGGAAAAATCTGTTTTATGGATTTCAGAAGCTGGCTCGAAAGAGTTTTCTTGTCGGCAGAAATGCTTGCACCTGTTCTTCCCGCCACCTTGGCGGTCCGCGTCAGGATACGGGACAGGGAAAGGATTACATCGCCGAGCTGAGTCAATCCGACCAGAAGAACTTCATCCACGCCCAGTTTGCGGCCGACATCGGCCATGCACTCTGCATCCCCCGCGCATTCCGCGGTTTCACTTTCGATTTCCGCTCTTCGCCGTCTTGCCTCGTAAATGTCTATGACTTCATAGGAGGTCTTTTTCTTCAGTATCTCCACTATTTGCTCTGTAACCTCGATCGGCGTGTCGACCCGCGCCCTGAACTCCAGGACCGCGATGGATGTTTTTCGCCTCGCGTTACCTTCGGCTCGTGAAGTTCGAATGGGCAGGAGATTGATCAGCAAGCAAAGAGTCGCAGCTACGGCTGTAAACACCCTGCGGTTTGCTGTTGAATATTTAAAAGCACTTAATTCGTTCATTGTGAGCCGTATATAGCCGTCAAACCCCAGGGAAGAAACGGGTCATCAGGTTCCTGTCCGGGTGGAAGCGGCAAACACCCTTCTTCTTTGGGCAATGGGGTTGCGGTTCCTTCATAATTGCAGTTAGCCCTGTACCTTCCCCCGAGTTCACCGCTGCCTATGTCCAGGGTAACATAGGTGTCGGTTGAAATGGCCCTTGGGTTCAAGGTAAGGTCTCCGAAAACGATCCGGTCGTGGCTGTATACAGCGTAGACAAGAAGGGAAAGTTTTTGATCTCCCGGTGGAAGGCTCATTCCCCAGATCCGCAGTTCTCTGGGCTCCAAGGTCAGGGTTACCTTTGTGCCGTCGGGTTCCGTACGGATAATAGTGGTTTCATCGAAAAACGGAATCGCGATAGTATCGTGCTCATGATTTTCCAGGTCGATTGCAGTGACGGAAAGCCTTGCGGGACGGGTCGAATCCGCTTCGGATACATTGCCGACGAAAAGGTAGGGCCTGGTTTCAAATGGCGACGAGACCGCCATGTCCATTGGTCGGTCGACCCAGAGATTCTTGATAGTTCTGTTGTTGGGATCCACAACCAGTACGCTTTCCTGGCAGGGCATGGCCACGAAGAAATAATTGCTGTGAGGGGATGAAGCCACGGCTCGGGCCGTGCTGGGCAGCAACATGGGTTCTTCCATCTGGCCCGTGTTCGGATCGATCAGGTGAATGACGCTGGGTTCTTCGCTGCAATTGAAATCAAAAGGCGCTCTTTTGCCCACCATGACCACGCGTTCCCTGCCGTCGGCCAGGGTCATGAAAGCGGGCCGCCCCGATGGGGGCAAGTCCCCGAGTCCGCTGATGGTCCTGGGAGTGAATACCGGGCCGCTGATCGCCTGGTGCAAACCGCCGACGATCATTTTGCCTTCCTGTCCGGTTATCATTCCGGAATCAGCCGCCACCAGCCATTTTCCGTCACGAGATATGCCCATGTGGTAAGGTTCAAAGTCCAGGGGATGGCTGCGTATCACCTGGTGATTCCCGGTGTCTATGATAACGAGCCTGGACGGATTGTGGGTGGCCAGCACAATATGCTTTCCGTCCGGGGTCGCAGTCGCCGCGAACGTTGTGCCTGTTCCGGGATCATCCGGATTCACGATCAAGGGCGGAAGGATTTGTCTTTCGTTTCTGCGAGAAGTGTCGAACACTTGGACCGCGCCCCTCAGACCCGAAAGATAAGTCAGCGGCCGCCTGAACGGCAACATCACCGTAAAATCCCGGCCGTCCGGTACTTCAAACGATCCGGTGCGTCCGTATGAGAGGAGCCTGCCTTCGGCCGAATAGCCCGACAGAACGACAGCCTCAACCGGTCCCGGATCCAGGTTTCCCATTTCAAGAACTCTGTTTTCGTCATTCCATATGGCGGCCTTGACGGTCACGGAGCCGCTCTTGTGAACCTGTAGCCGGACTTCTCTCAATGTTTCGTTTGTGAGAGGGTTGAGCTCCGCGTCCGGGGGAAGGTCGAGCACGAGTTCCAGCCTGCCCTGTTCGGGGCAACCTGCCATAACAAGAACAGCGAGGGCCGAAAGGACCGCACGGACCCGGCAAGAGATTCCTGTTTTTTTGAGCCTGGTTTTCATCAGTTTCCATTCTGCCATGGTATCAACATCATAGTATCAAAACCATCGCCTGCCGATGCGAAAACCGACATTTATCATTGCGGGAAGATTTTCCGGATCCGTAACAAATAGGTGGTACCCGATGTCGACTCCCAGCGACCACGTCCGCGAAAGCAGGTAGTCCATGCCCGCGCCGACCCGGATTCCCAAGTGTGGCTTCCACTCGTGCGCTCCTCCCCCTATACCTGCTCCTTCCACTCCGGCAAACAGGTAGGGAATGATCCTCAAAATGTCCACCGCGTAAATAAGGTCCAATCCACCCAGAACAACCGACAAGACTCCCGGGTCGCCTCCCGGCGATGCGTGTGCATTATATGCAAAGAACCCCCTCACGCCGAGTGAATCCGTGAATCCGTATTCCAAACCTGCCGAAAGCCCGCCTCCCCAGTAGGTCCGGTTCCATCCCCTCAGCATCGAAGTCTGGGGCACGATGCTAAACACCCATTCTTCCCGCCCGCCGTGTGCCGGACGTGTCTGCAAAAACAAGGTTGCGGCCAGAAAAAAAACCGGCAAGGGGAAGGTTTTTCTTTGCTTACGATGTCTTTTCGCTGATCGAAAAGCCTCATCATGCAATAATGATGCACTGTGTGACATGGCGACTGTTTACCACAGGGAAGAGCTCGAAGCGAAGAGGAAAATTCACAAACGCGCGAGTTCGGACAATTACGGTTTCGGGGGTATGTGAGATGTGTCCATGTTCGGATATTTCACCCGGTAGATACGGAATTCGCCCCCATTCACGTCGATTGTCATGAACTGGTAAGGTTGGAATTCATCCTGTGACGCGGGACGTCTGCGCCCCCCTCCCACCATTCCCGCTATAAAAGAGCGGACTCCCCGATATACCGTGTCATGATAGATGTGCATATGGCCGCCGATGAATACCGCTTTGTGCTTTGCCAGGAGTTCCAAGAGTTCGTCGTCATCCAGCCAACCCCGGTCTTCGTCGCATCTGCGATTCATTTTGGGGCAAAACAGCGGAGAGTGACCGAAAACAAAAATCGGCTTCAACCCTTTCCTCCGAGCTTTTTCCAGGTCTCCGCGCAGCCATGCCATTTGATTCGAACGATCCGGCAAACTCCTGGTCCCGGGCGCGTAAAGGGATACGAAATGAGCGTCTCCATACCGGAATGAATAATACCCGGCATAACCCTCAGGCCCTGAAACCTGGAATCCGAGATTCTTTCGCTTGGTCCAGTAATCCCTGTATATGGACCTTGCGTCATAAACGTCATGGTTTCCCGCTGTTGGAAAAAAAGGAATCCCCGCTTTTAAAAGTGGAAGATGTATTCTGCGATAAAAAACGCTCCACATTCCTTCCACGTTTCCGGTTTCCCCTTTTTTTTGCCTTATGCTGATCATGTCTCCGGTGTGGATCACGAAATCCGGACGAATGTTGTGCAACACGGAGCGAAGCATCGCCCTTGAAGCAGCGCTCACTCCTTTTTCACCCCCCCTCACATGGGTGTCCGGCCAGACCACAAAACGGAACCGCTTCTTGTTTTCCGCCTGCCTGTTAAAGTCGCTCCGAATCGGAAGACTTTTTTCAATCCTTATATCATCGCGGTAATCCCCCGCGTCCTTTTCAACTGCAACCGGTTTATCACTGTTCCTGTCATTTTCATCTTCATCGGTTTCTTCATTATCACGCTGATGCTCATCAATTTCTTCTTCACGCGGATCATATCCGCGCCCGGAATACTCTGCGATTTCTTTGTCCCCGTGTTTTTCGCCCTCTTCAGCGCCGAATCCCCCGCCGCGAGTCACACCTGCATTGACATCTACATCATGACGCTGAATTCCATCGCTTCTGCGTTCACTCCCTGATCTCAACAAGACGCCCGCTGCTATTCCAAAGGCCGCCAATCCGACCACGACCAGGATCAGCAACGCGTTCATCCCGAAAAACTTTTTCCTCGCCGCTTCGATCTGTTCGACCCCGATCTCCCTGACTCCCGGTTCTGCATCCCCGGCCGGTGGAACAACTGAAGGAGAAGGAGAAAGAGAAAGCGAGGGAAGACCGGACGTTTTCAGGCAACGCGGGGACAATCCGTCCTGTGCGCCCGCGGATTGCATGAAATCCTTTTTGCACGAGTTCGAGCAAAATGTGAGCACGTGGTTTCCGACGATCCCCAAAACAGGGGCGAGAAGCGGATCCGTACTTCGCCCGCAACCCGGGCAGTTTGAAACTCCATCATGCAAATCGCTCAAGATCTTCTCCGCATCCGACGCTGCAACATAAATAAAAACGCCGAACAATACATTTCTACGTCAAACAGGGTGATCGTGCAACGAAACCTGCGGGGCTTCATTCGCAAAAGCTTCGAAAACTGTTTGACAGTTCGTGTGTAGCCGGTGAGATTTATTGAGGAGACTTTTTTGGGTTGGAAAACAACTTTTTGTGCGGACAAGCGGACCGCGGGGATGGTTTAAGATGAGTGAGTTGAAAAAGAAGATGTTTTTGTTGTTGGTTGTTGTAGTCGGGTTGGCATGGGGTTGCTCGACTTCCAGGTCCAGGCCGGATTCGGACGGGGCGATTCCCGACGGGGATGGGACCTTGGTTGACGGGACGATTCCGGATGGGGGAGCGGTGGACGGAGACGGATCTTTGGTCACGGATGGATATGTTGCGCCGGATTCCAGCGTGACACCCGAAGACCCTCTTACCGACAGGCTGGTGACTTCACAGGTGGACGTGGGCGAGGGAGTGAAGGGCGGGGTTTCAAGCTGGCGGATTTGGGGGCGCAGTTCTCTCAATGTTGCGCCGGTTTTCACTGCGCCCCTTGCCAACTGCGAAACTCTTGTTTGTTTCACCACTTCGGGAACCGGGGGGATTCAACCCAGGGTGGCGCGTCTTTCCCCTGATGACGGGTTGGTGGAAATCCACGACCTGACTCCGGGTCTGGAATGCCGCGGCCTCGCTGCGGAGCCGAACGGGCATTTCGCGGCGCTCCTGTCGAACAGCTCGGAACGGTCGATCTACGTTATCCGTCATGATCCCGCGGGGGAAGAATTGTGGACGCAGGAATTGACCAATTCGATCGCCGCGCCGACGAACTTTGGTATTGGCGACAGCCGGTTAGAATATGGAAACGGAAGGTACGGCGCGTACTATCACGTCCAAGGAACGGACGGCATGTATACGGGACATGAAGGGGATACGCTCAAGTGGGTCACCACTGAGGGAGTCGAGTCAACCGGCTGGGCGTGGGGGTGTTCGCACAGCATGAGCAATCTCCTCCGATATAATCCAGCGATCGATAGCTTCATGCCCGCGTGCGTGACGGACTGTTTCCCCGGGACTTCGGGGGATTTTTCAACGAATTCAAAGGGAGGAATCTACATCAACCATAATTCCGGGCATGTAATGGACGTGTGCGCGGGGTGTAACGGCAGCGTCGCGGGCGAACTCGGAAGCGCGGCGCTCTCGCCGGATGGGTGGAAGATGGTGTTCAACGCTCACCAGGCCGAAACAGTGCTCGGCCAGAATTCCTATGACACCTCTACCATGAACCAGGATGTGGGTTTTGCTTCCATAGCTTCCAACTATGGGTCGTCCGAAGTGGTGTGGCTGACCGACACCACGGCGATCAATGAGACGGATCCAACAATAGCGCGCTGGACGCCAGCGGGAGACTCGGATGAGCAGTATGTCGTTGGGTGGGCCGAACCCGGTTCTCCTTACACTTACAAGCTGGCGCGCGTGGATTCTTCGGGCGGTTTTTTGGAAGGCCCGACGGTGATAACCGGCCTTGCGGCGTGGGGCCGCAGGGATGACCCCATGCGAAGACACTTCAACGGAGACATCGTGTGGGCCTGGTTCGATTCGTCAGGGAGCACCACGCTGAATTTTGCGCGCTTGCTTTCGGGTATGTCATACGAGTGCGTGTCATTTTAGAAACACAGTTCGATGTGACAATACAGGTTTTGGGCAATGCCAAGAATATTTGTTCCGCCGGAGAAGCTGTATTCGCAACAGCGCTCCGGTTTTTCTGAAGAAATGTCTCCGAGCGGAGAGGGGGAAGAGGTGAAAGGGGCCATTCGGCTGACCGGGGAGTATCACAACTACCTGACACGGGTTTTGCGCCTGACCATCAACGACGAGGTCACCGTGTTCGACGGTGAAAAGCTGTGCATTCCGGCGGTCATAACGGCAATCGATGCAAAGACGGTGACCCTGTCGCCCGGC
Source organism: Myxococcales bacterium (assembly GCA_007131745.1). The sequence goes on from SLPX01000323.1 coordinate 33,118, forward strand.
GACCCGGAAGGCACGGATGCTGTGCGGGGGCCTCGCACTGTCTTGCTGCAAGGGCTTCTCAAGTCCGACAAGATGGACCTGGTGATAAGGCAATCGGTTGAACTGGGCGTGGGCGTGATTGTCCCTGTTTTGTGCAAGCGCTCGGTTCCCCACCCGGCCGGTGAGCGTGCTGAAAGGCGGCTTAAAAGGTGGCAAAGGATTGTCGAGGCGGCTTGCGGACAGTGCGGGCGGGTGGACCTTCCCGAAATAATGGATGTGCAACCGGATATTGAAAACGCGCTCGCTCTAAACAGTGTTATTCAGGCCGGGGATTGTTGTGAGGGAAACGCGGGAACAGGTTCGGGGAAAGACGCGGTGAATCAACCCCCGGATGATTGCTGGTCGGTGGTGCTGTGGGAAGAATGCAAGTCGGTCTCGTTAGTTGGGATGATTCCATCCGGCCTGGAGGCTAAAAGGGTTGTTTCGTTGCTCATAGGGCCGGAGGGCGGGCTGACCGAAACTGAAACGCAACTCTGCCGCGGAGCGGGGTTCCGGGTGGCGTCCCTGGGCAGGTTGATACTTCGTTCCGAAACCGCGGCCATGGCCGCTCTCACCCTGGTTTCATCAAGTGCAGGACTGTTGGGATAATGGGATAAGGGGTAACGGCCGACTCAACCAGTGTGGGTCAACCCGCAATAGTCTGAATAGTGAAAGGCACCTTGCTGATTTGCGGTATGACTCGTTCGATTGGTGGTTCCTTTTGAAACATGGTGGGTTTTGCGCTAGTCTCTGTTTTGGGGTAAGCATTCTTGATTCGGGCCGGAGTGATGGAGGTTTCCGGTGAAAGGAGTGAGAAGAAGATGATTTATGGAACCGGGAGAATGAATCTCATTCGTTGCGCGCTCTTGGGTTTCTTGGTTGCGGGTGGTTCGGCCTTGGTATCCTGCGGCGAGGACCCGCCGACCGAGAAGGCGCCTCCCACCCTTACAAACGTGAACATTGATGAGTTGCAGCAAAGGCGGGAAGACCCGGAGGAATATTTCGAAGACGATGATCACCGCGGGGAACGGGTGAGGACAACGGGGCCCATTCTCAACCCGCAATTCGGAGATTCTTCGCCTTCGGCCGCAGGCAGGCCGAAAACACGGGGTGGAGAGGATGAAACTCCCGCGCATTCGTACGGCGAGTCTTTTGCTCCAACTATTAATGGGCACCCGCGCGGACCCAGGGCAGAGGTTTTCAACAAGGTGATCAATTCGTCTTTTCCACGGGTCAACGGGTGCTTTGCCGCTCAGATGCACAATATCGATCCGGGCGAACATGCGCTCAGAGTGAAAATAGGGGTATCAAATGCAGGGAGGGTCACCCAGGCGGAAGTCATCTCGGGAATTGATAACGCGGCTGTTCGTTCATGCGTTGTGGATACTCTTAGGTCATTGCAGTTTCCTCGGTACGAAGGAAACGAGGTCGAGCAGGAGGTGCCGTTTAGATTCGTGAGCCGCTGAGAAGAACCGGCCATGAGGTATGCGGTTGTGCGGATGGATTCAATTGTGCTTGAGTGTGGAGATAGATAAAAATACATGAAAAATATTCGGAAAACGAAAGACAGGAAAAAGAGCGGTCTAGTCCTTTCGGTGACAATGATCATTTTATGGTCGGCCGGATTGGTTGCCACGGCCGGTGGAACGCGGTTGGGCATGAATCGGGGTTTGTCGGCTGCGGGGGTTCGCGCATGGAACATGGATCTCGGGAGCCTTGAGCGTGGAGATGTTGAAAAAGCGCTGGAGGAAAAAAGAGAAGCTTTTTCAACAAGGAGCGTGACGCTTCGCGGGGTCCGTGAAAACAAGTCAATGACCTGGGGGGAGTTGGGTGTGATGGTGGATGTGGAAACACTTGCCGATTCGGTCATGCGTGTGGGGAATTCAGGGCGTTTGTGGGAGGATCTCGTTTCGAGGCACAGGGCGCGCAAGGGTTTTTATGATTTTTCGCCGGGGTTTTTCCTGGACAGGGAGAAAGCTCTGAAACGGATCATGGCGCTCAAGGAAAAGATAGACAAGCCGATTCGGGAGGGACGGTTGAACCTTCGGAACAGAAAGGTCGTTCCGGGTGTAACCGGTTATCGTCTTCATGTATACCCGTCATTGGAGCGGGTGCTCGCCGCTGCCCGCGATGCGCGCGACGAAATCGAACTGATGATTGAAACCAGGAGCCCCCGCATAACGGAAGAAATGGCCGATACCTTGGATATTTCGACGGTTATGGGGTGGTTCGAAACGCCGTACCATTCCCATGGGAGCTTTGTTCACAGGGTTCACAACCTGCAATTGTCTGCAAGGCGGCTTAACGGAACCATAATCAAGCCGGGCGAGGTGTTTTCGTTTAATGAAACCCTTGGTCCCCGCTCGCAAAAAGAAGGATACAGGGTGGCGCCGGTGCTGGCCGCGGGAGAAAAGATCGATGGGGTCGGCGGAGGGATCTGTCAGATTTCATCCACCGTGCACGCGGCCGGTTTTTTCGCGGGGTTGGAAATCGTGGAAGCGGAAGTGCACAGCCAGCCTTCCCCTTACATGGAGCTTGGTCTGGATGCCAAGGTAGTTTGGCCCGATGTGGATGTGAAGCTGCGGAACCCGTACAAGTTTCCGGTGGTGATCCATTACGAGGTGGCGTTCGGGCGGGTGAGGACGGAAATTCTCGGCAAGGAAAAGCCGTTCAGCATAGCCTTTGAGAGGCGTATCGTGAAGCAGAGTCCATACAGAGAAATCGTCAGAAAGAATCAGGATATGCCGCTAGGCCAAAGAAGAATAGATCAGAGGGGTGAATTCGGTTATCACGTCCGCAGGAGGCGGGTGTTTTTCAATGAAGACGGACACGAGATAAGAGCACAGTACAGGACGGTGATCTATCGCCCCACTAACCTTATCATTCAGTTGGGAACAAGGCCTCCCGATGATCCCGACGCTCCCCCGCCCCCGGAACTTCCCCCGGTGCCCCCGAGGCCCGTGCCGGAAAGCTTCGTTAGAATAAGGCAGTAGCCGGGTTGGCCGGAGATTCCAAAGACCGGAGGGTGAAATGATATCTTCCAATGCAGTAATTGATTTTTACAGAAAAGCGCTTCCCGAAGCTCTTATGGACGAGGGGACAAAAAAGTTGATCGGGCACTGCCCATGGTGCAGGGGCGACGAAAAAGGAAAGCTCCTTGTCAATCTTAACACCGGGAGTCCTTTTTTCGGCCATTTCTACTGTACTTCTTTCTGCCGCCACGGGGGATGGCCCCTGGAGTTGGCACAGGCGATGGAAATGGACATCGAAAATGTGCCGGGGTTTGACATCGACAGGGAACCCAAGTATAGGCCGCCTGCTTTTCCGTTTACTCACAAGAACCAGGAGATGTACAAGCTTGCCAGGATGTGCTCAGCGCCCTTGCGGCAACCGTTTCGAAACATCGGGATCGGGGATGGAGTGCTGGAACTTCTAAATATCGGATATAACGGCCGGTTGTACATATATCCGTACCTGCAAGAGAACGGGGATTGCTATTCACTGAGGGGAGTTTCTTTTGCGGGCAAGTTCGATCAACCCTTGTGGCAGGGAGAAGAGCAGTTCACCAATCCTCCTCACAACCTTTATAACACGCCCGATATTGCGAGAGCCGACGGCGGTTTCCTGATTGTGACGGTGGGAGAAAAGAACGCGCTTGCAGTCAAGCAGGCCGGGTTGCCGGCGGTTGCGATTCCAACCTACGCAGATGAATCATGCATCACTGCCGAGAGGCTCGAATTCGTCCGGCAGGTCGCGATAATCATGAACAACGACGCGGAGGGGAGGGAAACGGCCCAGAGCATTGGGTTGCGCCTCGGTTTCAAGGCTCGGATAGTGCGTTGGCCTACCGACAGGAAAAAGGGATTCGGACTTTCGGAGTACCTGGCTGAAACCATGGACGAGTTTCCGGAAAAACTGGAACAAATGGTGGCCGAATCCGAACCCATGTCTCCGCTTGCCTCCGCTCGAAGGGATTACAACTATTTCGTGAATTACGTGGAAAGTCATCGAGGGCGGGATCTTCTCGGGTTGGAAACCTGTTTCCCCAAGCTCAACAATGCGTTGGACGGACTCAGGGGGTTGAATGTTCTGGGCGCGCAGCCCAAGGCGGGGAAATCCACTTTTTTCATGCAGATCGCATCCAGCATGGCGGATGAGAAGCAGGTGCCGGTTATCTATTACGACTTTGAAAACGGTCGCCAGAAGATCTACACCCGCACTCTTTGCAGGATGTCGCGGATGGGGGAACGAACGATTCACCAGAAATCGCTTTCCGAGGCTGAGAGGGAAACATACGAAGGTACGTTGAAGCGTTTTCGGAAAATGTTGGATTTTTTCAAGGTGGTGACGGACAGAAAGATCAATCCTGATCTGATGAGAAAGCAGATAGATTTTCTGAGAAGCCAGACGAGTTCGGCCGACATGTTGCTTATCATCGACAGTCTTCACAAGCTGCCGTTCGGTCGTCTGAGCGAGCGGAGGAGTGGAATCGACGAATGGCTCCGGAATCTCGAATCGATACGAGATAACTACGGCGTCACCTTTTTGGTGATTTCGGAATTGGGACGGGCCATTGAGGGAGGATACGACGCTAAACCCGACCTGGCGTCTTTCAAGGAAACCGGTGATATCGAGTACACCGCGGACAATGCATTGGTAATGACCACCTCGGTTTCGGTGTACGATCAGGCGGGAGAAGCGACCCAGGCGGCTGAAGAAAGTGAACGAGACCAGGCAGCTGCCGGCAGGGAGGTCGTCTTGTGGCTTGTCGCAAGCCGGGAGATGAGCCCGGGACGGGTTGCGACCTATTCGGTGGATTATCCCTATTGGGGTTTCAGGGAAATCTGATCGGGTTTGGTGTCTGCAGCCCGTCAGGGGCTCAAGTGTGCCGTGGTTTTTTTGACAAGGAGGTTACAGAGTTGTGACAGGTTCTTTCAAAACAGCTTTTCAGACCGGGCTTGTTGTCCTGGGAATGGTGTTTTCCTGGGCTTCTCTGGGGTGGGTGCTGATGGGCGCGGATCCGGAGAGCGTGGTTTTTTTTGCATTTGCATCCACCGGCCTTGTGTGTGCTATAGCCGGTTTCATGACGGATCGCGAGGGCCACATGTTGACCAGATGGACCGCCCTCTTTTCGGTCGCGCTGATCGCGGGGGCCGCCATGTTGGCGTATTTGCTCTACGTGGCAGCGAAGTGACCTGAAAAAAAGTACTTTTTCCGCAAGGGGTTGTTGTGTTCAGTGTAGAGGCAGAAATGCCTTTTGTGCCTTAATTACTATTGTGAGTTCAATGTTGGGGGGATCGAAAATCCAAGAGGACGCTTACTGGCAGGAGGCCGGCAGTTCAAAACCGGGCATGGCCTTGAAGGCTTCGCTGGCTTTCTTCATGGTTTCCATGGCCATTTTGCAACCTTCTTCCGCGCCGGGGGTTCCTTTTAGCTGTTCAATCTGTTCACAGCCTTTCTTTGTGGCTTCCACTGCCGATTCGGGTACACCGTCCAGTTTGCTCAGAACTTCAGCGTAGTCTTTGCAGCACTTTTCCCACTGAGCGCAAGCGTCTCCCTCGGCGGCTTCTCCTTCTTCAGCCTTCTCTTCCTCGTCGACTTTTTCTTCTTCTTTTTCGTCGACTTTTTCTTCTTCTTTTTCGTCTTCTACTGCTTTTTCTGTTTTATCAGCTTTTTCTTCTTCTTTTTTCTTGTCGCAGCCGATAACCGCGCTAAGGGAAAAAATACCCATCGTAAGGAAAACCAGCAATTTCTTCGTCATGACATTACCCTCCTTTTACATGGTAATAAATCAGCCTCTTAAGGCCTGCGTTTGTTTTTGTTTTCTGTCGAGTTTCAATTACCTTTTCGTTTCATTATGCTTAGGGGCGATGAAGTTCGATCGACCTCTTAAACAGAGAAAGAGAACCATTGTTTTAGGACTTAGTCAACCCCGACAAGTTCTTGAAAAGCGGACTATATGGACCTTTAATATCACTGATTTTTTTTAGTTGGCCTGCTTGTGTGATCCACTTCTTTCCAGTGTTTTCCGGTAGCCTGTTTCAGCCCGGCCAGGCTGGTGTAGTAGTTGTACAGATTTGTGGTTACCTCAGCCTTTGCCCTGTCGAAACCCATCTGAGCGTCAAGCAGATCCGTGACGGTTTTCATTTCCTGGCCCATTTTCAGCCTTTGAATTCGCAGGTTTTCCTCTGCCGCTTTTAAGGCTGTTTTCGCTGCCTGCAAGTTTTTTTCCGATGTTTTTACATCCAGATAATATTTTCTCACCTGGAGCGCTATGGCTCGTTCCGCGTTTTTTAGGATCGCGCGGGCTTGGTGGATCTTGGATTCCATGGCCCTCGTTTCCCTGTATTTGCTTCCCCACTCCCATGTCCAAGAAACGGCAAGTCCGGCAAAAAAAGCGTTGCGGGGAGTAAACGCGCCCATGCCTTCGCTAAACTGGTAGCGCCCCATCAAGGTTACTTCAGGCAACAGCATGATGCGCATGGCTTGTCGCCCCGCTGAAGCCTGTCCTTTTTTCGTGCGCACGATCTCCAATTCGGGGCGGTTCCTGATTGCCTGCCTCTGTAACTCTTCGAGCGATTCCTTAATCTTTTTAGGCGGATCGGCAAACGTTTCCGTGTAGCGAAAAGCCTTGTCGCCGTCTTCTCCCATGAGTCTGTTCAGGTTCGCCTTGGCCAACTCGACCCCTGCTTCGATCCGGGCGATTCTCTGGATCGCGTTCTGAAGCGCTACTTCCACTCTCAGCATTTCCGCAGGGCCGACGACCTCGTGTTCGTAAAAAGTTTTGACTTGCTTTTCGTGAGCGCGTACCAGGTTCAGGGCTTCGTGGCCGATTTCCAGAAAACGGAGGGCCGCAAGAACCTGGAGGTAAGCTTTTTGGACCTCGTATTGAAGTTCCAGTCGTTTTGTCTTTTTCTCAAGTTGCACCAAGTCGATTCCCAGTCTTTCCACCCTCAGCTTTTTGAGCAAGGCAAAAAGAGCGGTTATCGGTTGAGCCACCGTGACAGTGACCTGCGCGGTGAATCGATCCCGGATGGTGCCGAGTTCAATGTTTTGAAACAGGTCATCGAACCATAGCAGGCACGCGATCGGCATGATGCAATTGTCGGGCGGCTCTCCCAATTCGATCCCGGACAGGTCGAACTGCACATCACTGTTCCAAAGCAAAGCGTTTCCTTCGAGCATCACCCTGGGCAGTAAAGCTCCTTGCGCAGCGCGTACGCGATGTCCTGCTTCTTCCTGCTTGTAGTTAAGCACCCGCATTTCGGGGTTTTTTCTGAATGCACGGGATACGGCGTCTGAGAGAGTCAAGGGTTTTGCTTTTATTTCTGGTTGCGATTTCTCTGCCCGTGAATTTCCCGCTCCGATCAAACACAACAACAGGACGAACAGACTCATACGATGGTTGCTTACTCTTCCTCTTCTTCGCATTGTTTTTCTCTTCTTTCTCATAATGTTGTAAGACCATTTTCAGGATTCGGGCCGGAATCGCAAGTTATGAGTTTGCTTCCGACAGTTGGATGACATATATTCAGAAAGTCATGCAAAACGGAGAGCACACAAAACCGATTCGGAAGAAAGGGGAGAAGAAAATCATGGATTCTCCCGGGGAAACTTTTGAGATCCTGGAAAAGATAAAGGAGAACGTATCCCGGGTCATCAAGGGCAAAACCAGGGTTATAGAGATGGCTTTGACCTGTCTTGGCGCAGGGGGACATCTTTTGGTGGAAGACGTTCCTGGTGTGGGCAAGACCACTCTGGCACGGGCTCTGGCCCGAAGCATGGGAGGAAGTTTCCGTAGAATTCAGTTTACTTCCGATCTCATGCCTTCCGATATCATCGGGGTTTCGGTTTTCGACAGGGAGAAAAGAGAATTTCTTTTCAAGCAAGGGCCGATTTTTGCGAATGTGGTACTGGCCGATGAGATCAACCGAGCGACACCCAGAACACAATCGAGCCTCTTGGAAGCAATGAACGAAAACCAGGTGTCGGTCGACAACGAGACGATCAGGCTGCCCGATCCGTTTTTCGTCATCGCAACGCAAAATCCTCAGGAACATTTTGGAACCTATCCCCTTCCGGAATCTCAGATGGACCGTTTCGGGCTTCGCATAGTGATGGGATATCCGGATTTGGATGAAGAAAGCCGGCTCGTGGCGGGTCAGAGAGCATGGAAGCCTTTGGAAGAGCTTGGAGCGGTGACTTCTCCGGAAGACATTCTGCGGATCCAGGCTTCGGTCTATGATGTAGAGGTAGATGAATCTTTGTGCGCCTATATGATGAGAGTGGTCGAGGAGACAAGGGTTTCCGACCGGCTTTCGCTCGGCGTTTCCACTCGAGGAGCTAAAACCTGGTACCAGGCCGCGAGGGCAAACGCTCTGGTCATGGGAAGAAATTATTGTCTTCCCGATGATTTCAAGGAAACGGCCTTGCCTGTATTGGCCCACAGGGTGGTGTTGTCGGCGTTTCAGGATACCCCGGCTCGAACGCGCAGAGAGTCGGAGAGTGTTTTGAACGATATTTTGGACAAGGTAGCCGTGCCTTTGTGATGGTTTCAGTTTTGTTTTCACTCTTTGCGGATGGATAGATGGCAACGAGATCTCAGGGCGGATCTTATACCGTCGGATCCGGTCCTGTTTCGGCAAAAGACGGAAAGCAACGTCCCCGGTTTCGCATAACCAGGCAAGGGTGGTATTATCTGGCAATAACGCTCGGGGTTGGGCTGGCTGCTCTTCGCACGGGGAATAATCTTCTTTTCCTGGTTCTTGGAATGATGCTCGGGATGATACTTCTAAGCGGGTTCATGGCTGAGACGGCTTTGCGCGCTCTCGAACCCAGGCGTCATCCTCCTCTGGAAATGCTGTCCTGCAAACCTTTTCTCATGGGCGTTTCAGTGAGAAACAAGAAAAGGGTGCTTCCATCTTTTGCAGTCGAAGTGGAAGACATGCTTGAGGGACAACTAATGGATAAGCGTTGTTTCTTTCTCAAAATTCCGGCGGGGCGGAGGCAAACCACTTCGTACAGGCATGCATTTCCTCGCAGGGGGAAGTACAAATTCCCCGGATTCAAGCTGTCTACGAAGTTTCCGTTCGGATTGCTCAGGAAATCCTTGTTTGTACATTTTGAAGGAGAAGTAATCGTATATCCGAGTCCTATCAAAGTGAATGTGCCGCCGGGCGCGGTGTCCAACCTGTCCGGCTACGGTTCAAGAAAACGGATGAAACGGCACGGAGATCCTTTCGGCTTGAGGGAATACCGTCCGGGCGATGATCCCAGGCAGATCTATCACAGGGCATCTGCTCATTTGGACCGTACTGTTGTCAGGGAGTACGAAGACGCCGCGGCCGACCGGGTCGTGATCTACCTGGACAATGAACTTAAACCTGGGGAGGGTGGGAGTTATCTCAGGGCATCCGAAGCGATTGAGACTGCAATCGGGCAGGCAGCATACCTGGCCGGGTTTTTTTCCGGCAAGGGACTCGATGTTTCGGTGGTGACTCGATCGGGATACGTTCCTTTCGGCAGCGGCCGGATGCATGTTGGAGCGGTCATGAGGTTTTTGGCCCTTCTGTCATATGAAGACGGAGAAGCGCCGCTGGGCATGCATCATCATGGGTTTTCGGATCTTGCAATATTAGTGGGGGTGAAGGGCGTTGCGATCCTGTCGTCTAATTTTGTCGGAGTTGAAGGATTCGGCCGGTCGCTCGATCTTGGGGGGAGTAGCCGAATATGAAGTTTGCTGCAGCGCACAAGACGGCAACGTTTCTCATGGTTTTGTCTTCCATTGGAGCGGTGCTGCTTTCCGGAGAAATTCCGGCCCTTATGTCTGTTTTCTTGATCGCCGCGTTTGTCGGAGCGTTTTTCGCGCCCGTTTCGCTGATGAGGAGCCGGATATGGGAAACAGCTTGGACAATGGCTACGTTGGGTGCGTTTGCACTGAGTGTCGCCCAGGCGCTGCTGGGAGGAGATTTCCTGCAATCGGCCGTGTTTTTTCTTCTTTTTCTGATGATCAACAAGCTTTACAACAGGCGAAAAGGCAATGATTACATCCAGCTTTATGTCCTTTCGCTCATGGCCTTAATTGCAGGCGCGGCTGTCAACATGGGGCCTTCCTACATTTTTTGTTTCGCACTTCACACGGTTTTCGGTGTCTGGAGTTTGACCCTTTTTCAGCTCCGCCGAGAAATGGAAGAAAATTACCTGCTCAAGCATTCCGACAATGCTTCATCGGAGAGGGTGGCAGTAGACAGGGTCCTGCGATCCCGGCGTATCGTTGGGTGGTCTTTTTTTGGATTGACGGGAGCAGGCGCATTATCAGTGCTCTTGTTTTCAGGGATTTTCTTTTTGTTATTTCCGCGGATAGGTTTGACCCGAGGGGGGTGGGGGCCCCGGGGCGGCACGCCCATGCTAGGGTTCAGCGAAAACGTGGAGCTGGGAAAACACGGCCTGATAAGGGACAATCCCCGCATGGTGATGCGGGTGACTTTTTCCCGAAAAGTCGATCCCGGGTCCGTCACCACCACTTTATGGCGTGCGATGACTTTTGACAGGTATATCGAAGGTCGGTGGAGCCGTTCATCCAATCTTCCCAGGGCGCTGGTGCACCGCTCCGGCGGATGGACGGTGTTACGCGGTTTCCCGGGGAGTGTTGCGGAGAAGAAGAGATTAAGAGAAGAACTTGACAATGCGCTGGAATACGAGGTCGTCCTGATGCCCCTTGTGGGCTCGGTGTTGCCGATGATGGACCCTCCTCTGGCCGTGTCTCTGGAAGGCAAATTGCCCGGAACGGGGGCCGAGTCCGTTGTTACACACGGATTGATACCGGATCATCCCGACCCCGGCAATATCGTCAGATACTCCGGCCGATCTTCTGTCCAAAAAGGAAAATCCTATGTCGGAAAAACTCAGAACGTTCATCCTCTGACCGGGCTGGAAAGGAAAGCATATCTTGCCCTGCCCGCGGGGTTGCCCCGATCTTTTTACGACCTGGCCGCACGACTGGAAAAAAAGGGCATGAATGAAAGGCAAAGAGTGGTTGCGGCCATGCGTTACATGTCCGAGTCAAACGGCTTTGTCTATTCAAGGAACCTGGCGCGGGTTCCCCGGGGCCACGATCCGGTGGTGCATTTTTTATTGCAGGAAAAATCAGGCCATTGCGAGTATTACGCATCCGCGCTTGTTCTCCTGGCCAGAGCGATGGATGTGCCGGCACGTCTTGTAACCGGTTTCCTTGGGGGCCAATGGAACGAATATGGAAATTTTTTGGGGGTCAGGCAGGGAGACGCCCATGCATGGGTGGAAGTCTATCTGGAGTCGGAAGGGGGATGGATCGCGTTTGACCCCACTCCCGCTGCGGGCAGGGTTCCCGCTCGCGAAACGGGTTTTTTTGCAAGGCTCGAACTGTGGCTGGACAGCTTCAGGTTGGCATACCTGAGATGGATCGTCGACTATGACGTTCATACCCAGTGGTCTCTCGCATCAGGTGCGAGGGAGTGGGTCGGAGGGCGGTCTTCATTCGGATCCGCGTGGAAGTTTTTACGGTGGATTGCATTGTCTGTTTTGCTGGGCTTTGTCCTGTTTTTTGTCTACGGCATGGCGTCCGGGCGCGCTAAAAGCATGCTTGGGCGAAAAGAGAAGAGGAAGACCGATCCTGCAGGAGGAGCTTATGAGCGCCTTTTGAAAGCGCTTGAAAAAAAAGGGTATAAAAAGCGCGCTTGTGACACACCGCGTGAATTCGCATCCGGTTTATCACGATCGGGTTTTGGAGCCGCAGAGATGATAATTGAAGTAACTGAAGCCTATTATTCGGCGCGCTATGGACGCGGGGATCCCGCCACCGTCCGCTCCTTGGTGGAAAGAGCGCTGGCCGGATTGGCGCGGATCGCATGACAGTGTGACAACCTCGCAGGCTGAAGCACGCAAGGGTTTGACAAAATGTCATGTACCCCTGCTTGGAGCCGGGGTTTTGCAAGTGTGTTTTTAAAGCTATTTCGGAAAAATGTGATTCAGGAAGCCCGGTTTTCGGATATTCTTGCAAAGAATCGGATAATTTGTGCGTCAAAGCTTGCCCGTGGCACTTTAGTTGCATATAACCATGGAAGACTGTTTTGTCCGGAGGTACCATGAGACTACGCTTTTTGTTTATCCTTGGCTTGTTTGTTTCGCAGACCGCGGGGGCTCAGAGTTTTACTTTCAAACCTTACGACGGCGTTGAAGAAGATGATCTGAATCAGGTTCAATTGTCCCGTTTCTTCAACATGTCCAGGTGTCTTTGTGATTCGCACAGCACCGACGGAAGATACAGTTTCTATGTAGGGATAACTTCTCCGGGGCCTTATTACGATCAGGAGGTCTATTTTCTGCTTGGAAATTACTGCAACGAGGCCGTGAGCCGTCCGGATTGCTACGAGCTGGATTCCATAAATTATTCAAAATTCAACAGGCAACAAAATATATACATTCCAGTGAATTACATCGTGGATCCCATGGAAGGGATTTGCGGTGAAGCAAGAGCAACCTCGACACTGTTTGTTTTCATGACACCCGAACGGGATCAAACAGTGGCTTCTTATCCCATAAATTTCGATACGAAACCCCCGGGAATTCCGACAATAACTTCCGCCGAAGGGGGCGAGAGCGCGGTGATAGTGAAATGGGAACGGCCCGAAATCGGTGACGAAGACATTGAATTCTACAACGTGCTTTGTGAAATAAACGGGGTTGCTCCCGAGGTTTCGTCAACGTCAAAAGCCGACTGGACGACCACATACGAGGTATGTGGCAAAGATTTGACTCCATACGACATCCCGGAACCTGAAGAAACACCCGACGCAGGCGTAGAAGATGACGCGGGCGTTGAAGACTTGGACGGTGGAGAGGAGGACGCGTTCGTGGAAGTGGATGGAGCGGTTCCGGATGCAAACGAATCGGTGGACGGAAGTACCATGCCCGAAGGATGTTTCGGAAACCTGGTAGAAGGAAATTATCCCAGGGCTTGTTTTGTTTGCGGCTCCACCGGGCCGACGGCCCGGGACATCAGAATCGGCGGTCTTCCCAACGGCGTCGAGGTGAGAGTCGCGGTGGTGGCGGTGGATGGAACCCGCAACGTGAGTGCCATTTCAAATGTAGAGGTTGCGACTCCAATGCCCACGACGGACTTCGCCGAACACTACAGGGCTTCGGGCGGATCCGGAGAGGGCGGTTATTGTTTCCTGGCCACGGCCGCGTACGGTTCCTACCGGCACAGCCACGTGCGGATTTTTCGCAGGTTTCGGGATGAAATCCTGGTTTCGAGTGCCACCGGCCGTTCATTCGTGAACTGGTACTATAAAAACGGTCGCAGTTTGGCGAGGCCTTTTGAAAACAGCGGACCTGCCAGGGTGGCGCTGAGATTGCTCTTGCTGCCGTGTGTAGGCGCGGCGTTTTTGTGGGTCAACCTGGGCGGCCCCGCTTTTCTTTTCATTCTTGGATTGGCCGCCTGGGGCTTGGTCGCAGCCGGTGGAAGGTGGAAAAAACGAAGGCAAAAGGTTTCTGCGGGAAAAGCGAAACAAGCTCCTGAGAAAGGGGCGGTCGATGCGTTCTAAATCCGAACAAAACACAAAAGCCAACTGGCGACAAAGCCGCTTTTTGCTTCTGCCGGGAATGAAACCATTCTTTGTGTTGATGGTTCTGTTGTTTTCTGCGCCGGCTTCAGGCCTGGCAGATGACCATAGCGACGAAGATGTCGCCGAAGTCCAGGATCACGGGATCGCCGAAGAGTACGATGGCGGGGATGCAGAAAATCCGCTCTCTACCGGGGAACAACCCTCCGTGGAAAAAGAATCGGAACCCGAAAAAACTCCTGCCGTTGAAGATCCGCCCGCCACTGAAGATTCGCCCGCGGCCCGGTCCGAAGATCCGGTCGAGGCAAAGGAAGAAGGTTCCAAAGAGGATCCGCCCGGGGATTTTCTTGCCATGGACTACCGTCGCGAGCCCAGCCCGCGGAGGTGGATGCTGGAGATCAAGTTCGGCCCGTACAAACCTGCGGTTGATTCCGAACCCGGGCTTTCCGGAGAACCATATTACGACATTTTTGCCTGTCCTCCGGGAAGATCCTGCAGTGGAAGATGGCCGGGCACTGCTGCTATGAGCGCGATTGAGCTGGACATGCATCTTTGGAAAGGACACGGCGCTCTCGGGATTGCGGGATCCGTCGGGTTTTTCAGAATAAGAGGATATTCCCTGGTGCAGGAAGACCCGGAGCAGCCTTATGACCCGGAGTTGAATCCATGGATCGCCTCGGGCGACAGGACCGCACTGAATATCATGCCCCTGGTGTTACAGGCGGTCTACCGGTGGGATTACGCGGCCAGGACATGGAGCGTTCCCCTTGTTCCGTATATCAAGGCAGGCGGCGTCTACGCGTTGTGGTGGATCGAGGGACCGGACGGCAAAACAGCCCGATTCGGCGAGGGCGGCGGGAAAGCCCGCGGTGGAACTTTTGGTTACCAGATAAACATCGGATTGGCATTGCAGCTGGATTTTCTTGAACCCGGAGCCGCCAAAACGATGGACAACGAACTCGGCATCAACCACAGCTATATCTTTTGTGAGTTTGTTCACTCCCAGGTTCGCTGGGGCAGGGGAGATCGAATGCATATCGGTATGCCCGCCACGTTTTTCGCGGGATTGGCCATTGAATTCTGACGCCCGGGTGTAGTCTCAATGTTTGCCGAATCCTCTTCATCGAGGCACATCCTGCTTTCGATAGCATACGACGGCACCGATTTCAGCGGCTGGCAGGTCCAGCCCAACGCCCCCACCATACAGGGAGAGGTGGAAGCCGCGTTGGAATTGATGGAAAAGCGCAGCGTGAGGATCCGAAGCTCAGGTAGAACGGATGCGGGAGTTCATTCCTGCGGCCACCCGGCGGCTTTTTTCACCGACTCCACCATTCCCCTCGAAGGCTACAAAAAAGGCCTCAACGCATCTCTTCCCCGCACCGTTTCCGTGCAGGCTGCATCCGAGGTTCCCCTCTCATTCGACGCGAGGATGTGGCATTGTCGCAAGACCTACCGTTACGCTATAAACAACTCCTATGTAGAAAACCCTTTCCTGAATCGCTATTCCTGGCGGGTGGGCCCATCCCTTGATTTGGACGCGATGCGGGCCGCGGCTTCCTACCTTGTGGGCACTCACGATTTCACTTCTTTTCGCGCTGTCGACTGCAACCGGCCGGATGCTGTAAAAAGGGTGGAAAACGTCCAAATAGCGAGCTGGAACGATCTTGTTTTCATTGATGTCACCGGACCCGCGTTTCTGAAAAACATGGTCAGAATCATGGCCGGCACCCTGGTCGCCGCGGGAAACGCCAAGATTACCCCCGAAGACGTCCGGGACGCACTGGCCGCACGAGACAGAACCCTTGCCGGGCCCACCGCTCCTCCCAACGGCCTCTGCCTCGTCCGGGTTTTCTACCACGACCTTCCGCCGTCTCAGCAGCCCCGTTCTTGCAGCATGACCGGCTTGTTCGGTTTCGGTTTGCCGTAAAACGACATTCCGGCTCGCCCCCTCCGTCATTAGCGGTGAGAAATCAATGAAGCAGTTTGTGAATCTCTTTTTCTTCAAGCTCTACTATTTCAGAGACTTCTTTTGGTGAATATCCTTTCGCAAGCAGCTTAGCGGCGATTCGGAGCTTTTGTTCATGTTTCCC